>NZ_FNTX01000002.1:1909669-2227947 GCF_900105765.1 Ruania alba
ACGTCGGCAGGTACTGCAGCGGGCGGATGAAGATCTCCTGCTCGGTCACCAGAGAGGTCTTCACGAGCCAGAGGAATGGTCCGATCGACAGGAGGATGACCGGGATTGCCACAGCCCAGATGGAGATGAGCCTGCGGCCCTCGCGCCGACGCGGACTGGTATTGGCCACTGCGGTCATTGGTCGTCCTTCTTCATCTGTCGCAGGTACAGAACCACAACCACCATCAGGGCCAGCGTGAGGAGGATGCTCACGGCTGAGGCGTAGCCATAGTCGAGACCCCGAGTCGCCTCGAAGAAGGTCACGACCGGCAGCGTGCTGGTCGCGAAGTTGGGGCCGCCGACCGTCATGATCCAAATGATCTCGATGGAGTTGGCCAGCCAGATGATGCGCAGCAACGTCGTGGTACGAATCGTGGCGATGATGGTCGGCCAGGTGACGAAGCGGAATCGCTGCCAGGCGGAGGCACCGTCCAGGTTGGCTGCCTCGTAGAGCTCAGCGGGCACCGCCTGCAGGGCAGCGAGCAGCATGAGGGCGAAGAATGGCATCCCGTGCCAGATCATCGCGATCACGACGGCGGCCATCGCCGTGCTGGGCTGATTGAGCCATGGAATGCCGATATCGACGATGCCGAGCCGCATCAAGAGGTCGTTGACCACCCCCAGGTTGCCATCCAGCATCCATCGCCAGAGCAGGGCCACGACCGTTGAGGGGATGATCCACGGAAGCAGCACCAACGAGCGCAGGACAGTGCGGCCCTTGAACGCTCGGTTCATCAGCGTGGCGATCGCCATCCCGAGGACGAACTGCACGGGAAGGACCACACCCACCCAGATCAGCGTCGCTCGAGCGGCCTTCCAGAACATTCCGTCGGTCAGCGCCCGGATGTAGTTGTCCAGCCCGATGAATCGAACCTGGTCGAGCTCACGCAGGTTGTACGCCTGGAAGCTGTATCCGACCGACTGCACGATGGGCCCGGCGACGACCAACGCGACCACGATCAGCGCCGGCAGCAGCAGGATGTACGGCAGCAGCACGCGCCAGGAGCGTCTGGTGCGTGGCCTCGTGCGTCCGGCTCCGCCCCTGCCGACGTCGATCGCAGCGGCGGAACCGGTCTTCGTGGGCGCGATGCTCACTCACGGACCTCGTCAGCAAGGCCGGTGGCGAACTCCTCTGTGGTGATCCCGCCGGACAGGGCCGGCTGGGTGCTCTGTGGCCAGGTCTGCTCAGCGAGCCGGCTGTAGCCGGGGCGATCGGTGAAGGGCATCAGGTACGCATCGGCCATCGCCTCGAAGGAGACCTGCGCGAACGGGTTCTCCTGGAGGTGTTCGTCGTCCCACGCCGACTCGATGATCGGAAGGGAACCGTCCTGTTGGCTGAAGGTGATCTGCGACTCCCTCGAGGCCAGGAAGGAGACCCACTCGAAGGCAGCCTCCGGATCCTGACCATCGGCATACACCGCGTTCATGTTCGGCCCGAACTCGGTGAACCTGTTGCCACTTGGGCTGGCCGGCACCGGGATCGCCGCGAGGTTCTCGGCCCCGATCGACTGGGTCAGCTCCGCGGCGGACTTGATGTGGTGGAGCATCATGCCTGAGACGCCGGCCTTCATATTGTTCATGATCTGCTCGAAACCGTCTCCCGAGGCCGTCGGCGGTGTCACCTGGTGCTCACGGGCGAGGTCGAGGAACCAGTCCGTGTACTGCAGGTTCTCGGCCCGATCGAAGACCGGGTTGCCCTGCTCGTCCCGCACAGCGTCGAACCCGCCGAGGGTCGCGAGCCACACGAAGTAGTGGATGTGGCCGTGGGAGCTCCCGCGCAGACCGTATCCGTAGCGCCCGGCGTCGGGATCGGTGATCGCCCGGGCTGCGGCGAGGAAGTCGTCGGTGGTCTCCGGCGGTTCGATCCCGGCTTCCGCGAACCAGTCCGTCCGGTAGTACAGGTAGGTGACCAGGGCGTTCCATGGCATCGTGTAGAGCGGGTTGTCCTCCTTGCCCAAGCGGGAGCCGAGTACTGCTGCTGGGGTGATGTCATCCGCCTCGGGAAATGAGTCCCAGTACTCGTCCAGCTCCTGGAGCGCGCCCATCGCCGCGATGTCGGCGACGTTGTTGACGTGGATCGCCGTGGCATCGGGAGGATCCCCGGCGTTGATCGAGGCGATGACGCGGTTGTAGACCGCCTCGGCCGGCATGATCTCGACGTCGACTTGGAGCGAGGTCCGTTCCTCGTTGAACTGTGCAGCGAGGTCCTGCACCACCGTGGACGTCGGGTCGTCCACCCACGCCCAGTAGGTGAGGTGAAGGGGACCGGAACCAGAGCCTGAGCCGCCCGAGCCGCCGGAACCGGTCTCCCCGCCGCCAGGGACGCAGGCTGCGAGCGTGCTCGCTCCGGCGGCTGCGCCGGCCGCTTTCATGAAACTGCGGCGCCCGAGAGTGCTCTTGTCGTTCATCATGACCTCCTTGTGCATGCTGGAAAGCGACGACCGTCAGCGGTTCGCTTCGGTCGTCCGGGCCTGGCTGTATTCGCTCCACGAGTTGCGTCTGCGGCGCCCCGGGGTGGAGGTCGCCGATGATGGGGGGAGCTCGTGGATCTCGAGTTCGTCGATGTCGTCACGCAGGGTCAGGCCCAGGCCGGGCAGGTCGGGAAGCGTGATCCAGCCGTCCTCGACCACCTGGTGGTTGTTCACCAGTCGCCCCATTCCGCCCCAGACGACCTCGACACCGAGGTGATCATCGAGGACCGGACCGATGTGGGCCATGAAATCTCCGGGGCAGTTCATCGTGGCGACCGGCAGCTCGTACGCAGAGGCGAGCTCGGCCACGCGTAGGGCTCCGGTGATGCCGGTGGTGTACTGACCGACCTGAACGATGTCCACCGCCCCGCCCTGGATGAGCGGCAGGAACTCGGGCACACCGTTGAGGTTCTCGCCGGTGGCGACAGCGGACGTGACGGCCTCGGACACCTTCCGCAGACCTGCGACGTCCCAGCGACGGGCCGGCTCCTCCACCCAGGTGAGGCGATGGTGCCGCTCGATCTCGCGGATACGGTCGATGGCCTCCTTCGCCGTCCAGTACTCGTTGGAATCGATGGTCAGCTCGGGTTCTTTCCCCCTGCTGGCCAGTGCCTCGCGCATGATGTCCAGACGGCGTAGGTCGCCCTCACGATCGCGGCCCACCTTGAGCTTGCCGAGAGTAATGCCCCGTGCCGCCATGCCACGGTAGAAGGCGTCGATCTCGGAGTCCGTGAGCGGGCTGTCGATGCCGCTGGCGTAGGCGCGCACGTGTGGTGAACTGGCACCGAGGGCCTTCCACAACGGCTCCTCGTTGGCCTTCGCCTTGAGGTCCCACAGCGCCACATCGAGATGGCAGATCGCCTCCTTTACGATCCCCTCTGTGCCGCCCTTGAAGGCCCGGTCGACCATTCGTTGCCACAGTGATTTCACACCGGCCGGGTCCTCGCCGACGAGCAGCTCCGCGAAGCTGTGAACGACCGAACGAGACGTCGGATGACCGATCGCCATGCCGGTCAGACCGTCGTCGGTGTGCAGCTTGACGACCATCTGCATGGTCGTGTCGCGCCCGATCGGATCGTTGGCATCGCCGATCAGACGTTCGAACGGGACTCGGAACACACGGGTGGACACACCGGTGATCGCAGTCATTCTCTCCTCTTCCTCGAGTACCTGGAGCGGTCTGCCCGTGCTCCACAGGTCAGACTAGGGACGGCATCGATACCCGTCCAACACCAGAATCGCATCTTGTGATGCGGATAAAGTATCGTCTGCGACGTGCAGCCAGGTGCAGTCCCACCCGCCGTGACGTTCCGTCAGTCGGGGAGACGTGCAGGCGTCGGAAGCAGGTTGAGCGCGGGGTGCAGGGCAGGATTGGTCGAAGCGTCGCGCCACACGGCGTGGAGCTGGACCACGGGAGAGCGCCACCCTGCGAGCTCCCGGAACGTCACGCCGTCGGGATGCAGCTGGGAGGCCGAACGAGGGACGACGGCCGCGCCTCGACCGGCCGCGACTAGCGCGAGGATCGAGTGAACCTGACTCAGTTGTTCCTGGCGACGGGTGTTCACGGTGGCGAGAACAGCGGAGGTGAGGTTCTCGAAGTACGCGGCGTCCGTGGGGGAGTAGCCGATCACGGTGTGCCCCTCCAGGTCGGCCGGCGTGACCTCACTCGCCGTGGCGAGGGGATCGTGGGTGCCAAGGGCGAGCAGCAGTGACTCCTGATGGACCACCCGCGAGCGTAGCGTCGGGTCGTGCGGCACGGTGCGCGTCAACGCGATGTCGAGGCGTCCATCGCGCAGGTTCTCGAGCTGCCGTGAGCTCACCCATTCGTGCAGGATTACCTCGACGTCGGGGAGGCCCTCGTCCATCGCCCTCAGGATGGTTCCCAGGACCCCGATCGCCGCCGTGGCGGTGAAGCCGAGCCGGATGACGCCGGCGTCACCACGGGCGGCTCGACGTGCCTGGTCCGGGGCGATGTCCGCGAGCGCAAGGATGTGCCGCGCCTGGGGCAGGAACGCGTCCCCGGCGGCGGTCAGGGTGACGTCGCGATGGGAGCGCGCGAGCAACTGTGCGCCGATCGTCCGTTCCAGCTTCTGGATCTGACGGGAGAGTGGTGGTTGTGTCATCTGCAGGCGCGCCGCGGCCCGTCCGAAGTGAAGCTCCTCGGCGACAGCGACGAAACCACGCAGCTGCTCCAGCGTCATTGGCATGCTCGCACGGTATCAACCTGGGGTCTGTCGAGCCTGTGCGGTATCGGAGGAGTTGCTCGCAGTGGTCGGCATCCAGGAGGAGGTCGTGACGTGGGCGACCAGTGGCGTCAGTAGCTCCACCTCCTCGACGGTGAGATCCGTCAGCGGTGGCCGCACCCGTGAGCTGGGTCGGCCCGCAGCCGCGAGTGCCGCTTTGATGATCGAGACGGCGTAGCCCGGCCGGCGGTCCCGGATGTCGAGGTATGGCAGCACGAACTCGCGCAGTCGCTGGTCCACGCCTGTGCGATCGCGACGACGTACCGCGTCATGGAAGCCGAGGGCGAACTCCGGGGCGAAGTTGAACATCGCCGAGGAGTAGGTGGCGACGCCCAATTCGGCGAATGCCAGGGCGCAGGTCTCGGCGGTGGGGAGGCCGCCGATCAGGGTGAGCCGGTCACCGAGCCTGACGTGCACGCGGGTGACGAGCTCGATATCGCCCGTGCCGTCCTTGAAGCCCACCAGGTTGGGGCAGTCCTGTGCGAGACGCGCGAGAGTGGTGGCGTCGATGCGCCCGTTCGCGCGGTTGTAGTATACGACACCGAGGTTCGTCGCCGCGCACACCGCCTGGACATGGGCACGCAACCCGTCGGCCGAGGCTTCGGTGAGGTAGGGCGGGAACAGCAGGACACCGTCGGCTCCGGCTCGCTCGGCATCTGCGGCCTGTTCGACCGCAAGTGCAGTGCTTGCGCTTGCAGGTGCCAACACCGGGACCCGACCGCGGATCTCTGCGACCGCGAGCCGCACCACCCGGGCCACCTCTGCCGGGCTGAGCGAGAACAGCTCCCCGGTGCCCCCGGCGGCGAAGAGCCCGGCGACCGGGTACTCGGCCAACCAGCGCAGGTGGTCGCGGTAGGCGTGCTCGTCCAGGTCCAGCGCGGCGTCGAAGGGCGTCACCGGAAAGGAGAGCAGGCCGCCGCCGAGCCGCTCCGCAAGCTCGCGCGGATCCATCGTGGGCATCGGGCCTCCGTCCAAGAGTCTCAAGAACCCTTGGAACGCTAGGTCGTGCGACGATACCTGTCCAACACTAGAAGCGCATGGAATGATCCATTTTAGGTATCGATGGTTGGGCCCTCATCTGAGGGCGAGAACCGCGCCGATCAGCGGCCGAGCCAGCCGCCGTCGACCGGTAGGACGATGCCGTGCACGTAGTCGGCGGCCGCGGAGGCGAGGAAGACGGCCGCCCCGCCGATGTCCGAACCGTCGCCCCAGCGTCCGGCCGGGATGCGCTCAAGGATCGCCCGACGTCGGTCCGGGTCGTCCTGGAGGGCCTGGGTGGTGTCCGTGGCGATGTAGCCGGGTGCGATCGCATTGACGTTCACCCCGCTGGCGGCCCACTCGTTCGCCAGGGCCTTGGTCAGGCCCGCGAGGCCGGACTTCGAGGCCGTGTAGCCGGGCACGTTGAGCCCGCCCTGGAAGCTGAGCAGGGAGGCGGTGAAGATGATCTTCCCGCGGCCGGCGGCGAGCATGCTCCGGCCGATCTCTCGGGCGATGCGGAACTGGCTGGACAGGTTGACCTCGAGCACCTCGTCCCACAGGTCGTCGCAGTGCTCTGCAGCCGGCGCGCGGCGGATCGTGCCGGCGTTGTTCACCAGTACGTCCACGGGACCGTCTGCGGTGACCGATGTGACGAAGTCGCGCACCGAGTCACGGTCGGTGAGGTCCACACGGACCGGGATGAAGGACCTGCCGAGGGAGCGGACGGACGCACCCACGGCGCCGCCGTCGGGCTCCATCTGCGCGGACGCACCCACGATGTCCGCACCTGCCGCGGCGAGTGCCTCAGCGATCGCGCGGCCGATCCCGCGTCGGGCGCCGGTGACCACGGCGCGCGTTCCCGTCAGGTCGAACAGATTCACACTCATGCCTCTCCTCGGCAGTCCACGAGCACTTTCATCGCCCCGCCGGACCTGAGCACGTCGAACGCCTCGGCCGCTCGCTCCACGGGCAATACGTGACTGATCAGTGGGCGGGCCGGGATCGACCCGTCCGAGATCAGCCGGATCGCCTCCATCATGTCCTCCCGCCGGTACAGCCGCGCCCCGATCAGGGTGAGTTGCAGTGCGACTCGGCGACCCCGGCGTCGGCGAGGATCGTGGCCAACGGGTGGTCGCCGTCGTCAGTGCCCTCGAACGACCTGCGGGTGTCCGGCAGCGCTGAGGTACTCGTCGAGTACGCCCCCGCTCGGCGCCTACCCAACGGTGACGACCGCTCCCGAAGTCCACGATGGCGGGAACTCGCGGAACGGTCTCACCGGGACGCGGGCGGCGCTCCGACCGTGGTTCCAGTCACGATCTCGCACGCGATCCACTCATGCTCAGGCGATTGGCCTTGCCCATCCAACTGCCTCAGTAGCATACGGACGGCGGCAGCGCCGATCTCGCGCCGCGGCGTGGATAGTTGGGTGAGTGCGGGATCCGGCAGGAGCACGTTCTCCCGATCGCCGTGGTCCCCCAGGCCGACAATGCTGACGTCCCGCGGTACCACCATTCCCGAGCCGAGGGCGGCGTGGTAGACCCGGTGGGCGACGTATGAGGACTCGGCGACGATCGCGGTCGAGCCCGTCTCCGCGGCGAAGCGGAGCACACCCTGCTCGTCGTCGACATGGGGGACCCGTGGCAGGTCCGGGTTCGGCTCGCCGAACGCGACCATGGGTGCATCATCGGACTTCAGTCGGTGACGCGTGCAGGCAGCTGCGAAGCCTGAGCGCCGCTCCACCAGTGTCTCGTGGGTGCGACGGCCAGCGACCATGAGCACGCGACGGTGTCCGCGTGCGTACAGGTCGTCCATCACCAGCTCCGTGCCGTCAGCGTAGTTCGCCGCAACCCAGGCGAACTCGAGGCCTTGTACCTCATGGCGCCCGATCACGGTGAACGGGTAGCCCTCGTCCGTCAGACGGCGGATCTCATCGGCATTGATCTTTCCGCCCACGAGGATCGCCCCGTCCGCAAGTCGGAGCATGTTCGCGCCGCGCCCGAAGACCGACCGCTGGCCCGACTCGTCCCGCGCCCCGGTGAACAGCAACAGATTGTGTCCAACCTTCTCGGCCTCCTCTTCGATGCCGACGAGGAACTCGTAGTAGAAGTCGCGTGACTCGGCCCTGGGGAAGGTGTCGTGATAGGTGAAGGCGCCCACGATCCGACTCCGCCCCCCAGCGAGGTTCTGCGCGGCCACGTTCGGGACGTAGTTGAGGTCACGGATTGCCTGCCGCACCCGCGCCCGCGTCTTCTCGCTCACGCGGATGGAGTCCATCTTGGTGTTGACGACCGCCGAGACGATGGCCGTCGACACGTTCGCCTCTCGCGCGACATCACGCTGGGTCACGCGCCGGCCACCGGCTCCACCGCTGCTAGCCATCTGAACCTCCTGAGTGGTCGGGATCCGACCTCACTATTGACGACGGGGCACAGCCGAGTCTAATCTGATTACGCGCATAAGTTACGCGCACAATCACGCTCGCTTGCCGTGTCTCTGCCCCGCTACCCAGCCCGATCCAGTGGTAGCGGGCCGTCACGTGGCCGCGCGTCTGGGACTGAATGGAAGGGTCGCTGATGACCACGAAACCGACACGCTTGCTGGAACGCCGCACGTTCCTCCTCTTCGGCGGAACCGCTGCGGCTATGTTCGCCGCCGGCTCCCTGGCGAGCTGCAGCAGTGGCGCGGCAGAGCCGCCGACCGGGACCACAGCTGGTCCTGCTGATGCCGCGAATCCGTTGGGCGTAGCGCCCGACGAGCCGCTGGAAACGGTGGTCTTCGCGGGCGGTTACGGCGACCAATACGTCCTCGACGCCCAGGCGACCTACTCCGAGGCGTTCCCGAGCGCCGAGATCACACACCACGCAGGGCAGGAGATCGGCAAGCAGCTCCAGCCCCGATTCATCTCCGGGGACGTCCCGGACCTCATCAACAACTCGGGGTCCGGCAACCTCCCGATGGCGCCCCTGGTCGCCGACGGGCAGCTCATGGACCTGACCCCGCTGCTCGACGCTCCGGCCTACGGCCTCGACGACGGCACGACCGTCCGCGACACCCTGCTCCCCGGTGTCGTCGAGCTCGGCTCCTTCGGCAGCGTTCCTTACGCGCTGAACTACACCTTCGTCGTCCACGGTGTCTGGCACAGCTCGTCGCTGTTCGAGCGGAACGGATGGCCGGTCCCGGAGACCTGGGACGACATGCTCGACGTGTGCGCGGAGATCAAGTCGACGGGGATGTCCCCCTGGATCTATCAGGGCAAGGTCCCGGGCTACATCCTCACGCCCATCCTCATGGCTGCCACCAAGGCTGGCGGGCTCGACGCCATCAAGAACATCGACAACCTGGAGTCGGGTGCCTGGACCGCGCCACCGGTGGTGGCGGCAGCCGAGGCGTTCTACCAGCTCGTCGAGCGCGATTACATCCTTCCCGGGACGTCGGGGCTGACGCACACCCAGGCCCAGACGTACTGGGCGACCGGCGAAGCCGCCTTCATCCCGTGCGGCTCCTGGCTGGAGAGCGAGCTGGGCGACATCACCCCGGAGGGCTTCGACATGGTCGTCGCCACGACCCCCTCCCTGACCTCCTCTGACGCGCTGTCGGCGAGTGCCATCCGGGGGATGGGAGGCGAGTCCTACATCGTTCCGGCACAGGCGAGCAACCCCAACGGTGGCATGGAGCTGATGAGGATCCTGCTGTCGCAGGGGGCGGCTCAGAGCTTCACCGGCCAGACCCAGACACTGACCTCGGTCGCCGACTACGAGGTCACGGACGTCGGAACAGGCCTGGCATCCGTGCAGGATGCCTTGAGCGCATCCGGTGACGAGACTTTCTACTGGCTCTACAACCAGTGGTACAGCGAGCTCTCGACCAAGATCAACGAGATCACCAGTCTGCTGATGACAGGTGAGATCAATCCGGACGAGTGGGCGCAGCGCTGTCAGACCGAGGCTGATGCAGTCAGGGACGACGACTCCGTCACGAAGTTCCACCGCGACTGACGCGCCATGCGACAAGGACGCACACGCTTCATCATCGGGGCACTGGCCGGACCGATCACGATCTACGCCGTTCTGGTGCTCTGGCCGTACTTGCAGTCGTTCTACGTCTCGTTGACCGATTGGAGCGGGTACACGGCAGACCGCGACTTCATCGGACTCGCCAACTACGCGCGGCTCCTTGCCGACGAGGTCTTCTGGATCGCCTTGCGGAACAACGTTGTCGCCGCCGTGGTGCTGCCGATCGCCTCGATCGGCCTCGGTTTGTTCTTCGCCACCATGATCACCGTGGCGGGTCGACGGCGGCAGGCGGGGATCCAGGGGGTGCGCGGCGGGCCGATCTATCGCGTCGTGTACTTCTTTCCCCACCTGCTTTCCATCGCGGTGATCGGGGTCTTGTGGTCCTTCGTCTACGACCCGACCGGCAACGGCCTTCTCAACGGCGTACTCGGCCTCGTCGGTGTCGACCCCGTGAACTGGCTCGGCAGCACACGGACGGCGTACGCCTCGATCCTGGCGGTCATCGTTTGGATGTCGGTCGGGTTCTACGTGCTGCTGTTCACGGCAGCGATGGCGTCCATCCCACCCGAGACGTACGAAGCCGCGATGCTGGACGGCGCTGGGCGCTGGCGCACATTCTGGCGGATCACGATTCCCCTCATCTGGGACACCGTCCAGGTCGCGCTCGTCTACGCGGGGATCAACGCGCTGGACATGTTCGCGATCGTCAACGTGATGTCCGCCGCTGGCGGATCTGGTGGGCCCAACAACTCGACACAGGTGCTGGGCAACTACATCTATTCCAGCGCCTTTGAGCACGGCAGATTCGGCTACGCGACCGCCCTGGGCGTGGCCTTGTTCGTCATCACCATCGTCCTGGCCACTGCGACGTTGCGGCTCACTCGCCGCGACCGCGTGGCCTACTAGGAGCCCTCGATGAGCGTAGAGACCCCGTCCCGAATCACCCCTGATAAGGATCCCCCGTCAGCGGCTCGCTCGCGCGCCACCGCCCGCCGGAGCAGGTCGTCATCGGCAGGCGGGCCACTCGACGTGTTCGCCCACGCGTTCCTGCTGACCTGGGCCGTTCTCGTCGTCGTACCGCTGCTGTGGACCGTTCTCAACGCCTTCAAGAGCGACGCGGAGATTCTTACCAGCGCGTGGTCGTTACCGGGATCCTTCAGCATCGACAGCTTCGTCCGAGCGTGGACGACGGCGAACATCGGCCGGTACTTCCTCAACACGGCGATCGTCGTCCCACTCGGCGTGTTTCTTACGTTGGCTGGCGGATCGATGGTGGCCTACGTCGTATCCAGGTACCCGTTCAGAGGTTCCAGACTCGTCTACCTCTTGTTCGTGGCGGGTCTGACCTTTCCGGTGTTCCTGGCGATCGTGCCGTTGTTCTTCGTGGCCAGGGACCTGCACCTGGCGAACTCATTGCCTGGGCTGGCCTTGATCTATGCGGCCTACTACCTGCCGTTCGCCGTCTTCTTCCTCACCGCGTACTTCCGCAGCCTGCCGGACTCTGTCGCCGACGCCGCCTTCATCGACGGCTGCGGCCACTGGCGGACCTTCCTGCTGGTGATGCTTCCCATGGCGCGCCCGGGATTCGCGAGCGTGGGCATCTTCGTGGCCATCGGCCAGTGGAACCAGTTCCTGCTGCCGCTGGTGCTGCAGACCGATCCTGACAAGTACGTGATCGCACAAGGGCTGGCGGCGCTGGCGGTCAGCCAGGAGTACGCGAGCGACTGGAGCGGCTTGTTCGCGGGCCTGACGTTGTCCATGGTCCCTGTCCTGGTCGTCTACGTCGTGTTCCAGCGGCAGGTGGAGTCCGGGATGGTGGCGGGCGCCGTCAAATGAGGTCACGTCGGCATGGCCCAGTGATGACATCACGACGACATGAGACACGCCACGAGATGAGGCAGCGAGATCAGCATGGCTAGTCAGATCACAGGCTTCGGTCCGTACCTGGACGGCTCCTATGATGCGTCCCTTCAGGTACAGCTGAACGCGTACGAGCGCACGACGGCGCACCTCAGCGCCCGGCGGGCGGCGAGCGATGCGATGCGCACGCCCGAGGATGTCCGTGCTCGGCAGGAGGCTCTGCGCGCGTATGCCGACGGTGTCCTGGACGCAAGCTCCGCTGATCGTCCGGCGCCGACGGCGATCGTGACCGGGACCGTAGAGCGACCCACGTTCGTGCTGACCAAGCTCGTGCTTGAGACCGGTCCGACCCAGCGGGTCACAGCCAACCTCTACCTCCCCCGGGACACGACGGAGCGCACTGGCGCGGTGCTCTTCCTGTGCGGCCACGCCGATGCAGGCAAGGCCGCTGCGCGATACCAGGCGTTCTGCGCGCGGCTCGCAAGCAACGGACTCGTCGTGATGGCGATCGACTCCATCGGCCAGGGCGAGCGCAAGAGCTACCTTGACGCCGCGGGCCGCGAAGAGGTCCCGGCCAACGTGGTGGAGCACAGCCACGCCGGGGTGCAGTGCTGGTGGACCGGCGACACGATCGCCCGGTACTTCGTTGACGACGCCCGGCGGGCGATCGACTACCTGTGCACCCGGCCCGAGGTCGACCCGGCACGCATCGGCGTGGCCGGCAACAGCGGTGGCAGCACGCAGGCCACCTGGCTGATGCTCATCGAGCCGCGCATCGCTGCGGCAGCACTGGGATGCTTCATCACCTCTCGGCAGTCGTACCAACGGTCCGGGGGCGCCCAGGACGCGGAGCAGATCCTCCCAGGCGGCGCGCTGATCGGCATCGATCACGAGGACTTTCTCATCGCCATGGCGCCACGCCCGGTGCTAGTGATGTCGGCGAACTCCGACTTCTTCCCAGTCGAAGGAGCGCACGAGACCGTCGAACGTGCAAGGCGGGCGTACGAGATACTCGGCAAGCCGGAGAGTCTCGGACACGTCCGGGCGGATCATCCGCACGGCCTCATGCCCGAGTTGGCGAAGGCGGGGGCCGAGTTCCTCGTGCGGCATCTCGGCAACGAACCGACCGCCGCCATCGACTCCTCCGAGCCCGTTCCTATCCCCGAGGCAGAGCTGCTGTGCACCGCATCCGGGCGGCTGCGCGTGGACTACCCCGACACGCCACACGTCTTCGAACTCAACCAGCAGCGGCTTCTCACTCTCAGGACGGCGCGCTCATCTTCGCCGGCGCAATGGCTCACCGATCAGGTCCACCGGCAGCGACGCACGCCGTCGGAACTCTTTCCCCGATGGTCGCCTGCCGAGAACCACCGCCTCGGCGACGTCGAGGTGCGGAGCCATCGAGCGATGTGGTGGTCGGAGATCGACGTGCTCAACGCAGGCGTACTCGTTGAACCAGCCGATCGACCGACGGCGGCGCTCGAGATCGCATGCTTCGCCACCGGGTCGGCGGAGCTCGCGGACCGCACGGACTGGCTGACCGAGCGGGTCGCCGGTGGCGTCGCGGTGCTGGCGCTCGATGTCCGCGGTACTGGAGCTCTCACCCCGCATGAGATCAACCCCTTCCCGCTCGACGAGAACTACGGCACCCTCTACAAACTCATGACCGACCTCATCTGGCTCGGTGACAGCCTGGCTGCCGCGCGCGTATTCGACATCCTCCGTGCCGTCGAGCTCATCGCGCAGCATCGGGCCAAAGACCTGGGCGACTGCCCGATCCGCCTCTTCGGCGCTGGTCCAGGGGCGTTCCTCGGCTATCTCGCGGCCGCCATCGAGCCGCGGATTCAGCGGATCGAGCTCGAGTCGCCACCGCTCGATCCCACGACGGTCGTCGACACACGCATGCACGGTCCACAGAGCAACTGGCAGCACGTGATTCCCGGCATGGCCGTGCACTGCGGGCTCGAGGACCTGCTCCCGCTTTTCAACGGCAGAGACCTCCACATCCCGCAGCCCGCGGGTGCAGATCTGGCCCCGACCCGGCGTCCGAACGACCTGGAGGTATATTCAGATTGAAGTGAGGGAGAACTCGAGCGCTATGACGATGGAGGCTGATTGGGGAATATTCGCAACGGTCCGCGGCCATCGGTCCGGAAGGTCGCCAGGACCTGAGATGGGCGATTACTTGTTCGATCTTATCGCGGATCGAATTCACTTCGGTGTTTAACTTTCGCTGAGATGCGTGCTGTTCCTTCCGGGTAGTTGTCGTATCGGGCTGGTGGCCTCCAGCCGGATACATCTTTGTTGCCCAGATTTGTATGGCAGTCCTCATGTCCAGAATTCCTGAATCTCGCAATCCGCGGGCGTCGTGGGTCCTGCCCGGGGTGTGCTCGCAGACCCATGCCAGGTCCCGTTCAGCGTGCAGGCCACCTGAACGCTCAGGCTGGCAGGGCGGCGTTCGCCGGCCCATGGCTCGAGTGGCTCGGCCCAGGACTGGGACAGTAGCAACGTTCTGTCACCGCTGATCTCGCAGACCCCAGCACCTTCAGCGCCGGCACCAGGGCTTTCGCGGTCGTTCCGACCTGGTGCGCAATGGACGCAGGCATGTCGCCTGTGCCAGTCGCCGCCGCGCATTGTCACGCGACCGCCCGGCCCCGCCGCGACCCCATCGAGCGGCCGCGACCGAACCGATCTCTCGAAGAGATCCTCTACTCATTGGCGGGCTTCACTGTGTGCTTTTCGCCTCGCCATCGACAACCTTCGATTCATGCCCTCCAGTGTCCCGGCCGTAGCTGAGATATCTGATGAGGGTCGACCGTCGCCACGCGGGCTTTCTTCTGAGGATCATCACACCCTTGACCGCGCCGCCTCTTGGCCTCTACTGTCGTCGTGATTAGCCGCATAAGCAAGTGGCTATTGAGGCACCCACTAATTTCGAGGAGACGATGATGTCAAACGGGAGAACTCGATCACTGTCGCGCCGCACGGTGCTGGCAGCCGGCGCACTGGCCTCGGTCGCCGGCGTCCTGACCAGCCGCGAAGCGCACGCACAGACCTGGCCAGAACTCGACCTGAGGAGGGACTTCGGAGCCGTGGGAGACGGCGTCGCCGACGACACCCCAGCATTCCAGCGTGCCGCCTGGGCCATCTCTCGGACGCCTGAGAAGGGCGCGGTGCTCACCATCCCCAGTGGCACCTATCGCGTCGGCCAACAGCTCCCGGCTGACGAGCTCGATGACTGGATCGACGCCCAGGCGCCGTACATCGACGAAGCCGACCTGCGGGCCGACATGTACGAGTCGTTCCGGGTGTCCTCGCCGATGCGCGCCTGGCGCGTTGCCCTACCGATCTTCCACATCGGATCGCGGGTTGGGCTGCAGCATCTCGAGATCCGCGGCAACGGTGCGACTATGCGGCTCACCGAGGGGCTGCTGTTCGGCGGCTACGTGCCGGCCATCGACCACGGCGAGGGAGAGGTTCCCGGCACGCCGCGCGACGAGACCCGGGCTTCCAGCCCGACCGGGTTCGAACGGCTCAGCTACGGTGTGGAGGCTGGCCGCATGATCCAGGTGTACGGAGGCCGCAACATCGCGATCTCTGACCTCATCCTGGATGGCAGCAGCGACACCCTCAAGCTGGGCGGGAAGTGGGGTGACACCGGCCGGCAACTGAAGGCGACCGGCCTGCGCCTGATGAGCAACACGGACGTGACCATCACCAACGTCGAGACGCGAAATCACGGCCTCGACGGCATCACCATCGCATACCCGCAGGCGCAGCATTCTGACCCGGTGACCCCGCACACCTTGGTCAACGTGGTATCGGAGTACAACGGTCGCCAAGCGCTCTCGTGGACCGGCGGTCGCGGTCTGAAGGCCGTGAACTGCGAGTTCAACCACACCGGTCGGGTCGTGAACACAGGTGGTGGCGAGGGCGACGGCCAACCACTGGCGTCACTGCCGGGGGCTGGCATCGACATCGAGCCTGAGAGTGGCGGGCTCTGCCTGGACGCGACCTTCGTCAACTGCACCTTCTACAACAACTGGGGTGCCGGCATGGTCACCACCTCGCACGAACGGCCCGTGGTGACCAACATCGGCAACATCAGCTTCACGCGCTGCCACTTCTGGGGCAGCGACAACTGGACCATCTATTCGTGGGGGCCCACCATGTCCTACCGGAACTGTGCCTTCCACGGGTCTGTCGCACTTCGCCCGGGGCGGGGGCTCAACGCCGACACGGCGCACCAGTTCCTCCATTGCACCTTTGACGACGTCTCGCCCGATCCATCGAACCAGGCTGTCTACATCGGCGACGATCCGAACCTCGGGTACACGGCGGCCAACAGTCACCTGGTGAATGCGGAGATGCCCTATCTCAATCTGGACCACTGCACGGTTCGTGCCCGGGGCCTCGGCAGCATCTTCAGCACCAACTCGTCGCCGCGCACCCTCACCAACTGCACCGTCCACCATGACTTCGACGGGTCGGTGGAACGCAGCAGTCTCGCGACGTTGCGAGGATGGAGTATTCGACGAGCCAAGTTCCACGAGAACATCAGCACTGCTGGCTCGTGGCAGATCGTTGCCGAGGACGTCACGGTCCTCGGCACCGGGACGCGGGTCGAGGGTGGCCAGGTCTTGTGGAACGGCGAACTGTCCGGCGCCATCCCTGCCGGCTAGCACCCGAGCGCCTGCAAACTCGAGGTCAAGGGGCAACGCCTGATCGTGACGACGCCACCGTTCGGTCGGGCCAGGCGTGGTGCCGTCGAGGTCACGGACTCGGCGGCACCACGCCCGGTGGCGGCTGCCCAGCTCGCCGGTTGCTTCTCGATGCCGGTGACCTGCAGGCGGGCAAGGATGTCGTCCGGGGGGCGGCTGTGGATGCGCACCGACACCTCGGGCTCGCGCCCGAGCCCGAGGCTGACCGCCGTGGCCGCAGCAGGCCGAGTATCCTGCGGCGGGCAGTGGAAGTGGCACCGGGAGCACGGCAGCGGTCTCGACCAGGTCGGGTTCGACGACTGCCAGAGGGCGGTGTTGGGCGCGGCGTTGCCGGGCCGGAGTCCGATCGCGAGCGGCTCCCTGCTGCCGTCGGGCGCCTTGTCAGCGGAGTGGGTCGAATGCTGCTAGTTCGTTGGGTGTTTCTCCGGTGGTGATGAGGTCTGCGAGGAGTTCGCCTGTGGCGGGCCCGAGGGTGATGCCCCACATTCCGTGTCCTCCGGTGACGTATACCCGGGGTGATCGTGTTCTTCCGATGAGCGGAAGTCCGTCGTGGGTGCAGGGTCGTGAGCCGACCCAGTCGTGCACTCGGTCGACGGGGTCGCTGATGTTGAGGAGGGGGCGGATGCTGTTGATGATGGCGGTGATCCGGCGTGGATCGAGTGGGGCGTCGGGGGATCGGAACTCCATCATCCCGGCGATGCGCAGTTTGTCTCCGAGTGGCGTGCAGGCGAGGCGTTGGTGTGGAAAGTACAAGGGTCCGCGGGGAAGGTGGGGCGTTGGCACGCTGAAGCTGTAGCCCCGTCCGGCTTGTACGGGCATCCGGATTCCGTGCGGTTGTGCGAGCCGGTCGAGCCAGGCGCCGTTGGCGAGGACGACGGCATCGAATGCCTCGGTGTCGTTGGTGTCGGTTCGGGTGACGGCAGCGTTTTGTGTGTTCTCTACGGCCGTCACCTCGGTGCCAAGTCGGAACGTGCCGCCTCGGCGTTCAACGGCTGCGGCAAGTTCTGTGGCGAAGGTTCCGGGGTTGATGAAGCGTTGGTCGTGAAGCCTGATCGCTGCTCCGATCTCGTCCCCGAGGAGGGGTTCCATGGCGTGGACTTCTTCTCGGTCGAGGAGGTCGAAGTGGACATCGAGTCCGGCTGCCCGAACGTGGTTGAGTTCGTTCAGGAGGTGTGTGCGTTCGGGCTCGGTGCGGAAGGCGGCCAGGAACGGGTTGGCTGGCTGGGTGCGCGCGTTGACTCCCCCGTCGATGAGGTGGTCGTACGCCGGGAGTGCGCGGTTGTTGATCGGAACTAGTGCGGCCATCGAGCGACGCCATCGAGCGGCGGTGCTGTTGCGCGCGAACCTGGTCAGGAACTGTAGAAGTCTGGGGCCTATGGGCAACGGTAGATAGACCGGTGATGATGGGTCGAGCACCGCGCGTATCCCGTATCGGAGGACGGCCGGGTCGGGCAGTGGTGCGGCCAGGCTGGGCGTGAGCCATCCTGCGTTGCCCCAGCTTGCACCGGCAGCGATCCTGTCGCGGTCGATGACGGTGACTGCCACGTCTCGCTCCTGAAGGAACCAGGCGGTGGCGAGTCCGGTCATTCCGGCGCCGACGATTGCGACACTGCGGGGCGGGCTGTGCGTCGAGCGGGACGTCCTCATGTCACGAGTGTGGAGCGTGGCCGGACCGGTCGTCATGGGCGCTGCCGTGCAAAGTTCGCGCGTGGCATTGTGCTCGGCGCACAATGACTCGATGAGTTCAGCTTCTGACATGGCGGCCGCCCTGGGCTCGCCTCTCCTGCAGGTGATTGCTGGTGAGGCCAACGTGGCGGAGGTGGGCGATGTGGTCATCGCCGAACCTGGCGACACTGCTCCTGGTGGGCCAGGAGACCTGGTGTTGGGGGTCGGGGCTCGCGATGTCGACCACGCCGAGCGTCTGGTCAGGTGTTGTGCGCAGCGGTGCGCGTCGGGGGTGATCCTGCGATCGGGAGTGGCAGAGGAGCAGCGAGTCGTCGAGACCGCGCAGCGGGTGGGGATTGCGCTCCTTTCCCTCGGGGAGGAGATCGCGTGGGCGCACCTGGTCTGGCTGCTACGTGGCCTCGTTGATCCTGCCGTTGCGCCTTCTGGTGCCGTCGACGGCGATCCTGCGCCGGAGAGAGGCTACGACCTGTTCGCCCTGGCCGATACTGTGGCCGCGATCGTTGGCGGACCGGTCACCTTTGAGGACAACCGATCACGGATCCTGGCCTACTCATCAGGTCAAGCGCAGGCGGACCCAGCACGCGTGGCAACCATTGTTGGTCGCCGGGTCCCCGAGGAGGTGACGGCCCATTTCCGGGCACGTGGAGTGTTTCGGCGGCTAGCGCGCTCAGACGAAGCGTTCGTCGTACGGGACTGCCCAGATGGGACACGTCCACGGCTCGTTGTGCCGGTCTGGGCCGGCGGTCAGTGGCTCGGATCGATCTGGGCGATGGTCGAGCGATCGGTGGATGAGAGCACCACGGCAGAACTGCGTCGCGCCACCTCGATCCTCGCGTTGCACCTGTTGCGGATGAATGCCGGCGCCGATATCGCCCGAAGTCAGGTCAAGGAACTGATCCGCGCCGCCTTGCGGGAGTACGCCCCCGAGCGCCCTCTCGCACGTGTGCTGCCCGGGCGCGGGCCCTGGCGGGTCGTGGCCCTTCGCGCATCGGGCAGCCGGGGCGTCGAGGAGCATGTGCAGATGTGGGCCACGACGCTGCGACGGCATGGATGGCGCCAGGCAGTCGTGGCCGACCTCGATGGCACCGTCTTTGCCGTGGTCGCTGATGACAACTCCGGTTCGACCGAGCCCGGAACCTGGGCATGGTTGGGCGCGCTGGTGCGCGACCTTGCCAGTTCAGACGCTCTCGGATGGTCGGCAGCAGCTGGAACGCCCGCGATGGTGCCCGAGCTGCCCCGCTCACGGGTGGAGGGGGCCGAGGCCCTCAAGGTCGGACAAGCGGGCTTGGTTGAGAGCCCTGCAGTGGCTGTGGAAGACGAATGGGATGCCATCGGCCTCGGCCGAGTTCTCGCCACGGTGGACCTGATGGCCCCGGGCAGCCCACTGCGAGTCTTGCTCGACCACGATGCCGACAACGGCACCTCGTATGCGCCGACACTCAGCGCGTGGCTGAAGCACTACGGCGAACCGGGTCGGGCAGCTCGATCACTCGTGATTCACCCCAACACCCTGCGCTACCGCATGAGCCGGCTCCACCGCCTGGTCACCCTCGACCTCGACGACCCACAGCAGCGACTCGTGCTGCAACTGCAGATCGAGAGCCGACGGTTCCTCAACCACTGACACTGCACGCCGAACAGCGCGTCCGTACTCAGCCGCTCCCAGCTCACATGCCACCAGTCGTTGAGAATCCTCAGGGACCGCGAAGGTCGGTCTCATCCATCGGTCAGCCCGCCGACGAACCAAGTCGATGAGGGTGGCTCGTCGAGGAAGTGCGGATCCGAGCCTGGCGCACCAAGCGCCCGGTCACCAGGTCCGCTCAGCACCTGCCTGACGCTACGTCGACGGCTCCAGAATGACCCCAGCGGCGGCCATCTCCGCCCGTGCCGCCTCGCCCTGTTCGGGGCTCACCGGCACGGTCAGGTCGGTGAAGACTCTGGTGGCCAGCCCTTCTTTCACCGCGTCCAGCGCCGTCTCCTTCACGCAGTGCGACTCAGCGATCCCGACCACGTCCACTGCGGTGACCCCGCGTCGGCGAGGATCGTCGTCAACGGGTGAGCGCCGTCGTCGGTGCCTTCGAAACCTGAATACGCGGCGGCGTACGCACCCTTCTTCACCGACGCATCCGGGGCCAGGTCTGCCAGGGCTGGGTGCAACTCGGCCTCAGCCGTACCGGCCACTCCGTGCGGTGGCCAGGTGTCCACGAAGTCCGGAGTGTCGGAGAAGTGGTCGCCCGGGTCGATGTGCCAGTCCTGCGTGGTCACCACCAGGCCGTAGTCGTTCCGGTGGGCGGCCGCGTACGCGGCGATCCGCTCGGCGACGGCGTTCCCTCCGTCGACGCCGAGCGCGCCACCTTCGCAGAAGGTCGGCTGGACGTCCACCACCAGCAGCGCCCTGTTCGTGTCCATCAATCCACTGTGCCACGTCGAAGAGTCTCGATGAAGGGCAGATGAGAGACCCCTCATGGCTCGCTCATCAACGCCTCACCGGTGCTCACCAGTGTTGTTCCTCACCAGTGGACGAACGGTCTACGAGAAACCACCAGAGGGGCGGGGCATGAGTACGGCAGGGAGCAGTCGACGTATCGCGTTCTATTCGCACGACACCCAGGGGCTGGGGCACATCCGACGGAACATCGAGCTGGCGGCGGCCTTGGTCGAGGCCGACGGCGGAACGGATGTCCTTCTCATCACCGGCGCCCCCGAGGCCACTGCCCTCGACCTGCCACCTCGCACCGAGGTGCTCGCCTTGCCCACCGTAGGCAAGGACAGCGACGGCGGCTATGCAGCCGGAGCGTTCGGGCTCGCCCTGAGCGAGGTGCTGAGGTTGCGCAGCCGCGTCATCTGGGCCGCGATCCGGTCCTTCGCACCGGACCTGCTGGTCGTGGACAAGGTGGCGCGTGGACTGGGGGGTGAGCTCGACCGCACCCTCCGCAAGCTCGCCCGCAGCACTCGCCACCGGACGCAGGTGGTGCTCGGTCTGCGAGATGTGCTGGACGCGCCGACGGTGGCACGCCGTGAATGGCGCGAGCAGGGAGCCACCGCGGCCGTTCTCGGCTATTACGACCAGGTGTGGGTGTACGGCGATCCGGCGGTGTACGACCCGATCGCCGAGTGCGGTCTGCCGGTGGGGGTCGCCCAACGCGCTCGATTCACCGGTTACCTGGCCTCCGGCCGCGGACGAGGGCTGCACCGCGCCGAAGCCGCCGAGGTGAACGCGGCCCCGGTGCCACCCGGGAACTATGTGCTCTGCATGGTGGGCGGTGGGCAGGACGGTGCTGAGCTTGCCCGCTCCTTCGTTCGTTCGCCACTACCGCTCGGGCATCTCGGAGTGCTCGTCTCAGGTCCGTACTTGCCGCCGGCCGCACGCGCCGAGATCGAGCGGATCGCCGCCGAGCGCGTCGAGATGACCGTGTACAGCTTCGTTCCGAACACACAGGAGTTGATCGACGGGGCGCGGGCCGTGATCACGATGGGTGGCTACAACACGGTCTGCGAGGCGCTGTCCGGATCCGCACCCGCTCTGGTGGTGCCCCGAGAACGTCCTCGTGCCGAACAACTGGTGCGCGCTGAGCGCCTCCACGCCATCGGAGCCCTCGACATGCTCCCAGCAGACGACGCTGACCCGGTCGGCCTCGGACGCTGGTTGGCCACGGCCGTCGATCGCCCACCGCAGCCTCGTCGGCGCATCGACCTCGATGGCCTGCGCGCCGTCCCCACCCTCGCCCAGTCCCTCCTCAACCGTCCGGAGCTCCTCGATGTCCTTGCATGAGCGTGGCGAACCCCGCATCGGGTACGTGCTGAAGATGTACCCCCGGTTCTCCGAGACCTTCATCCTTAATGAGGTACTCGCACTCGAGGATCTCGGTGTCGACCTGGAGATCTTCTCCCTCCGCCCACCGGCGGACGGACGCTTCCACGAAGCACTGGCTCAGGTGCACGCACCCGTGAGCTACCTCCCGCACCACCTGCGTTCGGCCGAGCTATGGCGTGTGTTCGGCCGAGCCCGCTCGAGCATCCCGGACCTGTTCGCCCACCTGGACGACCTGCTGGATGCCTCTCCGGATGAGGCAGCCGCCGCCGTCGAGCTGGCCGTCCAGGTGCGCCATCGAGCGATCACGCATCTGCACGCGCACTTCGGTTCGGTCGCCACCACGGTGGCGAGACTGGCCGCGCGCATCACCGGGATCGGGTACAGCTTCACCGCCCACGCCAAGGACATCTTCCACGAGGAGGTCGACCACGCGGACCTGCGTCGCAAGCTCGCAGAGGCCGAGTTCGTGGTGACCGTCTCCGACTACAACCTCCGATACCTGCAGGAACGCTTCGGCGCTGACGCCGACCGTGTGGTGCGGATCTACAACGGCCTGGACCTGCGTTCATTCGCCTACCGGCCGCGGACAGGGGAAGCAGAGCTGGTCGTGGTGGCCGTCGGCCGGCTGGTGGAGAAGAAGGGCTTCGTGCACCTGATCGACGCCATCGCGATCCTTGCTCACCAGGGCGCGCCAATGCGGCTGGAGATCGCCGGGACCGGGCCCGAGGAGGCTGCCCTGCGAGCTCGGGTCGAGGAACATGGCCTCAACGAACGCGTGACGTTCCATGGACCGCTCCCGCAGCACCAGGTAGCGGATCTGCTGGCCCGGGCAGCAGTGTTCGCCGCCCCCTGCGTGATCGGAAGCGACGGCAATCGGGACGGGTTGCCCACGGTCGTGCTCGAGGCACTCGCTCTCGGCACCCCATGTGTGGCCACCCCGGTGACCGGGATGTCCGAGGCTGTGCTGAATGACCAGACCGGACTGCTGGTCCCGGAGGCGGACCCGGATGCGCTCGCAGGTGCGCTGCAGCGGCTTCTCGATGACACCCCGAGTGCGCGGCGATTCGCCGAGGCGGGCCGGCGGCTGGTCGAGGACCGCTTCGATGCCCGTCGCAACGCAGGAGAACTGCGGCGGTTGATGGCCGCACACCACCAGCGACCCATCGGTGCCGAGGCCAAGGTGGGGGTGCGGTGATGCGTCGCGTCGTCTACGTGTGCACCGACCCGGGGATACCGGTGTTCGGGTCCAAGGGCGCGTCCGTCCACGTCCGGGCGGTCCTGCGCCGGCTGGTCGCGGCAGGCCTGGAGGTCGACCTGATCACCCCACGCACCGGGGGAGATGCGCCGCCAGATCTGGCTCAGGTGCGGGTACATCTGCTGCCGCAGGTGGTGGGTGCGGACCCGGCCGACCGGGAACGATCCGCGCAGGCCAGCGAGGCGGGCGTTGCCGCACTCCTGGACACGATCGCCGACGACGGTCCGATCGACCTCGTCTACGAGCGCTACGCCCTGTGGGGCCGTACCTCCAGCGCATGGGCGCAGCGCCGGGGTATTCGGAGCATCCTCGAAGTCAACGCCCCCTTGGTGCACGAACACGCCGATCATCGTGGTCTGGTCCATCGCGACGGCGCCGAGCAGGTGGCACGCCAAGCGATCGGACGAGCCGGCGCCGTGGTGTGCGTAACCGAGTCGGTGGCCCGATGGGCACGGTCGTGCACACCGACGCCGGAACGTGTGCAGGTAATCGCCAACGGGGTGGACACCCACCGGATCACGCCGAGCCCGGCGCCTCCCGTGCCGGCGGCTACGGACCCGTTCACGGTCGGTTTCGTCGGCACGCTCAAACCGTGGCACGGCGTTGATGTGCTCATCGACGCCATGGCGCTGTTGATCCATACCGATCCCAGCTACCGGTTGCTCGTGGTCGGCCACGGTCCGCAGGCCGCAGCGCTTGCCGAACGTGCCCGTGGGCGCGCCATCACCGGGGCCGTGGAGTTCACGGGTGCCGTGGATCCGGACGAGATCGCCGCCATGCTGCGCCGGATGGCGGTGGCCACTGCGCCATATCCGCCGATGCGGGACTGCTACTTCTCGCCGCTGAAGGTGCAGGAGTACCTCGCTGCCGGGGTCCCGGTCGTTGCCAGCAGGATCGGGGTGCTGCCCGAAGTGCTCGATGATGGGCGGCTCGGCGAGCTGGTGGCACCGGGGGATCCCGACGAGCTGGCCGGCGCCATCGCGTCGCTACGCGCTGATGCCGGACGCCGCGCCCAACTGCGCCGGGACGCTGTGCAGGCTGCACGGGCCCACGACTGGGACCACGTCGTTCGCCGGGCCGTGGGTCTGGTGGGTCTGACGCTACCCGTGCGGAGGGACGACGATGCCCTCGTCTGATCGCCGAAGTATGCGGCGTTCGCTGCACGGGCTGCGTCGCACGGCCGGCTACCTGAAACCGCACCTGCGCGCTGAACGGACTCTGCTGTTCGGTGGCTCAGCAGCGCTGTTCGCCGAGGTAGCGATGCGGTTGCTGGAACCGTGGCCGCTGAAGTTTGTTCTCGACGGCGTGATCGCTGCAAGCGGCGCCCGGATCGGGCTCGACGCTCCGGACAACCTGCCGATGGTGCTCGTCCTCGCCTGTGTGGCGCTCCTGGTCATCGTGACCCTGCGCGCGGTGGCGGCCTATCTGATGACCCTGTGCTTCGCCCTCGCCGGGAATCGGCTGCTGACGGCGATGCGGGAGCAGGTCTACGCTCACCTGCAGACGCTGTCGATGGCCTTCCACGACAACGCCCGAACCGGTGACCTCGTGACCAGGGTGACCTCCGACGTCGGACGGTTGAAGGAGGTGGGCGTCACTGCGGCACTGCCCTTGCTGGGCAATGTCATCACGATGGTCACGATGCTGGGTGTGGTGGCCGTGCTCGACTGGCAGCTGGCTCTGGTGATGCTCGCCGTGCTCCCCCTCTTCGTGCTGACCGGTGCACGCCTGTCCCGCAAGATCACCGGGGTCTCACGCACACAGCGCAAGGCGGAGGGTGCGTTGGCCTCGTTGGCCGCCGAGACGCTGGCGGCCATGCGGGTGGTGCAGTCGTACTCCCTCGAGGACCGGATGCAGGCCGCCTTCGCGAGCAACAACGTGAAGACCCTCAAGGACGGTGTCAAGGCGAAGAAGCTCTCCGCCGGGCTCGAACGACGCACCGATGTGCTCGTCGGGATCGCCACCGCCGGAGTCCTCTACCTCGGCGCCACCCGGGTACTCGCCGGAGCGCTCACCCCCGGCGAGCTGGTGGTCTTCCTCACCTACCTCAAGGCTGCGTTCAAACCGATGCGGGACCTGGCGAAGTACACCGGCCGGATCGCCCAGGCCGCAGCCTCGGGGGAGCGGTTGGTCGACCTCCTCGAGGAACGGCCGCGGGTGGTGAACCAGCAATGGGCGCGGTCGGCGCGACCGTTCCTGGGCGATATCCAGTTCACGGACGTGTGGTTGTCGTACACCACCGGGCACCCCGTGTTGCGCGGGCTGAATCTGCGGATCCGTGCCGGGGAGCGCGTCGCCGTCGTCGGTCCCTCGGGGGCGGGCAAGTCGAGCGTGGCCATGCTGCTCTCCCGGTTGCGGGACCCGGACTACGGCCAGGTCCGCATCGACGGCCACGACCTGCGTGACCTCACCATGGAGTCCGTGCGCCCGCAGATCGCGATCGTGTTGCAGGAGAGTCTGCTGTTCGCCATGTCGATCCGGGAGAACATCGCCCATGGGGCGTGCGACGTCACCGACGAGGAGATCGAGCGTGCAGCCCGGCTCGCGGGTGCCCATGAGTTCATCACCGCACTCCCGGACGGGTATGACACGGTTGTCGGCGAGCGAGGCGCCACCCTTTCCGGGGGGCAACGGCAACGCATCGCCATCGCCCGTGCTGCGGTGCGAGATGCTCCGATCGTCGTGCTCGACGAGGCCATGACCGGGTTGGACCAGGACACCGAGCAGGAAGTCCTCGCCGCCATGGACCGCCTCACCGACGGGCGCACCACCATCGTCATCACTCACGACCTCGCGGCCGCGCAGAACGCTGACCGAGTCATCTGGATCGACGGGGGCCTGGCGACCGATCACGGCCCGCCGAGCCAGGTGCTCAGCCGGCACGCCGGCGAACCTGGTGTGATCAGCGGCCCCCATCGCCGAGACCCGCGAGAGGCCTATCGTGCTGTGCGACGCTGACCGAGCACTGATCGCCCGCGAAACCGATCTGCCGGCCCTGGCCACTGTGCTCGACCCCGAACGTCTCCAGTCCTGGCTCGGTGACCGGCTCGGCGTCGAGATCCACGCGCAGATCAGGTACCTGCGGTACAAACCTGGCACGAGTTGCGTGGCGGCCGTGCAGGTATCGGGGCCGAGCACGTGCCGCACCATGGTGGTCACTGCGTACGCCTCGGGAGGCTTCCGCAAGCTGGCCAAGTCGGTGAACCGTGCTCCCGCCGGAGCCCTCCTGGCGATGGATCCGAGTCTTTCAGCCCTCGTGGCCGCCCCGGCCGCGGACCGCGACCTGCCGGCCCTGCGGCTGTTGAGCGACGACAGGCTGCGGCCGATGTTGCTGCGCAGAGTCTGGGGGCAGCACGCGCAGGTGGAAGGGACGTCACTGCGTGAGCTCGCCTACAAACCGCAACGGCGGTGGGTGGGCCGGCTGGAGATGGCCTCGGGGCCGGTCCTGGTACGGGCGTACCGCCGCGGCGATCTGGAAGCCGCCGCTGCGCGGATCCAGGCGCTCGCCGGCGCGCCCGCGCGAACCCCCCGGCTCCTGGGAACCGACCGCCGCCGCGGTTTCGCCGCGGTGGAGTTTCTCCCCGGCGATGCCGTGCCGGCAGTCCCGGATCGCGCCTCCCTTGCTGCCGCGGGGCGGGTGCTGGACACGTTGCATGGGCACCCCGCGAACCTCCCCAGGCACGACGCCCGCACCGATCGGGCAGCACTGAACGCCGTGGTCCGCCAGCTCGGCATCGTTCTGCCTGAGATCGGTGAGGAGGTAGTCGACGTCGCGCACCGCACGGCCGACGAACTGCGCGAGGACGTCCCGAGCGTCTCCCTGCATGGTGATCTCTCCCTGGATCAGGTGATCATCGACGGCGGTGAGGCAGGCCTGATCGACCTGGACCACGCCTGCACCGGGCCGGCCGAAGCCGATCTGGCGAGCCTGCTCGCCGATGCCCACGTACGAGGGGCAGGAGACGTGACCGACCTCTTCGGCGGGGTGGTGGCCGGGTACCGGCGCCCCCTCGACACCGATCGACTCGCCACGTACACCGCGCTACAGCTGTTGCGACGTGCCGCGGAACCGTTCCGCAGGCGGGAAGAGGAGTGGCCCGAGCGGACCCGCCGAGTGGTCGATTCGGCGGCCCGCGTGCTCCGCGGCGGCATCACCGCGTTGGAGGCGGCGAAGTGAACGAGGCACTGGTGAGCACCGAACTGCTGCTGCCGAGGCTCGATCGGGACCTGCGCTCTCGTGGCCTGACCCTCGTGCGGGCGATGCCCCGCGATACCGGCCACGCACTCCTCGAGGTCCGGGACCAGGCGGGCGTATCGATGGCAGGCCAACTCTTCGCCGATCCGGCACGCGCACGACGAGTGGCGGCTGGAACCGCGCCCGGTTCCGGCTTGGTCTCGACCGTGGGTGAACTGGCGGTGGTGCAGCGAGATGGTGCCGATCGCCGGATCGGGGCCGCAGGCCCAGCAGCGGAGCCCGGTGCACGACTGGTGGCGCATCGCCCCGAACGTCGTGCCGTGATCGAGCAGCGCCGCGGTTCGGCCACCGTCTACGTCAAGGTGGTTCGCCCCGGACGCCTGGACGCGGTGCCGTGGGTCTCGGAGCACCTTCACCGTGCGGGAGTGCGAGTGCCGCAGGTGCTCGCCCACGACTCGACCAGTCTGACCATGGCAGCGCTACCCGGAGCCACCCTGCACGCTGTGCTCGGTACGCCGCAGACATCCACCACAGCGGCGTATCGGGCGGGGAGAGCGGTGGGCCGTGCGATCCGTCGTCTGCACGATGTGCCGGTGCCCGGCAGCGGGCCCGTCCGGCACGACCACGCCGCGGAGGTGGAGGTGACCCGGCGCTGGATCGGGCTCGCACGGGCCTACGGTGTGCTGCCGTCGGTACCGACGCAGCTCGGGGCGAGTGCGGGTTCTCTCACCGAGGCGTCCGAACCGGTATTGCTGCACCGGGACCTGCACGACAAGCAGGTCGTCATCGACGGCTCCGACGTCGGCCTGCTCGACCTGGACCTGCTCGCCGTCGGAGATCCGGCGCTCGATGTGGCGAATCTTCTCGTGCACCTGGAGTTGCGGGTCGGCCAAGGTCACACGTCCGCGGCGCTCGCGCGTTCGTGCGGGACCGGCCTGCTCCGCGGATACCGGATCAGCGAGGCGGTGCACCGCAGACTGCCGGTATACGCGCAGCTCACCAGGCTGCGGCTCCTGGCCGTCTACGCCTTCCGGCCCGCGGGCCGGAAGGCTGCGCGCCAGGTGCTGACCGAGCCATGGCGCTGGTGACTGCGCACTGTTGACCCCGCACGGCCGACGCGAGGTCGCAGCGCCCCTGGGACGGGCTACCTCGCGTCGGCGGTCCGGCCTCAGGCCGACCTACTCCAGGGTGACGCTCACCCCACCGGAGAAGGCGGAATCATGCAGCTCGATACCCGCAGGCGTGGCATCGGCCGGGACATCGAAGACGATGATGCCTTCGAGTGTGTTCCCCGGGTTGATCTCGGAGAGGAACGTCTCGTTGTCGCCGAGGTAGATGCCTGCCTCCGAGTCGGCCGAGTGCTGCCGGTCCTCGGTGTCGATAAGAGTCTGGTCGCTGTCGAAGAAGTACTCGGCCTGATCGCCGATGTTCGTCACGCTCAGGTGTACGAGCACGAACTGGCCCTGCGCCTCCTCGCTGAGGAACTCGTCACCCACCTGCGCCACCCCGGTCTCGACCTCGGTGATGACGAACTCGAAGGTGCCGTCGCGTGCCGGGTCTCCGATGCCGGGAGTCTGTTCCGCGGCTTCGTCGGCGGGTTCGGCATCCGCTTCGTTGGCCGGCTCGTCGCCGGTATCGGCGGGTGTCGCGGCGGTGGACGGCGCCGGGTCGGCCTCGGGCTCGTCGGAACCACCACTGCTGAGTGCACTGAACACGATGATGAGTGCCACCAGCGCGCCCAGCACCGTGAGCACCTTGTGCCGGGCGAACCAGGACCGCTTCGTCGGCTCGGGCTGAGGTGGGCCGCCCTGGGCCGGGGGTCCGGTGGGGAATCCCGGCCCCGGCTGGCCCGGGCTCTGGTAGGAGCCGGGGCCCTGCGGAGCGTAGGAACCGGCGGGCGGGTACTGGCCGTCCGGGCCAGGTGTGTGCTGAGCGTTCATCTGGTGCCTCCATCGTGTGTCGGGTACGGCACCCAGCCAACGGCGTGTACCCGCTACACCACTTCCCCCGATCAGCTCGAGTGCCCTGGCTGATCGGCGGAGGAACTGCCACGCGAACCTGACCGGTCGGTGGTGCCCGCGTGTCGGTGGTCCGCCGTACGGTGCTCTCCATGTCCACGACCACTGAGCTGCCGGCGCGTCCGCCGTGGTGGCGTACGGCCCTGCTCGTGGTGACGTGCCTGTTCTTCACGGTGAGCAACGGGGTGTTCTCCGAGATCGGCTCCCAGCCCGAGGGACTGGCGGGGATCCTGCTGATCCCGTTGATCCTGGGGATCGGAGGGCTCCCGTTCCTGCTCCTCTGGCGGCACCGCGCGCCGTTCGTTGTTACCTGGGTCGCCGTGGCTGGCGGGGTCGTGCTGCCGCTGGGGGCGTCGACGGCGCTCGTCGCCCTCGCCTCTCTGATCGGCCGCCGTCGCGGACCGGCCGTGTGGTGGGCGGCCGGGGGTGTCGCTGTCACGGTGGCTGTCGCGGTCGCGCGCGACATCGTTGCCCCGACGGTCGGGGCGTCACTGCTGAAGACTCTGGGCGCCACGCCGGGAGCTCCGCCGGAGACCGAGTTCGATCTCGACTGGCAGGTCCTGCCGATCCTCCTGGCCCTCACGATGTGCCTGTCCATCGGCGCGGGCCTGTTGCTGCGGGCCCGTCGGCTGTCCAGGACGGCCGAGACCGCTGCAGCCGCGGCCGGACAGGAGCAGGATCGGCTCGGCCACGCGCTGGCTCGTCAGGTCGAACGGGAACGGATCGCTCGCGAGGTGCACGACGTGCTCGGGCACCGGCTCTCCCTGCTGACTCTGCACGCGGGTGCGCTGCAGGCGAACGCGAGCGGGGACGACGAACTTGCCCAGAGCGCTGCCCTGGTGCGGGAGAACGCAGGGCGTTCGATGGAAGACCTGCGCTCCCTGCTGACCGTTCTGCGGCACGACCTGGATCAGGATCCGGTACTGGACGTCTCCCTCGCCGACCTGCCGAGTGTCATCCACGAGGTGCTCGACAGTGGCTCACCGGTGGTGTCCTCGGTGTACCTGGACCAGGCGGAGTCCGCGGACCCCGCACTGGCGCGTGCCGTATACCGGATCGTGCAGGAAGTACTCACCAACGCGCGCCGGCACGCGCCGGGGGAGCAGGTGCGGCTGTCCGTCACCGGCGGACCCGACGAGGGCGTCAGGATTGACGCGACCAACAGGTATGTGGCCTCGCCGGAGCCCCGGGCCGGATCGGGGATCGGTCTGCAGGGAGTGGCCGAGCGGGCCGAGCTCCTCGGCGGCACGGTTGCCTACGGCCTGGACGACGGCGGACGGACGTTTCGAGTGACTGTCGCCCTGCCATGGCGTGCGGTGTCGTAGCGCTGCTCGGTGCTGCAGGGCGCGCAACGACCCTGGCTCTGGGATGCTCGGCGCATGGCTGAACCACGCACATCCCTGGCGGCCCGGATCGCGGGAGTGCTCGGGCTCGTGCTGTTCGCCCCTGTGCTCTTCCTCTTTACTGTCTCAGGGCTCGTGGCTCCCCTGTGGGCGGTGGTCGGCATGCTCCTTGTGGGCGTCGCCACGCTGGCGGTCGCGATCTGGCAGGTCCGGCGCCGGCCGTGGCTGGTCCTCGCACTGCCGTTGGCACTCCTGCTGGTCTGGATCGTCGTGCTCATCCTGGGTGAGCAGCTGCTCGGCTGGACCGCCTGAGCGCTGGTTGTCGCGGGAGCCGGCCGTGCACGTCGGTGGGACCTCGTACGATCACCGCCATGGACCGACGTCATCGCATCCTCATCGTCGACGACGACGCGATGGTGCGCGCCGGACTGCGTCTGATGCTCCGCAGCGCCACCGACATCGAGGTCGTGGCCGAGGCGACCGACGGCGACGAGGTGGTGGCGGCCGTGCAGGCGCACCACCCGGACGTGGTGCTGATGGACCTGCGGATGTCCCGGATGGATGGCATCGCCGCGACTCGGGCGGTGCTGGCCCTCCCGAGTCCGCCACACGTGATCTCCCTGACCACCTGGGACGTGAGCGAGGCGGTGCTGCGCAGCATCGATGCCGGTGCCGCGGGCTTCCTGCTGAAGACTGGGAGTCCGGAGGAGATCATGCGTGCCGTGCGCGCCGTCGTGGCCGGAGATGCCGTCCTCTCGCCGCGCAGCACTCGGCAGGTGCTCGACCAGCTCACCACCGACGGCGGCGCCGCCCGGGCATATGCCCGCGACCTCATGAGCGCCCTCACCGAGCGGGAGCGGGACGTCACGGTGGGTGTGGCACGAGGGCTCTCCAACGCCGAGGTGGCGCATCAGCTGTATGTCTCGGAAGCCACGGTGAAGTCTCATCTCGCCAGTGCTCAGGCCAAGCTCGATGTGCGTAACCGTGTCGGTGTGGCCGTGCTGGCCGAACGGGCCGGGCTGCTGGCCGACTGATCCGTGGCAGGTCGCTGCAGGGCTGGTGGCCCACACAGCACGGGAGCACCACCACACCGGCCGGGTGGTGAGCGCCGTGCTGGCGAAGATCTGCGCTGTACTGGACGTGATGGCGAGCCCAGCAATCGGTAGGGTTGTGCACGCCACGTGAACCAGGGAGGACACATGGCAGCAACGGTGCTCGACATGTCGATGTCGCTGGACGGATTCATCGCGGGACCGAACCTGAGCCGGGAGAACGGGCTCGGTGACGGCGGCTCTCGCTTGCACGAATGGTTCCTCGGCCCGACCGGCTCGTTCGACGACCGCGTTCTGGCCCCGCTCAGCGGACCGGACGAACGCGCCTTCGACGAGATCATGGCGACCGGGGCCGTCCTCGTCGGTCGCGGCACCATCGAGCCGGCTGGCGCCTGGAACGGTGATCATCATGACGGCGTCCCGATCGTTGTGATGAGTCGTCACCCGGTGCCGCCGGAGTTTGCAGGGTATGAGCGGGTGCGTTATGTCAGTGACCTCGCCGATGCCGTTCGTCTCGCCCGCGAGGGGGCAGGGGAGCGGGATGTGCTCGTCCATGGCGCGGAAATGGCGCAGTTGCTCCTGCGCGCCGGTGAGCTGAACGTGATTCAACTCCATCTGGTCCCGGTCCTGCTCGGGCAGGGGCGGCGGCTGTTCGAGGGGATGCCGGCCGAGCAGACCGAACTGGCGCAGGTGCGAGCCGAGCAGGGCCGCGAGGCCCTGCACCTGAGGTACCGCGTGCTCAGCAAGTGACGGCCTAGCAGGACGGTCCGGCGAACGGGCCAGGGCCGCCGTCGGGGCTCTCCACGCACGGCGCACGGCCGGTGCGGCATGAAGGATGCGCATGCATTCGAGCCTCGACAACTTCTCCACGCGTCCTTCGCATCTCCAGCCGCCGCTTGTACGTGCACGCAGTAGCGTTGACCCATGGAGTTCCGCCGCATCGAGGGTCTGCCCCCGTACGTGTTCACGATCATCGACTCCCTCAAGCTCGAGGCACGTCGAGCCGGTCGGGACGTGGTGGACCTCGGCTTCGGCAACCCGGACCTGCCCAGCCCGGAGATCGCCGTCGAGAAGCTTGCCGAGGCGGCGCACAACACGCGGAACCATCGCTACTCCTCCTCTCGTGGCATCCCGAACCTTCGCCTGGCCGTGGCCGGGATGTACCAGCGGAGGTTCGGCGTCACCCTCGACCCGGAGAGCGAGGTGCTCACCACCATCGGTGCCAAGGAAGGCTTCAGCCACCTCATGTGGGTGCTGCTGCAGCCCGGTGACGCCGCGATCGTGCCCACCCCGAGCTACCCGATCCACATCTGGGGGCCGTACTTCGCCGGGGCCGACGCCCGCCAGGTGCCCATCGGGGACGGCACCGACGGCGCCGGGTACATCGACCGGGTCATGGAGGCCTGGGAGCTCGGTTGGCCCAAGCCGCGGGTGGTGGTGCTCTCCTTCCCGCACAACCCCACCACCTCCACGGTCGAGCTCGCCGACCTGCAACGGCTGGTGGACTGGGCCCGAGAACGGGATGTCGCACTGGTGCACGACCTTGCCTACGCCGACATGTGCTTCGACGGGTGGCAACCGCCGTCGATCATGCAGTGCGAGGGTGCCAAGGAGGTGGCCGTCGAGCTCTACTCGATGACCAAGTCCTACTCGATGGCCGGCTGGCGGGTGGCGTTCATGGTCGGCCGCAAGGACGTCATCAAGGCGCTGGTGCAGCTGAAGAGCTATCTCGACTACGGAACCTTCCAGCCGATCCAGATCGCGGCGACTGTCACCCTGAACGAGGCCACCGAGTACCCGGCCGAGCTCAGCGGGATCTACGAGTCCCGGCGGGACGCCCTCCACGACGGTCTGCAGCGGGTGGGCTGGGACATCCTCAAGCCGAAGGGAACCATGTTCGCCTGGGCGCGGATCCCCGAGCCGTACCGGGAGATGGACTCCATCGACTTCGCCCGCCACCTGGTCACCGAGTGCGATGTGGCGGTCTCCCCGGGCGTCGGTTTCGGTCCTGGTGGGGAGGGGTATGTGCGGTTCGCCCTCATCGAGAACGAGCAGCGGATCTCCCAGGCGGTGCGCAACATCCGCCGCGGCCTGACCCGTCTGACCACGGGCTGAGTGCCGCGTAGGCTGCACAGCATGTCCACCGCGCTGATCACCGGAGCCTCCTCCGGCATCGGACTGACCTTCGCCCGGCACCTCGCGCAACGGAGCCAGAGCCTGGTGCTGGTGGCCCGGAATGCCCACCGGCTGGAGGTGGTGGCGGCCGAATGTCGCGCCCTGGGCGCTCCCACCGTGGAGGTGCTTCCCGCCGACCTCGCCACCGATGCCGGGATGTCCTCCGTGGCCGACCGGCTCCGCCGCGACGATCTGCACACCCTGGTGAACAACGCCGGGCTGTCCATCGGAGCGCCGTTCGTCGAGGCCAGCGAGCGTGCCCTCACCCACCAGCTCGCGGTGAACGTGGAGGCGGTGCTGCGTCTCACCCGCGCGGTTCTGCCGGGCCTGACCCAGCGTGGGGCCGGGGTGATCATCAACGTCGCCTCGGTCGCGGCGTTGCTCCCCGGGCGGGGCAGCACCTATTCGGCCTCCAAGGCGTGGGTGCTGCAGTTCACCGAAGGCCTGGCGATGAACCTCTTCGGTACGGGCGTGCGGGTGCAGGCGCTGTGCCCCGGCTTCGTGCGCACCGAGTTCCACGATGCCGCCGGCATCGACATGAGCCGCACCCCGGACTGGATGTACACCAGTGCCGACCACGTGGTGGCCGCCTCGCTGCGAGACGTCGGCCGCGGGAAGGTCGTCAGTGTGCCGGGTGTGTTGTACAGCGCCCTCGCCGTGGTGGCCAAGCACGCTCCGCGTGGGGTGATCCGTCGCCTCGCCGCCGAGGTCAAGTCCCGCGGGCGGGACTGATGGCCGACGGCGTCCCGGCCGCAGGTGCGGCCCTCACCCATGCGGCGCGCCCGTCGGGCGCGGCGTCGCCGCTGACTCCACCGGCGGTGACCACTCTCCCGCCGCGACGGATCGGCCGGCGCGAGTTCGACTTCGCCCACCGGGTGGCGGTGATGGCTATCGTGAACCGCACCGCGGACTCCTTCTACGACGCCGGGCGCACCTACGCCCTCGATCGTGCCGTCGAGGCGGCGCTGCGTGCCGTCGAGGCCGGCGCCGACTGGGTCGACATCGGAGGGATGGCGTTCTCCCCGGACGCCGAGGAGGTGGATGCGGCCGAGGAGTTGGACCGGGTGCTCGGGGTGATCGAGGGGGTGCGTGCCGTCAGTGATGTGGTGATCTCCGTGGACACGCAACGCCCGGAGGTGGCGAGGGCGTGCGTGCAGGCGGGGGCCGACGTCGTCAATGACACCACGGGACTGCGTGTGCCCGGGATGGCCGACGCGGTGGCCGAGACCGGCGCCAGCGTGGTGATTGCGCACTCCATCGCCGACCCGCACCGGCACCACCCGCGCCCGCAGTACACCGATGTGGTGGCCGAGGTGGCTGCGTTCCTGACCGCGCAGACACAGGTGGCGCTCGCGGCGGGCGTGCCGCCGGAGCGGATCATCATCGACCCCGGTCACGACTTGAACAAGAACACCCGGCACTCACTGGAACTGGTGCGGCGCCTGGACGAGATCACCAGCCTCGGCCCGCCCACCCTGGTGGCGTTGTCGAACAAGGACTTCGTGGGGGAGACGCTGGATCGGGAGCGCCCCGAACGCCTGCCCGGTACGCTCGCCGCCACGGTGATGTGCATCGAGCGTGGGGCACGGATCGTGCGTGCCCACGAGGTGGCTGCCACCGTGGACTCGGTTCGGATGGCCGAGGCTGTGCTCGGGCTGCGGGAGCCGGCGTGGATGAAGCACAACGTATGAGGCCGTTCTCCGAGGCTGAGCTGCTCGCCGCGTACGCGGTCGCGGACAGGACCAGGCCCCACCTGCGCGCGAACATGATCGCCAGCATCGACGGTGCCGCCACTCACCAAGGTCTCTCCGGCGGGCTGAACAACCCTGCTGACAAGCAGGTGTTCGACCTGCTGCGCCGCCTCGCCGACGTGGTGCTCGTGGGTGCGGGCACGCTGCGCGCCGAGGGGTATGGCGGGTTGCGCGTGGACGAGGAGGACGTCGCCTGGCGGCGGGCGCACGGTCTGCCTGATCACCCCGTGCTTGCGATCGTCTCTTCCCGGCTCGCGTTGGAACCCTCATCGCCCCTGTTCACCGAGGCTCCGCGTCGGCCCCTGCTGTTCACCCACGAGCAGAGCCCACAGCGGCAGCGAGCAGCACTCGGTGAGGTCGCCGACGTGGTGGTCTGTGGCCACGATGCCGTGGACCCGGCGGGCGTCGTCGCGGAGCTGGTGGTCCGGGGGATGCCGCAGATGCTCTGCGAGGGCGGCCCGCACCTGCTCGGCACTCTCGCCGGGGTGCTGGACGAGCTGTGCCTGACGGTCAGCCCGTTGTTGGAGGGTGGCGGCGCGGTCCGGATCCTCCGGGACGCCCCGCTGGCGCATCAGCCGATGCGCCTGGCCGGTGTGCTGCGCGCCGAGGACATGCTCTTCCTGCGCTACCTGAGCTGAGCCGCGGAAGTATCGACGGCACACAGCACACTGGTGCCAGATCTGGCGACAGTGTGCTCAGGCCCGTCGATAGTTGCGCGCCAGCAGGGTGTGCGTGACCAGTGCAGCCAGCGTGACCGAGGCTGCCCTGGTCGTCCAGAGCCGACAGGGTCCGGACGCCGTCGAGGACCTGCGCCGGGCGCTGCGGCAGGCGAAGGTCGAGATCGCCCCCGTTGACGAGGAGCAGGCGTGGCTCGCCCACGCGGCCTGGCAGAGGTTCGGCACGGGGCGGCACCCTGCCGGGCTCAACTACGGCGATTGCTTCTCTTATGCCCTGGCGAGATCGCGGGCAGTGCCGCTGCTGTTCACGGGCGAGGACTTCACGCAGACCGATATCGAACAGGCGCGCTGACAGGGCGGACCCAGGGTGTGGGAACTAGTGCCGCCGAGCGCTCCCCGGCAGCCGCCGATCGGCGAGCCAGCTCGCCCCGAACAGCGCCGCGAAGAGCACGAGGATCCCCAGGCATGTGCCCGCCACTGTGCCCCATCCCTGGTCACGGAAGTTGACGAACGGGTAGGGGAACCAGTCGGTGATCCCGCCCACCGCCAAAGTCGCCGCCAGCCACAGAACCGGCCATACCGTCGCCCCGACGATCGCTGCACCATCGATCCGTGATCGTGGACCCAGCAGTAGCCAACCCACCACGCACAGCACCGGCACGACCACGTGCAGCATCGTGTCGGCCACGAGCGACCAGCCCGTCAGGTCCAGCAGCGGCCGAAGCAGGAAGACGTGGACCAGCCCAGTCACCGTGATCCCGACCAGTCCCGCCAGCCGGACGATGCGGAAGACCCGTCCGTCCCGCTGCGGGTCGAGTGAGAGCATGACCGCCCCGACGGCGACGAGCAGATTGCTCTGGATCGTGAAGTAGGAGGCCAGTCGCCACAGCCTGGTGCCCAGTGGTGGCACCTCGGTGGCGAGGAGTACGGCAGCGCCGGACGCCGAGAGGATGAGCTGCAGGAGCAGCGCGCTCACAGCCGCCACGGCGGTCACGATGTGCACGGAACGGGCAGGCGTCACGGGTCGATTCCCTCTCGAGGTGATGGTCGCCTGCGCTGGTGCGCGCCGGGGATCTCAAGGCCCCATGACCATTAGGATCGAGTCTATGACCCACATCCTCTCGGCCGTGGCGTGGCCCTACGCCAACGGCCCCCGGCACATCGGTCACGTTGCAGGTTTCGGCGTCCCCTCGGACGTCTTCAGCCGGCACATGCGGATGGCGGGTCACGACGTGCTGATGGTCTCCGGCACGGACGAACACGGCACCCCGATCCTGGTGCAGGCCGAGCAGGAGGGCGTCTCCCCGCAGGAGCTCGCCGACCGGTACAACCGGGTGATCGTAGAAGACCTCACCTCGCTGGGCTTGTCCTACGACCTGTTCACCCGCACCACCACCGGCAACCACTACGCCGTGGTGCAGGAGATGTTCCGCACGGTGCACAAGAACGGGTACATGGTGGAGAAGACCACCATGGGCGCGATCTCTCCTTCAACCGGCCGCACCCTGCCGGACCGCTTCATCGAGGGCACCTGCCCCATCTGCGGCTACGACGGCGCCCGCGGCGACCAGTGCGACAACTGCGGCAATCAGCTCGACCCGATCGACTTGAAGAACCCGCGCAGCCGCATCAACGGCGAGACTCCCAAGTTCGTCGAGTCGAACCACTTCTTCCTCGACCTGCCCGCCTTCGTGGACGCCCTCGCCTCCTGGCTGGAGACCCGCAACGGGTGGCGCCCGAACGTGCTGAACTTCAGCCGCAACCTCCTCGACGACGTCCGCCCCCGTGCCATGACCCGCGACATCGACTGGGGCATCCCGGTGCCGCTGGACGGCTGGGAAGGCAACCCCAGCAAGCGACTGTACGTGTGGTTCGACGCCGTCATCGGCTACCTGTCCGCCTCCATCGAGTGGGCCCGGCGCAGCGGCGACCCGGAGGCCTGGCGCGCCTGGTGGACCGACCCCGATGCCCGTTCGTACTACTTCATGGGCAAGGACAACATCACCTTCCACTCCCAGATCTGGCCGGCCGAGCTGCTGGCCTACGACGGCGGAGGCTCGCGTGGGGGAGCGCCTGGCACTTTCGGTTCGCTCCAACTGCCGACCGAGGTGGTCAGCTCAGAGTTCCTGAACGTGGAGGGGCAGAAGTTCTCCTCCTCCCGCGGTGTGGTCATCTATGTGCGGGACATGCTCGCCCGCTACCAGCCGGACGCCTTCCGCTACTACGTGGCCGCCGCCGGTCCGGAGAACCAGGACGTCGACTTCACCTGGGAGTCGTTCCTGAGCCGCACCAATGACGAGCTCGTGGCCGGCTGGGGCAACCTGGTCAACCGCACGGCGAGCATGGTGGCGAAGAACTTCGGCGAGATCCCGGCGGCCGGCGAGCTCGCCGATGTTGACAGGGACATCTTGGCCATCACGAATCAGGCATTCGCCACGGTCGGGTCGGCCATCGAGGCCAACCGGCAGCGGCACGCCATCTCGGAGGCGATGCGCGCCGTGTCCGAGGTGAACCGGTACGTGTCCGAGACCCAGCCGTGGAAGCTCAAGACCGACCCGGACCGGCTCGCCACGGTGCTGCACACCACCACCCAGGCGGTCAGCGACTGCAACACGATCCTGGCCCCGTTCCTGCCGCACTCCGCGCAGGACGTGCACACCACCCTCGGCGGCATCGGCACCTTCGCCCCGCAGCCGCGGATCGAGGAGGTCACCGATCTGGACGACGACTCGCGTGAGTATCCGGTGATCACCGGCGACTACCGCGGGGAGTCGGGCTTCCCGGCCTGGGAGTCCCGCCCCGTTGTCCCGGGTACCCCGATCGGCAAGCCCACCCCGGTGTTCACCAAGCTCGACGACTCGATCGTGGAGGAGGAGCTGGAGCGGTTGCGGGAGAGGGCCTGATGGCGCGCAAGCGCGAGAAAGGGTTCCCGCCCACCCCCGAGCCGCTTCCGGTCGCCGTGGTGGACAACCACACCCATCTGGAGTCCATCGCCGATGTCCTTCCCGACGGCGTAGCCGACCCCGGTCTGACCGGTCACCTGGAGCAGGGGCGCGCCGTGGGCGTGGACGCCCTGGTGCAGATCGGTTGCGACCTGGACTCCGCGCGCTGGAGTGTCCAGGCCGCGCAGGAGCATCCCGTGCTGGTCGCCGGGGTGGCGATCCACCCGAACGAAGCGGTGCTGCACGCCGGGGTCCGGGAGGTGGCCCCGGACGGCCTCGAGCCCGATCCGGCACCTCGTCACCAGGTGAGCCTCGACGATGCGATCGCTGAGATCGCCGAGCTGGCCCGCGCCGATCGGGTGCGCACGGTGGGGGAGAGCGGGCTGGACTACTTCCGCGCCGGTGAGCTCGGGCGCGCCGCACAGCGCGAGTCCTTCCGCGCCCACATCGCCCTGGCGAAGGAGCTCGACCTGCCGCTGCAGATCCACGACCGGGAGGCCCATGAGGACGTGCTCGCCGTACTCGCGGCAGACGGCGCGCCGGCGCGGACGGTCTTCCACTGCTTCTCCGGGGATGCGGCAATGGCCCGCGAATGTGTCGCCCGTGGCTACTACCTCTCCTTCTCCGGGACGGTCACCTTCAGCAAGTCCGAGGAGCTGCGCCGCGCTGCGGCTGAGGCTCCGCTCGACCACGTGCTGGTCGAGACCGACGCGCCCTACCTGACCCCGCACCCCTATCGCGGACGGCCGAACGCCCCCTATCTGGTGCCCGTCACCCTGGGGGTCATCGCCTCGGTGCGGGAGGAGCCCCTGGAGGCGTTGTGCACTGCTGTCCGGACGACGTCGGAGGCGTTGTACGGGCCGTGGTGACGGCCGGTCGGAGGTAGGCCGGCCCGCGCTGAGGCGGTCGAATCGGACGTGACACGGGCCACCATCGGCGTCCGATCTGTGGATAGCCTGGCGAAGAAGGTCACGAATCGGTTACGGTCAGGGGGCCGACTCATCCCTCCTGAGTCGTCTCCATGCAGAACAGGAACCCCTCCGTGCCCAGTGGAAACACCCCGTCGCGCCACCGTGCCGACGCGCCCGTCACCACGACACTGCCTCGTCCGATCCGCCGCGCCCTCGGCGCGGGCGGACTCGCGGTCGTCCTCGCCGGCTCCCTGGCGTTCGCCGCGTCACAACCGGCGTCCTCCGACGAGCAGCAGAACGCGCTGACCGGCGCCGGCTCGGCAGCCAACTCCCTGGCCGGCCGCACCGAGGTCTGGGACCAGGCCTCCCGCAGCGGTGAGGTCACCCGGGATGTGCTGGACGAAGCCGGACAGTCCGTGACGTTCTCGGTCACGGTTGACGGGCGCGACCTGGAGATCGACTCGAACGCGCAGACCCTGGCGGACGCGCTGATCGACAACGGCATCGTCGTGGGCCTCGAGGACAACGTCTCGGTCCCGATGAATGGTCTGCCCACCGAGGGGATGGACGTCGAGATCGAACGCGTCGGCACCCAGCACGGTACCGAGACCGAGACCATCCCGTTCGAGACTGTCGAGCAGGAGACCTCCTCGCTGGAGCGTGGGGAGACGCGTACCGAGACCGAGGGCGTGAACGGCACCCGGGTGATCGCCTACACCGCGGTGTACGAGGAAGGCGAGGAGGTCTCGCGCACCACGCAGGCCGAGATCCTCGTCTCCGAACCGGTGGACGAGGTCATCCTGATCGGAACCGCGGAGCCGGAGCCAGAGCCAGAGCCAGAGCCAGAGCCTGCGCCGGCCACGTCGAGCTCGAGCTCGAGTTCGTCCAGCTCCAACGACTCCGCACCCAGCGGTTCCTACTCCGGCAGCGACCCGCGCTCGATCGCACGCTCGATGCTCGAGGCGCGCGGCTGGGGCGGCGACCAGTGGAGCTGCCTCGACTCGCTCTGGCAGCGGGAGAGCAACTGGAACCCGTACGCCCAGAACCCGTCCTCGGGTGCGTACGGCATCCCGCAGTCGCTGCCCGGTACCAAGATGGCCTCCGCCGGCTCGGACTGGCGCACCAACCCGGCCACCCAGATCACCTGGGGCCTGAACTACATCTCAGGTCGCTACGGCACCCCGTGCGGCGCCTGGAGCCACTCCCAGTCTGTCGGCTGGTACTGAGCCGACGTCGTCCGCGGTGAGCCTGTCCGCCCACGTGGGCAGGCTCACACCGTGACACCCTGGCCCGTTTGATAACGATCGGGTTACAGTCTGTGAGTCGCGATTGACGGCGCGCCTCACCTGTGTGCCGCGCGGCTCCCCTTGCCCCGCCTCCTGATTCCCTCCGAGGCCGCACCAGCAGAGGACCCTTGCGTGAAGTTCTTTCGTCGTTCCCCCGAGCCTGCCCCCGTCGAGCCGACGTCCTCGGAGTCCGCGCCCGCCGCGTCGGCCCCCGCCGAGACCGCCTCCCGGCGTCCCCGTCGTCGGATGATCATCGGTGCCGTCGCCGCCCTCGCGCTGGTGGCCGGTGGTGGTGGCGCTGCCTATGCGTCCGCGCACAAGGAGGTCGAGATCGACCTCGACGGGCAGACCTACACGTACAACACCTTCGCCGGCTCCGTGTCCGGGCTGCTGGACGAGGCCGGGATCGAGCTTGCCGAGCACGATGAGGTCGTTCCGGGCCTCGACGAATCGCTGAGCGACGACAGTGAGGTGGTGGTCCGCACCGCGGACCAGATCACGGTGCTCGCCGACGGTGAGGAGACCCAGGTCTGGACCACGGCGCTCACCGCGGCCGGGGCGCTGGACAGTCTCGCCGCCACCGGACGGGACGCGAGCATGCTGGCCTCCCGCTCGACCGACGGACGGACCAGCCTCGAGATGCCGCTGGTGGCGAACGGCACCGTCTCGATCGAGGTCGACGGCGAGACCCGTTCCGTGGACGCCGAGGGTACCGTCTCCCTGGAGGAGGTCCTGGTGCGGGCCGAGGTCGAGCTCGGTGCCGCCGACGATGCGGAAGTGACCAGCGCCGACGGCAACGTCGTGGTGACCGTGACTCGCCGCTCCACCGAGCGGGAGACCGAGACTGAGACGGTCGAGCACGAGAGCACCCAGCGGGAGACCGACGACCTGTACGAGGGGGAGTCCCGACTGGCTCAGGAGGGCCAGGACGGTGAGCGCACCATCGTGACCCTGCACCAGCTGGTGAACGGGGAGATCACCTCCAGCAAGGAGATTTCGTCCGAGGTGACCACCGAGCCGGTCACCGAGGTCGTCGAGGTGGGGACCGCCGAGCGGCCCGCCCCGGAGCCCGAGCCTGAGCCGGAGCCCAGCTCCTCGAGTGGTTCCTCCAGCTCCTCCAGCAGCTCCGGCTCCTCCAGCGGCTCCTCGGCCGGAAGTGGTGTCTGGGCCGCGCTCGCCCAGTGCGAGTCCGGTGGGAACCCGCAGGCCGTCAACCCGGCCGGGCCGTACTACGGGCTGTACCAGTTCTCGCTGAGCACCTGGCAGTCGGTCGGCGGGTCCGGACTGCCCAGCGAAGCGTCCGCCAGCGAGCAGACCCAGCGGGCCCAGACCCTGCAGGCGCGCTCCGGCTGGGGCCAGTGGCCGCACTGCGCGTCCCAGCTCGGCCTGCGCTGACCGACCCAGCCCCCCACACGCCGAGTGCGGCCGATCTCGCTCACCTGTTGAGATATACCCGAGATCGACCGCACTCGACGTGCGTCCAGTGCGGTCGCGCGGCCGTGGCCGCACCGAGCGCCACACCGATCGCCCGCGTCGCCTAGGCTCTGCCTGTGACCTCTGCTGAGTCGGCCGGCAACGCCGTGCACCTGTTGACGCCCGGCCGTATCCGGGAGCTGGCCGCGCGCCTCGAGGTGCGCCCCACCAAGACCCTCGGGCAGAACTTCGTGATCGACCCCGGCACAGTGCGACGCATCGTGCGCACCGCGGGAGTGGAGGCCTCGCACACGGTCGTAGAGGTCGGTCCCGGTCTCGGGTCACTGACGCTCGGACTGCTCGAGACAGGGGCGCACGTGATCGCCGTCGAGATCGACCCGGTGCTCGCCGGAGCACTCGAGGAGACGGTGGTGGCCCAGGCTCCCGGTGCAGCATCACGACTCACCGTGATCGCGGCGGATGCCATGGAGATCACCGAGCTCCCAGCCGCTCCGGATCGCCTGGTGGCGAACCTCCCGTACAACGTGGCCGTCCCGGTGCTGCTGCAGCTGCTCCAGCACCTGCCCAGCCTGCGCGAAGTACTGGTGATGGTGCAGGCTGAGGTAGCCGATCGGATCGCCGCAGGTCCAGGGTCGCGGACCTACGGTGTCCCCTCCGCCAAAGCGGCCTGGTACGCCAGCGCCTCGCGCGCCGGGTCGATCGGACGCTCAGTGTTCTGGCCCGTGCCAAACGTGGACTCGGCGCTCGTGCGGTTGGTACGGCGCGACCCACCGGTCACCACGGCTACCCGGGCAGATGTCTTTGCGTGCATCGATGCCGCCTTCTCGCAACGACGCAAGACGCTACGCTCGGCCCTGGCCGGGTGGGCCGGTTCGGCGGACCTCGCCGAACAGGCGCTCCGAGCAGCGGGGGTCGACCCGACCCTGCGCGGTGAACGGCTCGACATCACCCAGTTTGCGGCCGTGGCTGCCGCACGCACGGCGCGCTAGGCGAAGGCGAGGAGGGCCAGATGAGCGAACCGATGAGCGAGGCTGTGGTTGCCCCGGGGGCGGTGCATGTGCGTGCACCGGGCAAGCTCAACCTGGTGCTCCGTGTGGGGCCATCCGCCGAGGACGGGTATCACCCCCTGGCCACCGTGTTCCAGGCGGTCTCCCTCTATGAGGATGTCATTGCCACACCCGCCGAGGAGATCAGCGTCAGTGTGTCCGGCAGGCACGCGCAGCAGGTCCCCACCGACGAGCGCAACCTTGCCTTCCGCGCTGCCGCCCTGCTTGCCGAAGCCACCGGCACGGACGAGGGGGTGCACCTGCAGATCGCCAAGCAGGTCCCCACCGCCGGCGGGATGGGCGGCGGCTCCGCCGATGCGGCAGCAGCCCTGCTGGCCTGCGACCTGCTCTGGGAGACCGGGCTGGCACGGGAGGAGCTCGGGCACCTGGCTGCCGAGCTGGGTGCGGACGTTCCGTTCGCGTTGACGGGGCAGACGGCGCTGGGTCGCGGCCGGGGCGATGAGCTCACCCCGGCCTTGGCGCGTGGGCGGTTCTACTGGGTGCTGGCGCTGTTCGCGGACGGACTGTCCACCCCGGAGGTTTTTGCTACCTGGGACCGGCAGCAGGCGGAGAGTCCGTCAACGACAGCCGCTCTCGACGTCGGGGACGACGTGATGCAGGCGCTCGTCTCGGGTGACCCGCACCGCCTCGCCGAGGTGCTGGTCAACGATCTCGGTCCAGCCGCCCGTGAGCTCCGGCCCGCTGTCGGTACGGTACTGGACCAGGCCGAGAGCGTCGGGGCGCTGGCTGCGGTCGTCTCCGGGTCCGGTCCGACAGTGGCGGCACTGGCCGCCGACCATGCCAGTGCCCTCGAGGTGGCCGCCGAACTGCGCGCCAAGGACGTGGCCGATGAGGTGATCGTGGTGACGAGCCCCGCGCACGGTGCCAGGCTCGTGGAGCCGGTGCGCGAGAGCACCTAGATCCGGAGTAGCCCGCCGTGTCTCCTGTTCCCGGGCCCTCGCATCTCCCGGGCTGTCGCAGGACCCGTCAGAGGTGCTCGCTCACCTCGAGCCACTCCTCCTCGAGGGATTCCTGCTCGCTCTCCAGCGCCCGAATCCCGTCCATCTCCTGCGCCAGGCCGGCAAAGTCGGTCTGATCGTGATCGGCCAGGGCGGTGCGTCGTCTCTCGATCTGCGAGCTGAGCTTGTCCATCCGGCGTTCCAGCGAGGTCAACTTCTTCTGCGCCGCACGGAGCTCAGCCCCGGACAGACCGCCCGCCGACACACCGCCATCAGAGCCGGACTGGCCACCGGATCGTCCGGGTCCGCCCGTGCTCGGCTGTGCGCGGCGCAGCCGCAGGTACTCGTCCACCCCGCCGGGCAGGTGCCGCAACCGGCGGTCCAGGATCCCGTACTGCTGGTCGGTCACCCGCTCCAGGAAATAGCGGTCGTGCGAGACGACGATGAGGGTACCGGCCCAGGAGTCGAGCAGGTCCTCGATCGCGGCGAGCATGTCGGTGTCCAGGTCGTTCGTGGGCTCGTCCAGGATCAGCACGTTCGGCTGATCGAGCAGGATCAGCAGCAGCTGCAGGCGGCGCTGCTGCCCACCGGAGAGGTCCTTGACCGGAGTGGACAGCTGCACCGCCGAGAAGCCCATCCGCTCCAGGAGTTGCCCGGGGGTGAGCTCGGCCGCCTTCGACCCGGTGCCGATCGTGTAACTGGTCCGCAGCCGGGAGATGACCGTCCGGACGGGGTCCTCGAGGTGCTCGTCGAGCTCGTCCATCCGCTGGGTGAGCGTGGCCACCTTGACCGTCTTGCCACGCTTGACCCGGCCGGCAGTGGGGGTGACGGTGCCGTCGATCAGTCCGAGCAGCGTGGACTTGCCGGCACCGTTCACGCCGAGGATGCCCGTCCGCTCGCCCGGAGCGATCCGCCACACCACCTCGCTGAGGACCTGGTGGTCGCCATAGCTGACGTCGACGTCGAGGATGTCCACCACATCCTTGCCCAGCCGGGAGACCGCCAGGGACTGCAGGGTGGTGGCGTCGCGCACCTCCGGCTCGTTCTCGATGAGCGCGTTCGCGGCATCGATGCGGAACTTCGGCTTCGCGGTGCGCGCCGGAGCGCCGCGCCGCAGCCAGGCGAGCTCCTTGCGGGCCAGGTTCTGCCGCTTCGCCTCGATCGAGGCGGCCTGCCGGTCTCGCTCCACCCGCTGCAGGATGTACGCCGCGTAGCCGCCCTCGAACGGCTCGACGATCCGATCGTGCACCTCCCAGGTGAGGGTGCACACCTCGTCCAGGAACCAGCGGTCGTGGGTGACCACCATCAACCCACCGGCGCCCGCCGACCAGCGGCGCTTCAGGTGCTCGGCCAGCCAGGTGATCGCCTCCACGTCCAGGTGGTTCGTCGGCTCGTCCAGGGCGAGCACGTCATGGTCACCGGCGAGCAGGCGCGCCAACGCCACCCGACGGCGTTGCCCACCAGAGAGCGTGCCCAGCCGCCCGTCCCAAGGCACGTCCGAGAGCAGTCCGTTGACGACGTCGCGCACCTTGGCATCGCGCGCCCACTCGTGCTCGGGGCCGTCCCCGACGACGGCGGCCGAGACGATGTCGTCATGGTCGAGCGTGTCGGCCTGGTCGAGCACGCCGATGGTGACACCGCCGCGCACCGTGACCCGCCCGGAGTGGGGAACCAGGCGACCGGCCAGCATTGCCATCAGGGAGGACTTGCCGTCACCGTTGCGGCCCACGATGCCGATGCGATCGCCGGCATTGATGCCGAGGGAGACCGAGTCGAAGACGGTCTTGGTGGGGAAGTCGAGGTGCAGGGCTTCGGCCCCGAGAAGATGCGCCATATCGCCTCCCAGGTTACCGGCGTCGCGTGGTGGTCCTGGGCCACTGTCACCGAAACGGTCTACCGTCGTATCCATCAGCAAAGGAGGAAACCATGGACATCATCCTGCTCGCGGGGCTGTGGCTGCCGCGGACGATCTGGGACGAGACGGTCGAGGAGCTGCAGGCGCTCGGGCATCGTCCGATCACGCCGGCCCTGCCCGGCGCCGACGACGGCGATGCGACGGCCACTCTGGAGGATCAGGTCGCGGCCGTGCTCGAAGCAGTCGATGCCGCGGACGGCCCGGTGGTGGTGGGTCACTCGGCGGCAGCGACACTGGCGTGGATCGCCGCGGACCGCCGGCCCGAACGGGTGGCACGGGTGATGCTGATCGGCGGGTTCCCGGCAGTACACGGAGCCGCCTACGCCGACTTCTTCCCGCTGGAGGGCGGGGTGATGCCGTTCCCGGGGTGGGGACCGTTCGAGGGACCGGACGCCGACGACCTCGACGCCGCGGCCCGGCAACGGATCGAGCAGGTGGTGGTGCCCGTTCCCGGACAGGTGGCGCAGGGCGAGGTGTCGCTGACCGATACGCGCCGGTTCGACGTGCCGGTCACGGAGATCTGCCCGGAGTTCTCTCCGGACGAGATGCGTGGCTGGATGGACGCCGGTGACATTCCCGAGCTGGCACAGGCCCGGCAGCTGGATGTCGTGGAGATCGCCTCCGGGCACTGGCCGATGGTGACCAAACCCATTGAGCTCGCAGAGCTGCTGGGGCGCTGAGGCGTGCCGTCCAGGTGAGGTGCGCCGTCAGGCCTCGACCTGGGTGAGCAGTTGGCGCAGGATGCGGGCGAGGTGCTCGTCCTCTCCGGTGTCGAGGGTGTCGAGCAGTTCCGTCTCGCGTCGGAGTAGGTCCTCCATGGCGGCGTCGACCACGTCACGCCCACGGTCGGTCAGCCGGACCCGCACCACCCGCCGGTCCACCTCGTCCGCGGTGCGCATCACCAGTCCGTGCACCACGAGGCGGTCGATCCGGTTCGTCATCGTTCCGGAGGAGACGAGCGTCTGCGCGATCAGGTTGCCAGGGGTGAGCTCGTAGGGCGGGCCGGAGCGTCGCAGCGCGGAGAGCACGTCGAACTCCCAGACCTCGAGCCCGTGCTGACTGAACGCGGCCCGGCGGGCTAGGTCGAGGAGCCGGGAGAGGCGCGAGATGCGCGAGAAGATGCGCAGCGGAGCCACGTCGAGGTCGGGACGTTCGCGGACCCAGGCCTCGACGATCCGGTCGACTTCATCCACCGCGGCCATGAACGAAGAGATTACTCGATATCGAGAGATCTCCGGTGTGCAGGTCTCAGTGCTTGTCCGGGCGGCGGCTGCCTCGTGCATGCGTGCGCACGGCGGCGCGGGTCAAGCGCGGGTCCGGGTCGAGTGCCTGGAGACCGTTCCAGGAGAGGTTCACCAGGTGGGCAGCCACCTCGTGCTTCTCGGGAGTGCGGGTCTCCAGCCACCACTGACCGGTCAGGGCGATCATGCCCACCAGCATCTGCGCATACATGGGGGCGGTGGCAGGGTCGAAACCCTGACGCTCGAATTGAGGCGTCAGGACCTCCTCCACCTGGGTGGCGACGTCGCCGATCAGCGAGGAGAACGTCCCGGTGGCCTGGGCCACGGGGGAGTCGCGGACGAGGATCCGGAACCCGTCGGTGTGCGTCTCGATGTAGTCGAGCAGGGCCAGCGCGGTGCGCTCGACGGTGACGCGCGGGTGCCCGCCCTCTTTGAGCGAGTCGGTGAGGGCGGCGAGCAGGATGGCCACCTCTCGGTCCACCACCACCGCGTAGACGCCTTCCTTGCCCCCGAAGTGCTCGTACACCACCGGTTTGGACACTTCCGCCCGAGCAGCGATCTCCTCCACGCTGGTGCCGTCGAAGCCTTTCTCAGCGAACAGAGCGCGGGAGACCTCGAGGAGCTGTTCGCGGCGCTGATGGCCCGTCATCCGGGGTCGAGGCGTTCGTCGGGTGGTGTCGCTCACACGACCATCATGCCGTGTGAGGAGAAACCGCGGCGCGCCGGTATGCTCGCATGCAGCCCGCGCACCGGCGTGCGCGGGCGGTCCGCCCTGGTGTAATGGCAGCACGCCGGCCTTTGGTGCCGTGTGGTCCGGGTTCGAATCCTGGGGGCGGAGCCGATCGGGATTCAGACGTCCACCCGAGCGGGTCGCTGGCCAAGGTTCAGCCGTTACAGTGGCCTGTGTGAGCCTGACGCCCCCCGCTGCCGTGATCATTCTCGCCGCAGGCCAGGGCACGCGGATGAAGTCCGCGACGCCGAAGGTCCTGCACCGTATCGCCGGGCGCTCGCTGCTCGGCCACGTGCTCCACTCGGCGCGCGGAATCAGCCCCGAGCGGGTCGCCGTCGTGGTGCGGCACGAGCGCGAGGCAGTCGCCGCGCACGCCCGCGAGCTGGCACCGGCCGTCGTGATCGCCGACCAGGATGAGATCCCGGGTACCGGTCGCGCCGTCGAGTGCGGCCTGCTCACCCTCGACGACGCAGTCCAGTCCGCGGCCCTGGCCGATCGGGACGAGCGTGACCCGCTGCAGGCCGTCGACGGCGGAGTCTCCGGGCCCGTGGTCATTCTCGCCGGGGACGTGCCGCTGCTGGACGCGGGCACCCTCGCCGCGCTCGTCGAGGCGCACAGCGCCGACCAGAACGCGATCACGGTACTCACCACGATCCTTGAGGACCCGACCGGCTACGGGCGGGTGGTCCGTGATGCCGAGGGGCAGATCGCCAAGATCGTCGAGCACCGCGACGCCTCGCCTGACGAGCTCGCGATCAAGGAGATGAACTCCGGTGTCTACGTGATGGACTCCGAGGTGCTGCGCTCTGCGCTGGCCAGGGTGGACCGGAACAACGACCAGGGCGAGGTGTATCTCACCGATGTGATGGCTCTGGCCCGGTCGGAGGGTCGGGCCGTGCGCGCTGTCGTCACCGACGATCCGATGCTCGTGGAGGGCGTGAACGACCGTGTGCAGCTCGCCACCCTCGGCGCGGAGCTGAACCGTCGGATCGTCATCGAATGGATGCGCGCCGGCGTCACCGTGGTCGATCCGGCCACTACATGGATCGACGGCGATGTGCGGCTCTCCCCGGACGTCGCCCTCCTGCCCGGCACCCAGCTGCACGGGGCCACCACCGTGGCCACTGGCGCCACCATCGGGCCGGACACCACCCTCACCGATGTTGAGATCGGCGAGGGCGCCACCGTCATCCGCACCCACGGATCCGGTTCACGGATTGGTGCGGGCGCCACGGTCGGCCCGTTCACCTACCTGCGCCCCGGTCTCAACCTGGGCGAGCGCGGCAAGCTCGGCGCCTTCGTCGAGGTGAAGAACTCCGAGATCGGCGCCGGCAGCAAGGTCCCGCACCTGTCCTACATCGGGGACGCCACCATCGGCGAGGAATCCAACATCGGTGCCGCGAGCGTCACCGTCAACTACGACGGCGTGCACAAGCACCGCACCGTGATCGGCTCGTATGCTCGAACCGGGGCAGACAACATGTTCGTGGCGCCCGTGCGCGTGGGTGACGGTGCCTACACCGGGGCGGGCACCGTCGTCAGGCGGGACGTCCCGGCCGGGTCGCTCGGGGTGACCACCGGCAATCAGCGCAACATCGAGGGCTGGACCGCCAGCCGCCGCCCGGGTACGCCGGCGGCCGAGGCGGCGGCCCGCGCCATCGAGCAGCCACTCTCCCCGCAGGCACAGGCCGAGGCCAGCCGACGCGAGGGCACCTCCGAACCCGCAGCGGGTGCCGATCCGGGCGCGCCCGTGACCTCCGAGTGATCCACTACCTGCAGCGCCGATGAGGAGCCCCTTGACGATGACAGGCATCACGAGCCACGGCGAGAAGCGATTGGTACTCGTCTCCGGACGCGCTCACCCCGAGCTCGCCCAGGCAGTGGCCGACGAGCTCGGCATCGAGGTGGTGCCGACCACGCTGTACGACTTCGCCAACGGTGAGATCTACGTGCGCTTCGCCGAGAGTGTGCGCGGGGCCGATGCCTTCGTGCTGCAGTCGCACACCGCTCCGATCAACGAGTGGATCATGGAGCAGCTGCTGATGACCGATGCGCTCAAGCGGGCCTCGGTGAAGCAGGTGACGGCGGTCATGCCGTTCTACGGGTACGCCCGCCAGGACAAGAAGCACCGCGGCCGGGAGCCGATCTCGGCCCGCCTGATGGCGGACATGTTCGCCACCGCGGGTGCCGACCGGTTGATGAGCGTCGACCTGCACGCCGCGCAGACCCAGGGCTTCTTCAACGGACCCGTGGATCACCTGTGGGCGATGCCGATCCTCACCGACTACGTCCGCACCCGGGTGGACCTGGGCAATGCGGCCGTCGTCTCCCCGGACGCCGGACGGATTCGGGTGGCCGAGCAGTGGGCGGCGAAGTTGGGCGGTGTACCGCTGGCCTTCGTGCACAAGACACGCGACATCACCCGCCCGAACCAGGCGGTCGCGAACCGGGTGGTCGGGGATGTGGAGGGTCGCGACTGCGTCCTGGTCGACGACCTCATCGACACCGGCGGCACCATCGCCGAGGCCGCCAAGGTGCTCATGGGCGCCGGCGCGAAGAGCGTGATCGTCGCGGCCACCCACGGGGTGCTCTCCGACCCGGCGGTGCGCCGGCTCACCGAGTCGGGTGCACGTGAGGTCGTCATCACCGACACGCTGCCGATCTCCGCGGACAAGCGGTTCGAACAGCTCACCGTGCTCTCCATCGCCCCGCTGCTGGCCCGCGCCATCCGTGAGGTCTTCGACGACGGCTCGGTCACCAGCCTGTTCGACGGCAACTCCTGACGGCGCGGGCTACCAGCGCCTCGTCCTCGCCGTCGCCGGACGGGTCCGGTGCAACGCCCAGGGGTGCTGTCGTGTAGGATGCTCCGGTTGCCTCGGCGAGGGATGAGTCGCGGGTCTGTCCCGCCTCGTCCGTGATCGACGCGGCGGATTCCCGGGCGGTTTCAGCCCTGGTGCGTCCTCCCGCGCTCGTTGCGCCAGGCCCGCCCACCATCCCCGTCCGGAGAGAATCCCATGGCTAACGAGAATCGCCTCACCGCGACCACCCGCACCGAGTTCGGCAAGGGCGCGGCTCGCCGTACCCGCCGCCAGGGCCTGGTCCCCGCCGTCCTCTACGGCCACGGCACCGACCCGGTGCACCTGGCGCTGCCCACGCACGACACGTGGCTCATCCTCAAGGACAACCCGAACGCGCTGCTCACCCTCGACATCGACGGTTCCAGCGAGCTGGCCCTGGCGCGTGATATCCAGCGCGACCCGGTCAAGTGGACCCTCGAGCACATCGACCTGATCCTCGTGCGCAAGGGTGAGAAGGTCGTCGTCGACGTTCCGGTGCACGTGGTGGGCGAGTCCGCCCCGGACACCATCCACACCCTCGAGCTCACCACGCTGAGCCTCGAGGCCGAGGCCACGCACCTGCCCGAGTACGTCGAGGTGTCGATCGAGGGCCTCGAGGAGGGCGACAACGTCCGCGCCGGAGAGGTCACCCTGCCGGAGGGCAGCGAACTGCAGAACGACCCGGAGGATGCCGTGGTCGTCATCTACATCCCGCGCGAGGAGCCTGCGGAGGACGAGGAGACCGAGGGCGACGAGGCTGAGGGGGCCGAGGCCACCGAGGTCGAGGGGTCTGCGGACTCCGCGCCGGCCGAGGAGTCCTGAGCGACCTGAGATGAGCACCGATCTGTGGCTGGTGGTGGGCCTGGGGAACCCCGGGCCCACCTACGCCGGGAACCGACACAATGTCGGACAGATGGTGCTCGACGCACTCGCCCGGGACGTCCCGGGCACCTTCGTCACGCACAAGTCCCGAGCCGCCGTCCTGGACGGTCGGCTCGGGACTTTGCCGTCGGGCGCCCCTGGGCCTCGCGTGGTGCTCGCCAAGCCGACGAGCTACATGAACCTCTCCGGCAAGCCCGTGGCCGCACTGATGCGGTTCTACGGGATCGAACCGGAACGCCTCGTCGTCGTGCACGACGAGCTCGACCTGCCGCCGGAGACGCTGCGCCTCAAGAAGGGCGGCGGTGAGGGCGGCCACAACGGGCTGAAGTCGATCTCGCAGGCGATCGGCACCCGTGACTACCTGCGCCTCCGGGTGGGGGTCGGTCGCCCACCGGGCCGGATGGACGCTGCAGACTACGTGCTGCGGGACTTCCCGGCTGCCGAACGTGAGGACCTGGCGGTCACACTCGTCGACGCCGCTGACGCGGTCACCGACCTGATCACCGAGGGCCTGCTGAAGGCCCAGACTCGCTGGCACGCGGCTCGCTGACGACAGCGGTGATGGGGAGATCTCCCCTCGGCCCGGATGGGTTCAGCACTCGGGCCTGAGTACCCTCGGTCCGTATGAGTGACCAGGGGGAGTGGACACCGCAGGGCCGACCTGTGACGGGGTGGCAGCAGAACATGCAGCCGCATCCACAGCCGCACGCGCAGTCTCCACCGTATCCACCGCCATCCCGGCCGCGCCGCGGTGGTTCGCCCTGGGGACTGCTCCTCGCGGTTCCCGCTGTCGTCCTGCTGGTCACCCAGCAGGTGCTGCCCGCGATACGCACGCTGCTGCTTGGGGTCGAGACCGGTGAGGGTCCGATCACCCGGTCGGTGCGCCCGGAGTTCGTCACCGGCATGCTCGCGACGTTCGGTCTGGGCGCCGCCTTCGCAACGCTCGGGCTCTGTCTCGGGCTCGTTGTCGGTGCTGCGCTCCGCCGTGGCAGCGCACTGCTCGCGCAGCTCGGGCTCGGCCTGCTCGGCCTCACGCTGCTGGCGTTCGCCCCGCTGCTGCACGGCATCGGTGTGCTGGACCGGTTCGGCATCGGTGCGCTGTGGCCGCATCTGGCGGTGCTGGTGCTGCCGACCTTGGTGATCGGCGGTGTGCTCGGCGCCATCTCCCGCTCCGCTCGGGTGACGACCGGAATCTCGGTGGCCGTGGTGCTCGCCGGCGCCGCATGGTCGGCCCAGACCGACATGGGGTATGTGATGGGCGCTGTCTCACCGGGGCACGACATCTACCGTCTCGGCTTCGCGATGATGGACCTCCAGGGAGCCGCCGTCCTGAGCGTGCTGCTCGCGGTGCCGGTCAGCATCCTCGGGATCGTGGCCATGCTGGTGCTCCTGGCGAGCCGCGCTCGTCTGCGGCTCGCCGACGGCCAGCGAGCCGGAAGCCCCGCCGGTGTGATCGGCGTCGTACTGTCGGTGGTCGCGGTCGTCGCCGCGGTAGTGGTGGCGTGGCCGTGGCTGGGGCAGACACTCTCCCTCGGCGGACCTGGCGTGGAATCAGCCGCGATCATGGCACGAACCCTGAGCCTCGATCTCGGCAATGCTGCAGTCCTGACCGTGATCTGCGGTGCGGCCGCGATCGGGATCGGCTACCTCCGCCCGATCGGCGCTGCCAGCCCGTGGCTGTTGCTGATCTTCTCCCCCTGGTTCTTCACCGGCCTCTTCCCGACGGTCGTGGCCCGCTTCGAGGTCGCGCGCGAGTCGGGCGGGCTGGGGGTCGAACCGTACGCCGGCCTCACCCCGCCATTCGTGGTGGTGCCGTTGCTGGTGCTGCTCACGTTCATCGCCGACGGTGCCCGCCGTGCCCGGGAGGAGGGCGGCCGCATCCCGTGGGGACGGAGCCTGGCGATCGGTCTGCTCGGCGTGGGATTCACGCTGTGGGTGCAACGTCAGACCGCGCTGCACACCTTCGTCTTCAGCTACGACACCGACGTTCCCTCCGCACAGTACGTCGTCCTGACCTCGTTCACCCGGATGGAGGACCCAGCGGTCGGGCTGCTGGTGCCGCTGCCGATGCTGATGATCGCCGCGTTCGTCTTCGCGCTCGGCGTGGCCGCGTTCGGGCGGATGTCCCTGGCCGTAGCCGGGACCGTTCCCGCGCGGTCGGTGACCGGCGTTCCACCCGGTGGCGCACCCCCAGGCCATGTTCCACCGCTCCCGGACCCGACCAGCAGGGAAGACCGGCCGTGAGCGCGCCCTCCAGCGCGCGAGGGACAGCGAGCGGCCGGCTCGGCCTGGCCGTGGGTCTTCTCGGCGGTGGCGTGCTCGTCCTGGCGGTCGCGCTGGGTGCTCCGTCCCTGAGTACCGACCGCAGTGGACTGAGCGCCCTGATCGTGGCCGTCTTCCTCGGCCTCGTCGCCGCCACGGCGGGTGTGTGGGCCTACGGCCTGGGCCGGGTCGCCCGGATGGTCGCGGTCGTGCTCGGCGTCCTCGGCGCCGTGTGGTGCGCACTGGCTGTTTGAGGCCGGGGTGCCTCCGCTACGGACGGCGAGGGCCGCCGTCGGGCTGCTCCTGGTCGTTCTGGGAGTCCTTGTGGCACCCAGTGACCCGTTCGGGCGGCCACGCCCGCCCTTGCGGCGCACCCTCCCGACGGCGGCCCTCGCCCTGGCACTACCGCTCGCCGTCATCGTCGTTCCACCATCGACTCCCGAGTCGTGGGTGCTGGACCGCAGCACCGCGGCCGCGGTCACCCCGGCCGATGTGCCCGGCTCCGATGTGGCCGAGAGGTGGCGCTGGACCGGTACGGAGGTGGTGGCGGTCGAACCCGCAGGAACGGGCCTGGTGGTCCTGGCCAGTGAGCAGGTCACTGCCTTGGACGGCCCCACCGGCGCGGAGGTGTGGCACTGGTTCCGTCAGGGAGTGCATGTCTCGGAGATCGGCGTGAGCCCAGACCATGCCACGGTGGTGATCCGATACGTCGCCGCCGGGGTGGACGGTCTGGACGTACTTGACGCCATCACGGGGCAACGGCTGTGGTCGGCGCAACCCGGCGGCCACCTCGACGACGCTCTCACCCGTCCGGCCGAGCTGCTCGTGACCGATGCCGCCGTGGTGCTCGGTCAAGGGGATGAGGGCTACCACGCCTACGGACTCCACGATGGCCGGGCACTGTGGGAACAGACGACCGGGTGCGACTCGATCGACATCCCGGTCTCGACCGTGCTGGTGCGTCGGGAGGACTGCGAGGCGCTCGGCGACGTGATCGGGATCGACAGTGCCGACGGCGCTGAGCTGTGGCGCTGGAACAGCGGCGGCCCGACTGCTCCGACCGAGTTCACCCCGACTGTGGTGGATGCGAACGGTGCCCTCGCGGTGCGGTTCAGCCGGGATGACGAGGCTCACGTCGGGCGAGTCGACCCCGTCACCGGGGAGATGGTCGATACTCCGCAGGCCGGTGCCGTCCAGCTGGTGATCTCCAGCGGGCCGTGGGACGTGCTTGATCGCCGCGACGAGCCGGAGGTCATCGATCCGGCCACGGGGGAGCGTGCCGTTCTCTCGCTCCCGGGTGAGAGCGACATGCGCCCGTGGTGGCACACCTGTAGCGCCGGGACCGAGCGCCTGTGGTGCTATGTGGACCAGCGGGACACCGATGGCGCGCTGGCGGCAGTCGACCCCGTAACCGGCCAGGCGAACCTGACAGAGCTGAACGTGGGTGGTGATCGCGTGCAGGAGCAGCGGATGCTGCCGGCCCCGGGCGTGATCGCGATGCTCGTGTGGGAGGGGCCATATCCGGGAGAACGGGACACCCTCATCGGATTCACCCAGCCCGGGTGATACGGCCCACGCCGGCCGTGTCGGTGCGCCCGAGTAGAGTGGTGCAGCAACCCGCGGACCGGTGCTTCCCTCGCCGCGGGCCGCTCGTGCTGCCCTGAAGAACGGACCCATGACACTCACCGGCGTGCTCCCCGCGTTCCGAGCCGATTCCGGCATCGCTGACCTCGTCGACGCCGTGCCTGCTCGGGGCACTCTCGACATCACCGCATCTGTCGGTTCGCGAGCGCCGCTCCTCGCCGAGCTCGCCACCCAGGCCGACCGACCGCTCACCGTGGTGGTGGCCACCGGTCGTGAGGCCGACGAGCTCGCCGCAGCGCTCGGGGCCTACCTGGACCCGGCTGGGATCGCGGTGTTCCCCGCATGGGAGACGCTCCCGCACGAGCGGCTCTCCCCGCGCAGCGACACGGTCGCGCGCCGGATCGCCGTGCTGCGCCGGCTCGCCCACCCGGACAGCGGAGAATCCGGCGGCGCCGAGGTCGGTGCCGGGGGATCCAGCGCGCCGGTCCGGGTACTCGTGCTCCCGGTGCGGGCCATGCTGCAGCCGGTCGTTGCAGGTCTCGGCGACCTCGAACCGGTCGCACTGCGCGCCGGGAACTCGGTGCCCATGGAGGACGTCGTCGACCGGCTGGTTGCGGCGGCCTACACCCGGGTGGACATGGTGGAGCGGCGCGGGGAGTTCGCCGTCCGGGGCGGACTGCTGGACGTGTTCGCCCCCACCGAAGCACACCCGCAGCGGATCGAGTTCTGGGGCGACGAGGTGGAGGAGATCCGTTGGTTCTCTGCCGCCGACCAGCGATCTCTCGAGGTCAGCGAGGACGGGATGTGGGCGCCTCCCACCCGCGAGATCTTACTCACCGACGATGTTCGCCAACGCGCCGCAGATCTGATCCCCACGCTGCCCGGAGCAGCGGAGATGCTGGAGAAGCTCAGCCAGGGCATCGCCGTTGACGGGATGGAATCGCTTGCTCCCGTGCTGGCCGGCGAGATGGTCCCATTCCTGGACCTCGTGCCGGGTGACGCACTGCTCGTGCTGCACGACCCGGAGCGGATCCGCCGCCGGGCACATGACCTGGTGGCCACCACCGAGGAGTTCCTCGCCGCTGCCTGGACCTCCGCCGCAGCCGGGGCGAACACCCCGATCGACCTCTCCCGCGCCAGCTTTGCCACGCTCGAGGACACGCGCGCGATCGCGCAGCGGCGCGGGCTCGGATGGTGGCGCGTCTCCGCGTTCAGCGCCGACGCCGAGCTGGATGAGTTCGCCGAGACCTCAGATGACCAGGTCCACCGCGGCATCGCCCTGGGAACCCGGGACGTGGAGGGGTATCGCGGCGAGACCGCCCGTGCCGTCGCTGATCTGAAGGACCTCACGCACGCCGGATGGCGGCTGATCCTGGTGACCGAGGGTGCCGGCCCGGCACGTCGGATGGTCGAACAGCTGCTCGAGGCTGACGTGCCGGCGCGGCTGGTCGCCGCGATCGAACCTGCAGGTCCGGAGGCCAGGGCAGGGGAGGACCCAGACCTGCCGCCGACCGGTGTGGTGCTCGTGACCACGGCCAGCATCGGGCGCGGATTCGTCGACGAAGAGCTGCGGCTGGCTGTCTTCACCGAGGCCGATCTCACCGGACGGGCCGGCACGTCCACCCGGGACATGCGCACGTTGCCGTCCAAGCGCCGGAACGTGGTGGACCCGCTCGCCCTTCGGCCGGGCGACTTCGTGGTGCACGAGCAGCACGGTGTCGGCAGATTCGTCGAACTCATCCAGCGCACCGTCGGCGTCGGCAAGTCCGCGGTCACCCGTGAATACATGGTGATCGAGTACGCCGCCTCCAAGAAGGGGCAACCCGGTGACCGACTGTTCGTGCCCACGGACTCCCTGGACCAGGTCACCAAGTACACCGGCGGTGAGTCGCCGAGCCTGAACAAGATGGGCGGCTCGGACTGGGCCAAGACCAAGGGCCGGGCCCGGCGCGCCATCAGGGAGATCGCCGGCGAACTGATCCGGCTCTACTCGGCACGGATGGCCACCGAGGGGCATGCCTTCGGTCCTGACACGCCGTGGCAGCGCGAGCTCGAGGACGCGTTCGCGTTCGTCGAGACGCCGGACCAACTCTCCAGCATCGAGGAGGTGAAGGCGGACATGGAGAAGTCGGTTCCGATGGACCGCCTCATCTCCGGTGACGTGGGCTACGGCAAGACTGAGATTGCCGTGCGGGCGGCCTTCAAGGCCGTGCAGGACGGCAAGCAGGTGGCCGTGCTGGTGCCCACCACGCTCCTTGTGCAGCAGCACCTGGACACGTTCGGTGAGCGGTACAGCGGCTTCCCTGTCACGGTCAAGGCGCTCTCCCGGTTCCAGACCGCGGCCGAGGCTGAGGCGACGCGCGAGGGAGTGCGCTCCGGTGCCGTGGACGTGGTGATCGGAACCCACCGCTTGCTCACCGGGGAGGTCCACTTCAAGAATCTGGGCCTGGTGGTGATCGACGAGGAGCAGCGATTCGGGGTGGAGCACAAGGAGACCCTGAAGCAGCTGCGCACCAACGTGGACGTGCTCGCGATGTCTGCCACCCCGATCCCGCGGACGCTCGAGATGGCGGTGACCGGGATCCGGGAAATGTCCACCCTCGCCACCCCGCCGGAGGAACGGCACCCGGTGCTCACGTACGTGGGCGCCTACGCGGAGAAGCAGATCGCCGCCGCGGTGCGGCGCGAGCTGCTCCGCGAGGGGCAGGTCTTCTACGTACACAACCGGGTCGAATCCATCGACCGCACCGCCGCCCGGCTCCGTGAACTGGTGCCGGACGCCCGGATCGCCGTGGCGCACGGGAAGATGAACGAGCACGAGCTGGAGCGCGTGATCGTGGACTTCTGGGAGAAGCGGTTCGACGTGCTCGTGTGCACCACGATCGTGGAGACCGGGCTGGACATCTCGAACGCGAACACCCTCATCGTCGAGCGCGCTGACGTGTTCGGCCTCTCCCAACTGCACCAGCTGCGCGGTCGCGTGGGTCGCGGTCGGGAACGTGCCTACGCGTACTTCCTCTACCCGCCGGAGAAGCCGCTCACCGAGACCGCGCACGAACGGCTGCAGACGATCGCCGCGCACACCGACCTCGGAGCCGGTATCCAGGTGGCGATGAAGGATCTGGAGATCCGCGGAGCCGGGAACCTCCTCGGTGGCGAGCAGTCCGGGCACATCGCCGGTGTCGGCTTCGACCTGTACGTGCGGATGGTCTCCGAAGCAGTCGCTGCATTTAAGGGAGAGGCGCCCCAGGAACTGGCCGATCTCAAGGTCGAGCTGCCGATCGATGCGCACGTCCCGCACGACTACATTTCCCACGAACGGCTCCGGCTGGAGGCGTACACGAAGCTCTCGCAAGCGTCCGACGCGGATGCGTTGGACGCCGTCCGGGAGGAGCTGGTGGACCGCTACGGACCGGTACCCCCGGCGGTGGAGCGGTTGTTCGCCGTCGCCAGGCTACGTGTGCAGGCCCGCGCGGTGGGGCTGGCCGACATCACCGCACAGGGCAAGTACATCCGGTTCGCGCCGGTCGAGCTGGCCGAGTCCGCCCAGCTCAGGCTCAAGCGCCTCTACCCGGGCACCGTGCTCAAGCCGGCCGTCCGGACCGTGCTCGTGCCCGGCCCGACGACGTCCCGGGTGGGCGGCACACCGCTGCGGGACGAGGCGCTGCTGACCTGGGTGAGCCAGTTGATCGACGCTGTGATCGACCCTCATGCGACTGTTGCGGCAGCCGCGACGGTGGCTCGCTGAGCTTCGAGTCAAGCGCGCGCCGACGATGAACGGCACGTGCGCATGGGGTGTGCTGTTCCCTGACAGTAAGAGGTGAGCGGGGGCGCACGTGGCCGCTGATGGTGTGCTACGGTCCATTCGGCCCACAACGCGCTGGGTCTCGGTCGGGGGATCGAAGTACAAGGTACCCCCGGTACCGGGATGGATCCAGCATGGAGTTTTCGACGCCTTTGTCGCGTCCCCGAGTGCGGCGGCGTTTCGCACTGCTGACCGTGTTCACGTTGGTCGTGACGATGCTCACGACCGCTGTCGGCCCGGCGGTCGCGCCGGCCGAGGCTGTCGCGGGGACCGAGTCGGAGGAGCGTTTGCGCCGGCCGACGACCGCCACGTCCAGCAACGACGACGGCAACTATGACGGCACCCGGGAGAACTACCACTTCACCCCGTCGAGCACGTGGTCCACCGGGGATCCCACCACTGACGTCGCCGGCTCGGTCGAGTACAACAACCTGAACCGATTCGCGTTCGGGCCGAGTCGTGTCCTGCAGTTCTCGTTCATGGACGCCTCGTCCAACTCATGGGTCGATGTCGACGCGGGAGCCGTGGACCAGGTCGACACTGCCGATCAGATCGTCACCGGCAGCACGTTCCGCATCGGTGATATCGATCAGCGCAACTTCACGATCGATCTGGAACTCGCCCGTGTGGACGGGACAGCCGTGACCGATCGATCTGCCGTGGACTTCACCCTCGGCACTGCAGCGACCAGCGTTGGAACGCCGACCATGACGGTGACCGATCGAGGTGGCGGCACCTATCGCGTGAACGTTTCCTATCCCGGAACTGAGAACTCCCCGGACACCAGCGCGTATGTCACCGCCAGCCTGAACGACGGGACGTTGCTCGGGGAGGTCCGGCTGACCAAGATCTCCCAGTCGTGGCAGGACTACCTGCACATCGACTGGAGCCGGACCGTCCTGACCTTTCCCCGTGACTTCGGCGATGCTCCAGACACCTACGGGACCACCGGTGCTGATGCCGCGCAGCACATCCTGACGTCACTCGACGAGACGACATCAACGACTCCGTTGATGCTGGGCGAGATCGTCGACGGCGAGGACGACGGTTCCCCCGGTACTGCGGCCGACGGCGACGGGGCCGACGAGGACGGCCTCAGTGGTGGGACCGAGCTGGACGCGGCCGCTCCCTCAGTGAGCGTCACCGTGACCAATATCAGCGCCGAGGCGGCGACGGTGGCCGGATGGCTCGACCTCAACGCAGACGGCGTTTTCGAAGCCGGAGAGCGCGCGACTGCGACCGTCCCGGCAGAGTCGGGGACGACGACTGTCGACCTGACGTTCCCGGCCGGGACCGAACCCGGTGATGCCTATCTCCGGTTGCGGGCCATCCCGGGGGCCGTGGCGGCACCGGAGCCGACCGGCGTGATCGCCGACGGTGAGGTGGAGGACCACCTGGTCGCGCTCGTCGCCGCCCCGGCCCTTGACATCGAGAAGACCTCGGACCGGACTGTCGACACACGTGTCGGTGACACGGTCACCTACACCGTGACGGCGACGAACACCGGTGCTGCTCCGTACACCGACACTGACCCGGCGACCTTCGTCGACGATCTTTCCGCTGTGCTCGACGATGCGACCTACGCCGATGACGCGACCGCGGGCACAGGGACGGTGGAGTACACCGAACCCCGACTGGTGTGGCAGGGCCCGCTCGGAGTGAACGACACCGTGAGCGTGACCTACTCCGTGACTCTGACGGGAGCCGGTGACCGATCCGTCGACAACGTCGCCTTCGCCGCCGAGTGCGAACCGAACGAGGTCTGCGAGCCGACCACCCCGCCGCTCGAGGAGTGCCTGGAGGGTGGGACTGACCCTGCCACTGGCCTGCCGTGCGACGCCGTGAACTACGGTCTGCCCGACCTGTCCATCGAGAAGTCCAGTGCCACCGCGGTGGTGAGTACGGACGGACAGACCGTCACGTATACCGTGCAAGCCACCAACACGGGTACCGCTGACTACACCGAGGCGCGCCCCGCCGTCGTGATCGACGACCTGACCGACGTGATCGACGACGCGACGCTGAGCACGACCTCCATCCAGGCCGACCTGGGCGAGGCCCCGACCTACTCCGAGCCGCAGGTCAGCTGGAGCGGGGCGCTCGAGGTGGACCAGACCGTCACGATCACGTATTCGGTCACCTTCGATCGAGATGCCGGGGACGGCACCCTCGTGAACGTCGCCTTCGCTCCGCTGTGCGACGCCGGCGACCCCAGGTGCGACGAGACACCTCCGCCACCACCAGAGTGCGACCCTGCCGATGAGAACGGACTCGACCCGGACACCGGTGAACCGTGCGGGCGAGTGGAGATTCCGAGTGCCTTGCTGAGCGTCGAGAAGACCTCGAGCCCGGTCGATAGGTCAACGGTGGCCGCCGGGCAGGAGATCGTCTACGCCATCACCTTCACGAACGAGGGCACCACAGCCGCCTCCGTCGACGGCTGGAGCGACCACCTGGCCGAGGTGCTGGATGACGCCGAGGTGACAGTGGCGCCGCGTTCGACCACGTTGACGGTGTCGGACGTCGAGGATGGCACGTTCTCGGTGAGCGGCTCTGTGCCCGCCGACACCACAGCGACCGTCACCTACACGGTGCGGGTCCTTGCCGATGCGGCACGCGGTGACAGCATCATCACCAATGTGGTCGTCCCGCCCGGTCAAGACCCGCCGGCCGACTGCGTCGAGGGGGATCCGCACTGTACCGAGCACTACGTTCCGCAGGTCGAGGTGGCCAAGACGGTCGTACCCGAATCGGGGTCGGTCGTTGAGGCGGGTGATGTGCTCCGCTACACCCTCACCATCGCCAACACCGGGACGGCGCCCGGGACGGTCGACGAGTACGACTCGCTCGCGCAGCTTCTCGACGATGCGATCATCACCAGTGACCCGGTGGCTTCCGGGACGGCACTGGCCGTCGGCCCCATCGCCGACCAGCGATTCACCATCACTGGAACGCTCAGTCCTGGACAGACGGTGACTGTCACCTACGAAGCGACGGTGCTCGCAGATGGCGCGCGTGGTGACAATCAGGTGGCCAACTTCGTGGTGCCGGCCGGGCAGGATCCTCCCCCGGGTCCCGACTGCGTGAGCGGTGACCCGCGGTGCACGGTGAACCCTGTGCCCGAGCTGTCGATCACGAAGGTGGCCGACACCACCACGGTCTCGGTGGATGGCCACAGCGTGACCTACACGGTCGAGGCGACCAACGACGGCGCCGTGCCGTTCACCGAAGAGATGCCCGCCGTGGTGATCGATGACCTGAGCGAGGTGATCGATGACGCATCGCTGGACCCGCGGACGCTGCAGGCGAGCACGGGAGAGACGCCCACCTACGATGAACCACGAATCCAATGGTCCGGCCCGCTCGGCGTCGGCGACTCCGTCAGGATCACCTACACGGTGACCTACCAGGGAACCGGGGACGCCACTCTCGTGAACGTGACGTTCATCCCGCAGTGTGATGAGGGTGACCCCACCTGTACCAACCCGCCGCCCACCCCTGAGTGTGACCCGGCGGATGAGAATGGCGTGGACCCAGAGACGGGCGAGCCGTGCGCTCGGGTGGAGATTCCGGCCGCGAACCTCTCCGTGGAGAAGTCCTCTGATCCGGCGGACTTCTCGACCGTAATGCCGGGTGAGGAGGTGGTGTACACCATCACCTTCACCAACACGGGCAACGCCGCCGCAGATGTCGGCGGCTGGAGTGATCACCTCGCCGGCGTGCTGGACGACGCCGACGTGACCGTGCAGCCGATCGCCTCCACCGACGACCTGACAGTGTCCGCGATCGAGGATGGTCAGTTCACCGTCAGCGGGTCAGTACCCGCGATGTCGGCAGTGACCGTCCAATACACGGTCACCGTGCTCGGTGACGATGAGCGGGGCGACAACGAGCTGATCAACGTCGTGACACCCCCGGGCCAGGAACCGCCGTCGGAGTGTGCGGTGGGTGACGTGCTCTGCACCGAACACCCCGTCCCGGAGATCGTGGAGTCCAAGAGCGTCGACCCGGAGGACGGATCGACCGTTCACCCGGGCGACACGGTGACGTACACCCTGACCTACACCAACACCGGTGCCGCCCCCGGCCCGGTGGACTCCGTGGACGACCTCTCGCACGTGCTTGACGATGCTGAAGTTGTTGCGCCACCGGCTGCCTCGAGTGAAGCCCTGACCGCCTCGGAGGTGGCCAACGGTCAGTTCACCGTCACTGGCGGTCTCGACGTGGACCAGACGGTCACGGTGAGCTACCAGGTGCGAGTGCTCGCCGACGGAGCTCGCGGGGACAACATCCTGGGCAACGTCCTGCTCGAGCCCGGTCAGAACCCGCCGCCAGACCCCGAATGTGCTGCGGACGACCCGCGATGCACCGCCAACCCGGTACCGGAGATCGTGCAGAGCAAGTCCTCGGACCCGGCGTCCGGGACCACGGTGCTGCCCGATGAGGTGATTGCGTACACCTTGACGTTCAGCAACGAGGGCGCGGCCGCAGGCCCGGTGGACGCGGTGGACGATGTCTCGCACCTGCTCGACGACGCAGACATCAGTGTGGCTCCGACGGCCTCGGACGAGGCGTTGACGATCACGGCGATCGTCGATGGGCAGTTCTCGATCACCGGTACGTTGCAGCCGGGGCAGACGGTGACGGTCGAGTATGCAGCGACCGTGCTCCCGGACGAGGAGCGGGGCGATCATGTGATCGGGAACTTCCTGCTGCCTCCGGGAAGCGAGCCGCCCTCGGAGCCAGTCTGTGACGACGGCGATAGGGACTGCACCGAGCACCCTGTACCGGCGATCGTCGACAGGAAGTCATCGGACCCAGTCTCCGGATCCACGGTGCTGCCGGGGCAGGTCCTGACCTACACGCTCACGTTCGACAACAACGGCGCAGCGTCCGGAGCGGTGGACCGCGTGGATGACCTCTCGCACGTGCTGGACGACGCGACTGTGGTGACCGACCCGGCCTCCTCGGACGAGACCCTCACGGTCTCGACGATCGACGGGGCCCGGTTCCAGATCAGCGGAACGCTCGCCGGCGGTGCCACAGCCACGGTGACCTACCAGGTGATGGTGGATGCCGATCCTGCCGGAGACCTGGTGTTGGCGAATTACCTGCTGCCGCCCGGTGTCGAGCCGCCCCCGGAGCCCATCTGCGCTGACGGCGAGGAGGATTGCACGAGCCACGAGGTGCCACATGTCTCGATCGTGAAGAGCTCTGACCCTGTGTCGGGAACCGAGGTCAGCGACGGGGACGTGGTCACCTACACGCTCAGCGTCACGAATACGGGTGCCGCCGACGGTCCGGTCGCATTCACCGACCACGTCGGGGCCGTGCTTGACGATGCCTCGATGGTTCAGGCACCGGTGGCGGACGACGAATCCGTGACCGCCGCCTACACCAGCGGGGTCGTGAACCTGACCGGCACGATCGCCGTGGGTGCCACGGTGACCGTGACCTACACGGTGCAGGTGCTGCCGTGGGACGAGCAAGGTGACCACGAGCTGGCGAACTTCGTGACCGGGGCCGGTGACGAGCCGCCGAGCGAGTGTGTTCCTGGCAGCGTGTTGTGCACCGAGCACGAGGTGCCGCCGCCCGCAGTCCCGCCCGCCGTCCCAGGGTTGCCGAACACGGGTGCGGACGTGTCGATCTTGTTCGCAGCAGTGCTCCTGGTGCTCACCGGTGGCGCGATCGTGGTGACGAGACGGCGCAGACAGCACGTCTGACCGTCGAACGTCGACGACGGGGGAGTGGCCACATGGCTGCTCCCCCGTCGTCGTATTCGGTGGTCCCGAAGTTCCCCTGCGCGAACGATGCTGACGAAGCATTCGCCTCTCTGGGGCGGGAGAAAGTTGTCATAATCGACCGTTCAACGGGTGGTTTTTTGGCGAATCGAAGGGTGAGGAGAGGGTGAGGAGGGGGTGAGGTGCGCTACCTCGCTCCCTCCTCTGGTGCGCGGCATACGCCCGGTATAGTGCGGATTCTGCACTCCTTGCGTTCCCTCACCCCCTGCCGCGGCACTGACGGTGGACCCGAAGAAGACTTCAGGCTCGGTATTTCCAGCACCCGCACCCGGTGCTAGCGTGCGCTCAGCGATCATAAGTTTGAGGAATCCGTTCCGTTCTTGTGAATTCGCGGACAGTGGACGGCATTCTCACGAGAATTCGTCGCACTGTTTTCACTGCTCCTTGTGGGGCAATATTGGCGCGCGTTGTTGCATGCATTGGGGAGAGAATTCATGCGAGTTCGACAGTCGACGAGTGTGGGACCCCGTCATGGCATGCGCCGTCGGCGTGCCGTCGGTGACTCGGTCCGGCGCCCGGTGCTGGGCTGGCTGCTGGCGGTGGCTCTCGGCCTCGCCGCACCGGTGACGTTCACGGCGTCTGCAGTGGCTGACGAGCAGGTCACCGAGGACGTGACCGAGACGACGACCGGGTCGGAGGCCACCGAGCCGGACCAGCAGGTGAGCGGGGAGCCGCCCGAGCAGGCCGACCCGGAGTTGACCGAACCAGCCGACCCAGAGCCGACCGAGCAGGCCGACCCAGAGCCGACCGAGCAGGCCGACGCGGAGCCGGTGCCCGAAGAATCAGCCGCGCAGGAGCCGGCCCAGGAGGAACAGGCGGAGGACACTCCCACCCAGGAGGAAGTCACCGAGGACATCCTCACTGAGGAGGACCAGACCGAGGCGTCGACCTCGGACGAGACCTCGTCCGAGGAGGGCACCGGCGACGCGGAGCGGTCCGCGGACGAACAGCTTTCCGCCAGCAACGAGATCTCCCCCCTCGCGCTCGAGCCCGGCTGTCCCGCCTGGCCAGTCGGAACGCCGGCCGGCTTCGAGATCGACGGCAACCTCTGCACCAATGGCGCCTCGGACTGGTCCACCGTCGGCGGGCAACCGGCTGCCGTCGACGGTTACGACGATGCCACCCAGTTCACCGGCGGTTCCAAGGAGAACAACTGGCCGTGGAGCGCGGCTCAGACCAGCGGGTCGGGGATCGCCCCGGGCAAGACCGACATGGGCAACGTGTACGCCTTCTCGACCACCGCGGGCGGCGACGTGTACGCCTTCCTGGCATTCGAGCGCCAGGACAACACGGGCTCGACGTCCTACCACGTGGAGCTTAACCAGCTCCCGAACAGCACCGGACCGGTGCCCGATCGCTCGATCGGCGACCTTCGGCTGAAGATCGAGCAGACCGGGAACGTGACGCTCGCGCTGCTGGATGCCCATACCTGGAACGGCAGCGCCTGGGTCTCGCTCGGCTCCACCGCCGGATTCGTCGGCCAGATCAACCAGGACTCGACATTCAACCTGGCCAATGAGGAGCTGCTGAGCGGATCCTTCGGCGAGGTGGCGGTGAACCTGACCACGTTGTTCGGAGACGCTGGGTGCAGTGGAGAGTTCGGGACCGTGAACGTGCGGTCGAGCTCCTCACCGGAGGAGACCTCCTCGCTCGGTGACTGGATCGCGCCCATCTCCCTCAACGTCCCCAGCACCTGCGCCTCGGTGCAGGTCGACAAGACCTGGGTGATCGACGGGGATACCTTCGACGACGGCGATCAGCCGTTCGGGACGGCGTCCCTGAGCCTCACCGATCAGGACACGGCCGAGTTCGGCACCACCTACACCCAGCACAGTGACGGCACCACGGACTACGAGGCGGGGGACGTCGTCACCATCGGCGAGCAGGTCACCGACCTGCCACCGGGGTGCACCAATGTTCCCTCCGGTGATCTTGGTGACCACAGCCTCACCGCCGGTCTCAACTCCTACACGGTCACCAACACTGTGACGTGCACGTATCTCACCCTGGTGAAGAACGTCGTCGGTGAGGCAGACCCGGCTGCGTGGACGCTCACCGCCGTCGGTCCCACGCCGCTCAGCGGGAGCAGTGGATCGGCAGCGGTCACCACGGCTCACGTCGAGTCCGGCGTGTACACGATCGGGGAGACCGGCGGACCGGACGGCTACCAGCAGACCGGGCTGGAGTGCACCCCGATCGCAGCGGACGGTGACGTCGTCACGGTGGCTCCGGGAGAGGCCATCACCTGCACCGTCACCAACACCGCCGAGGTGGGCCTGCAGGTGCTCAAGACGTGGTTCGTGGACGGGGAGGAGTTCGCCGACGGCGACCAGCCCGTCGGCGAGGCGCAACTCACCCTGGACGGCGTGAATGCCGACTTCGGCATCGCCTACGACGGCTATCTCGTCGGTACTGAGGTGACTGTCGCTGAGGAGGTCACCGGACTTCCCGAGGCGTGTGGGCTGGTCACCACGATCGACGGCGTGGAGACGCTGAGCGTTGACCACACCGTGACCCTCACGCCCGATCCGAACCTGCTCGAGGTGGTCAACACGGTCACCTGCACGCAGACCCTCACGCTGGTCAAGGATGTCGCGTTCGGCAGCGCGCTGCCCGAGGCGTGGACCCTGACGGCGGCCGGCCCGGAGGAGCACACCGTCACCGGTGCCAGCGGGTCGCCGGAGGTGACCGGGCAGGTGGTCGTCGCCGCCGAGCCGTACGCGCTCAGCGAGTCCGACGGTCCGATCACCTACCTCCAGAGCGGCGACTGGGTCTGCGTGGACGGGCAGGACGCACCGGTCGAGGTGACGGGCGGCGCGGTCACCGTGGCCTACGGCGCCGACGTGACCTGCACGGTCACGAACACCACCGCGATGATCACCCTGCTCAAGCACATCGACGACGGTTCGACCGACGTGCTCTCGCCGGACGACTGGACGCTGACGGCCACCCCGGACTGCGCCGTCGCGGAGCTTGCGGTGGTGGAGGTGACCGGTGCTGAGACGGAGAGTGCCGCGAACACCGCCGAGATCCTGCCGGACTGCAGCTACATCCTCACCGAGGAGCTTGCCGCCGGCAGCACGATCGCCTACCGCGAGCTGGCGTTGGAGGTCTGGGACGACGACACCGGTGAGTGGACCACGGTGGTCGACAACGCCGTCCAGGTCGCCCCCGGCACCCACGCGACCTATCGGTTCGTCAATGACGCACCTCCCGCCGTCACCCTCCCGCTCACCGGTGGGACGAGCACCGACGCGGTGCTGCTTACCGGCCTCACCTTGCTGGTCCTGGCAGGCGGGCTCGTCGTCTACCAGTGGCGCCGACGCGCCGCCGGACCGGTGACGCCATGACCATCGCACGTTCCGCAGCACCTGACATCCGCAGCGCCATCACCCAGGAGGAAAGAATGTCTCGTAGTCACCGGCCGCTGAGGCGGCTCGCAGCGGCGGTGAGCGCAGCCGCACTGGGCGTGCTCGGCATGGTCGCCCTGTCCGCCCCGGCGGGTGCCGCCCCCGGCCCCAACCTCGACCCGGATGCCACCGGCTCGCTCACCATCCACAAGTACGAGAGCCCGAACACGGACCCGGGGTTGCCGAACGACGGGAGTGAGATCACCCCGGACCCGACCCTCAACCCGTTGGCGGGCGTGGAGTTCACGCTCACCCAGGTCACCGACATCGACCTGACCACCAACGAGGGGTGGAACGAGGCGGACGCGCTGGTGACCTCGGTGGCAGCCGGTGGTGACCTGACCGGGCACACGAGCGCCGTCGTCGGGAGCCAGAGCACCCTGGCGGACGGCACTACGACCTTCGGCTCGTTGTCGATGGGGGTCTACTACGTCGAAGAGACGAACCCCGGCGCGAACCAGATCGTCGCCCCGGTGGAGCCATTCATCGTGATGATCCCGTTGCCGACCACGATCGACGGCGAGTCCACCTGGCTCTACGACGTGCACGTGTACCCGAAGAACGCGCTCGGTGAGAACGAGAAGAGCCTCGACGACTCCGACGCCTACGGCCTCGGTGACACCGTCTCGTTCACGGTCGACTCGGCCATCCCGAGCTTCTTCGGTACCGAGGACCTGGCCGGCTACAGCATCGTCGACGACCTGGACACCCGCCTGGCCGTCACCGCGGGAACCACCGTGGTGACCGCAGTGGACGGTGCCGCCGTGGCGATCACCCTCGACCCGCTCGACTACACCGTGACGGAACCGGCGGTGGCCACCGGGGGGACGCTGACCGTGGAGTTCACGGCCAGCGGTCTGGCGAAGCTGGCCGCCGCACCGGGAGGAACGGTGACCGTGGCGTTCGAGACCACCGTCACCGCGATCGGCGACGGCACCATCACCAATGACGTCGTCACCTTCATCAACGACCACGAGATCACCTCCAACACCGTCGAGACCCTCTGGGGTGCGGTGCAGATCGCCAAGTACGACGTGGACACCGACCCGCGGGTCGGACTGGAGGGAGCCGTCTTCGAGGTCTACCTCGAGGCGACCGGCGGTGACCCGATCGCCGTGGATGGCGCTACCCAGTTCACCACGGATGCGGACGGCACCGTTCTCATCCCGGGCCTGAAGGCCGGGACGTACTACCTGGACGAGGTCACCGCTCCGGATCGCTACCTACCCGTCACCGGACGTATCGAGGTGACCGTCACGGCCGGCTCGCTGGAGGAGGCGACCGTCGTCGAGGTGGCCAACGAGAAGATCCCGGACGTCGAGCTTCCGCTCACCGGTGGTGAGGGCGTGGCCCTGTTCACGGCACTGGGTATCGGTCTGATCCTCATCGCGGTCGGAACTGCGGTGACCCTGGCCCGCCGCGGGGCGCGCCGCTGAGGCACGTGCCTGCGGGGGTGATGGAGGCGGAGCGCTCTCCCCAAGCGCTCCGTCTCCGTCACCCATCTCGGATCGAGCCGAGCCGGTGACGGGTGGACAGGAGGCCCAGGTGAACCCACACACGATCGAGGCCCGTGCCGGCGAGCACCCCGCACCGCCCCTCCCGCATCGGCGCAGCTGGCGGTTGAACCGCCTCTCACTCGTGGTGTCGGTGATCTGCCTGCTCGGCGTCGCCGTCCTCCTGCTTCCCACTGTCGCGAACTGGTACGCCTCCCTCCGGCAGGCCGAGGAGATCGCCGAGCTCACCGGCGAGGTGGAGGTTCTGGGGCCGCAGGGTCAGGCCGACGAGCTGGCCACCGCGCGGGAGTACAACGAGGAACTGACCGGGGGAGTGGCGACGCTGGGCGCCGGTGCGCGTCTGCCGGCGGCGCAGGGCGTCGACGGCACGTCCTACGACCAGCAGCTGGTGGCCGGCGGCGGTCCGATGGCCCGGATCGTCATCCCGACGATCGGTGTGGACCTCCCGGTCTACCACGGCACCAGCGACGAGGTACTGCTCCGCGGTGCCGGACACCTGGAGGGAACGTCGTTGCCCGTGGGGGGAGCGAGTACGCACGCCGTGCTGACCGCGCACCGCGGCCTCGCCTCGGCCGAGATGTTCACGCACCTGGACGAGGTCGCGATCGGCGACACCTTCACCATCCAGGTGGTCGGCGAGGTGCTGACCTATCAAGTGATCGACCGCCAGGTGGTCGAGCCGGACGAGACGCAGACCCTGTATCCGCGGCAGGGCGAGGACCTGGTCACCCTCGTGACCTGTACCCCGCTCGGTGTGAACAGCCACCGCATCCTGGTGACGGGGGAGCGGGTGCTCCCCACTCCACCGGAGTCGGTCGAGCTCGCGTCCCGTCCGCCGGCACCGATGCCGTTCCCGTGGTGGGCGGTGGCGATCGGCGGAGCCGTGGTGGCGACGAGTGCCTACGTGTACCTGAGCGGCCGGCGTCGCTGACGCGGAAATCGCACGTCGATCTGGCGACCAGATCGACGTGCGATTTCCGGTTCTCAGGTGGTGACCAGGTCCCGACGGCGGAACGCCAGCAGTCCCAGGACGGCCAGTCCGGCAGCCACGGCCAGTTGAGCCAGCAGTGGCGCCCCCGTGATGTCCCCGCCGGGGACAGTCGGGGTGTGGTACCACGGCGAGATCGCCAGCAGCACCTCCGGCAGATCCAGCAGCTCCCCGAAGAAGGCGGCGAGACCGCTGAAGGCCACCACCACGGAGGCGATCGCCATGAGCCGGGGGGAGAGTCCGTATAGAGCGGTGGCAAGCCCGACGATCACCAGCACCGCCGGTGTCCCGACGAGACCGGCCACTGTCATCTGTCCGAGCAGGTCCCAGTCACCGGTGCTGGCGGCCGCCGTCAGACCCATGGCTGCGCAGGCGAGCACCAGCAGCACCACGGAAGCGACCGCCGTCACGAGCACATGCCCGGCCAGCCAGGCCTGCTTGCTGGTAGCGGTGGCCAGCACCGGCTCCGCCCGTCCGTCCAGTTCCTCGGACTTGGCGCGCATGATCGCGAGCAGAGCGTAGACCGCTGTGGTGATCACCATCATCACCATCAGGGTGTTGAGGTAGCCGAGCACAGGGTCCGGGCCGCCGGTGAACATCGTGCCCATGGTTCCGCTCATGTCGGCGAAGGAGTCCACGAACGGTCCGGTGGTGCTGCCGTAGACGAGGCCGGCGATGATCAGGCCGATCGCCCAGCCACGGATACCGCCGCGGTGCAGGCGGAGGGCGAGTGCGGTCGGACTGGTCAGCCAGTCCGGGGCGCCCGCTCGGCCGCGCCGGGAAGCGCGTAGGCCGGCACCGAGGTCGCGACGGTCCGAGAGTCGGTACGCCAAGGCGACCAGCGCCGCGGCCACGAGCACCGAGATCCCGAGCGGCCACCACCGTTCGTCCACGAATGCCCGGGTCTGCTGCGACCAGGCGTACGGGGTGATCCAGGAGAGCAGGTTGCCGTGCTCACTGCTCATGTCCCCGGCTGCGCGCAGCACGTAGGTGCCGCCGAGCACGGCGCCGGCGATGCCGCTGCCCACCCGGGAGTACTCGCTGATCTGGGCGGCGGTCGCCGCCACGCCAGCGAACACCAGTCCGAACAGGCCGGTCCCGAGCGCCACGAGCAGTGCACCGGAGGCGGGCGAGTCGAACGCCAGCAGCCCACCCCACATGACGAGCGTGATGAGGGCGTTGCTGATCAGTGCCGTGATGAGGGTGGCCGTGAGCGAGGCGTACCTGCCGACGACGTTGGCCCGGATCAGCTCGGCCCGGCCGGTCTGCTCCTCCATCCGGGTGTGCCGGGAGACGAGCAGGATGTTCATCAGCGCAGCGGCGAGCATGAAGTACGTGACGTAGATCGCGGTGAAGAAGGTCTGGTAGCTGAGTCCGTCACCGAGCCCGTATCCCGGCCCGCCGAGCAGGCCGATCATCGGCCCTGAGGTGAAGGCGGACAGGCTCGCCAGCTCGTCCTCCGATGGGAACAGCGTCTGGAACGCAGTGAAGAAGTACGGCACGAAGATGCCGATCCCGATCACCCAGGCAGGCAGTCGGATCCGGTCGCGCCGAAGCATGAACCGCAGCAGGTGGCCCGTCCCGGTGAGGGGGCCGCTCGCGCGTGCCGCAGATGTGGCTGTGCGGGTCGCGGTGGTCATCGGGTGCTCCCCGTGTGCTTGCCGGCTGCCACCGGCTCGGCGGTGGCTGCTGCGTTCGTTTCCTCGTCGCTGCCGTAGTGACGCAGCAGCAGCTGCTCCAGCGTCGGCGGGTGGGCGACGATCGAACGCACACCGAGCGGGGCCAGGGCGCGCATCAGAGCATCCACCTGCTCACCGTCCACCTCGAGGCGAGTCTCGCCGTCGGCGGTGGTGAGGTTGTGCACTCCGGTGAGATCGGCGATCGCGGTGGCGGGCTGCTCCGTGGTCACCACCACCGAGGTACGGGTGAGGTGACGCAGCTCGGCCAGTGTGCCGGTCTCGATGGTCTTCCCGGCGCGCACGATGGAGACGCGGTCCGCCAGCGCCTCCACCTGGGCGAGGATGTGGCTGGAGAGCAGCACGGAGACGCCCTTCGCCTTCGCCTCGGCGATGCACTCCTGGAAGACGGCCTCCATCAGCGGGTCGAGGCCCGCCGTCGGCTCGTCCAGGATGAGCAGATCCACCTCGCTGGCCAGCGCGGCGACCAGAGCAACCTTCTGCCGGTTCCCCTTGGAGTAGGTGCGTCCCTTCTTGCGCAGGTCCAGATCGAAACGCCCCGCGAGGGACTCCACCAGCGAGCGGTCTGCTCCACCGCGCAGGCGCGAGAACACGTCGATCGCCTCTCCGCCGGTGAGGTTGGGCCACAGCTCCACGTCGCCCGGCACGTAGGCGAGTCGCCGGTGCAGGGCGACGGCGTCGGCCGCCGGGTCCTGACCGAACAGCCGGGCAGTGCCGGACGTGGGTCGTAGCAGGCCGAGCAGGATGCGGATGGTGGTGGTCTTGCCGGCGCCGTTCGGGCCGAGCAGGCCGTGCACCTCGCCGGGGGCGACAGACAGGTCGAGGCCGTCCAGTGCGCGGACGCGGCCGTAGTCCTTGACGAGGGTGTTGATCGTGATGACGTCGGTCATCGGGTGCCTCCTTGTGGGCATGGCGATTCAGGTCGCCGGGGTCAGGCGGGAGCGTTGCTCCATTGCGGAGGTGGGTGCGGCGCCGGTCAGCGGGCGTGCTGCCCGGGTGGCGCCGAGGTCTCGTTCGGCGGGTCGGTCGCGACGTCGTGCGGGGCGGGGATGGCCCCGTTCTGCTGGTGCCCGTACCCGGCCTCGAGGACGGCGTCCAGGATGCGGCTGTCAGTGAAGATGCCCTCGGTGTAGAGCTCGAGGCTGGGGATCATGGACTTCTCCATGTAGGTGCGCAACATGGCGACGGGATCGCGTGGACCGTCCACCTGCGCGAGCCGGATCTGCAGCAGCAGTCCGCCCAGCCCGGAGTACGTGAGGTAGCGCGCTCGTGCTTCCGGGTCGCGACTGGGCTTGATTTTTCCGGTCCGCTCTCCCTCGGCCATGTAGTCGACGGCGTCGGCGATCATGTGCTCGATCAGGTCCCGGGCGAGCTCGCCGCCGTCGATGAGACTGGCGATCACATAGCCGGTCAGTGGTGCGAACTCCTCGATGTGTGCGAGCTGCTCGAGCAGACTGCGGGTATCGGTGGCGCCGACGGACTCCATCTTGACCCGGCGCACCTCCGTGAGGACGTGCTCGTCACAGGCGCGGCGCAGGCCGTCTTTGGATCCGTAGTGCCGGATCACCAAGGCCGCGCTGACGCCGGCGTCAGCCCCGATCTCTCGCAGCCCGACGCCGAAGCCGTCCGCGCCGAACCGGCGCACGGCAGCCGCGAGGATCCGCTCGGGCGTGCTGCCCGGTTGCGGTGCCTCTCGCCGCGCTTCATCCATCATCTGACCAGTGTAAACGCTCGTTTACACCCGGGGCAACAGGTACATGTGCGGCGCGTTGCCAGGTCGGAGCCACTCGGGTTGGGACACGCTCGGGTTGGGACACGCTAGGCCGGTAGGTGCCGCTGCTTGTCGAGTCCCGGCGGCGAGGTGCCATCGTTGGTCGGTGTGCCGCCACGAGGTGCCATCGTTGGTCGGTGTGGCGCCACGAGGTGCCATCGTTGGTCGCATCTGGGGGCGGTTGGCGACGATCGGTGTCACCTACCGGGATCGGTGCCCACGGCGAGGTGCCACTCCTTGTCGCCAATGCGCCCCGATCGCGACGACGACCGGCACCTACCGGGAATGGGCGCCACGGTAGGTGCCACTCCTCGTCGCTCGCCCGCGCTGATCGCGACGACGACCGGCACTTTGCACACGTCGCACCTCGTGGACTTTCTGGCTGTGGACATGCACCTCTATCCACAGCACGGTCGATGTGCCCCGACATCGCGATGCCGCACGCGCCACGGTCGGTTCATGAGACCTCCTCACCCGTTGCCGTCGAACCTGGTGGACCGGCCTTTCGCCGTCAGACAAGCCGTTGATCAGGGAGTTCATCCGGAGCGACTCCGCCGTGCCGACCTTGTCGCACCCTTCGTCGGGACCCGCCTGCCGGCTGATCGCGAGCCCACGCTGCTCGACCTGTGTCGCGCGCTCGCGGAGGTGCGCCCGGACTGCTTCATCTCCCATGCCACAGCTGCGCGGCTGCACGGTCTCCCGTTGCCGGCGCGCTTTCGTGGCGACACAGCGATCGATCTCGCAGTGTTCAATCCCGGTAGGTCGCCGCGGTTGGACGGGGTCCGTGGGCACCACCTCGATCGCCGGTACACATCGGTGGTGCAGGTCAAGGACCACGCAGGCAGTGGCGATCATGACGGCGTGCCGACGTCCTCGCCGGTCTCCACCTGGCGTCAACTGGCCTGGGTGCTGAGTGAGCGGGAACTGGTGGCGGTCGGGGACTCGCTCCTTCGCCGACAACAGCCGATGGCGACGATCGACCAGTTGCAGGCCGCAGTCGACTCGCTGCGCGGAGTGCCCGGACATGGCCGGCTGTACCGAGCTCTGCTCGATGTGCGCCCCGGCACGGACTCCGGGCAGGAGTCGTCGCTGCGCGTCGACCTCATCCAGGCGGGCCTTCCGGAGCCGGAGATCAATCCGGCGATCTACGACGCCGATGGTGAGTTCATAGGGTACGGCGACATGGTGTTCCGCGAGCAGAAGGTGATCGTCGAGTACGACGGCGACCATCATCGGACGGACATCGGCCAGTACAACACCGACGTGGACCGGCTGAACGCCTTCGGTCGCGCGGGATGGCTGGTGATCCGTGTCAACAAGTCGCACCGTGGCGCCGCGCGCGCCCGGATCGTCGCCGAGATCCGCGACGCGTTGATCGATCGCGGATGGCGACCGGCCCTCCGACACGCGGCATAGTGCCACCGGCTGCCGACGGATACCGGCACCTACCCGGTGAGCGAGGTGCCATCATTCGTCGCCGCCCGCCCTCATCCCGACAACCGTTGGCACCACGCTGGTATGACCTCGCGGGTTGGTGCCATGGGTCGTCGTCAGCACGCCGAGATGCCGACGACGAGTGGCACTTCGCGGGCCGGTGCCGACGGCGAGTGGCACCTCGCGGGGTGGTGGTGACGACGGGTGGCACTTCGCGGGCCGGTGCCGACGGCGAGTGGCACCTACCGGGGCGATACCGACAGCGAGCGGCACCTACCCGGCGAGCGCGCCCACCGACTCGGCCACCAGGTCCGCGGCGGCCGCCAGGCCCTCGGCATCGACGTCGGCACCGGCTGTGAAGCGCACCGACGTCTGCGCCACCTCCGGCGCGATCCCGCAGGCCAGGAGCACATGCGAGGGCTCGTCCGACCCCGCCGCGCACGCCGACCCGCTCGAGCTGATCACCCCGCGCCGTTCCAGCTCCAGCAGCACCGCCTCGCCCGAGACCCCCGGGAAGCAGAACGAGGCATGGTTGGGCAGTCGTCCGACGGCGGTACTCCCGTCCCGTATCGACCCCGCCCCTGGCGGTGGTGCGGCCGGACTTCCGGTGAGCTGCGCCGCCGGCACCAGCTCCAGCACCCGCGCGGTGAAGTCGGCCATCGCCGCCCCGACCCGCGCCACCCGCGCCTCCCGCTCGGACTCAGCCAACGACAGCGCTACCCCCATCGCCACCGCCCCGGCCACGTTCTCGGTCCCTGACCGGCGCTCGCGCTCCTGCCCACCCCCGTGCAGGACAGGCTCCACCGGAAGGCGACCACGCAGGAACACCGCGCCGATGCCCTTGCCGGCACCGACCTTGTGCCCGGAGAGGCTCAGCGCGTCGACCCCGAGCCGGCCGACCTCCAGCGGCAGCCAGCCGGCGGCCTGCACCGCGTCGGTGTGCATCAGTGCACCCACCGCGTGGGCCGCCTCGGCCAGCGCGGCGACGTCCTGCACGGTCCCGATCTCGTTGTTCGCCAGCGCGATGCTCACCAGCGTGGTGTCCTCGCGCAGCACCGACCGCAACGCATCCGCCGTCACCACGCCGGCACCGTCCACCGGCACCGTGGACACCTCGAACCCGTGCACCCGGCGCAGGTAGTCCACCGACTCCAGCACCGCCTCGTGCTCGATTCCCGAGGTCACCAGGTGGCGCCCGCGCGGGTTCGCCAACGCCAGCCCCTTGATGGCCAGGTTGTCGCACTCGGTCCCCCGGAGGTGAACGTCACCTCGCTCGCCCGGCAGCCCAGCACGCGAGCGACGGACCGCCGCGCCTCCTGCAGCCCCGCCGCCGCTCGTTCACCCAGGCTGTGATGGCTCGACGGGTTCCCGAACTCTCCGGTGAGATAGGGCCACATCGCCTCCAATGCCTCGCGGCGCATCGCGGTGGTCGCTGCGGCATCCAGGTACAGCGCCGTCATGCCACCTCGATGTCCAGTCCGAGATCCAGGGCCGGCGCCGAGTGCGTCAGCGCACCCACGCTGATCACGTCCACCCCGGTCTCGGCCACAGCCCGTACCGTATCCAGGCCAATCGCCCCGCTCGCCTCCACGATCGCTCGCCCAGCCACCAGCGTCACCCCGGCGCGCAGGTCCTCGAGGGAGAAGTTGTCGAGCATGATCGTGTCCACCCCGGCGGCCAGCACCGGCTGGATCTGTTCGATCCGATCGACCTCCACCTCCAGGTGGGTGGTGTGCCCGAGCTGCTGCTTGGCGGCGCCGATCGCCTCGGTCACCCCGATGCCGGCGGCCCGCGCCACCGCGAGGTGGTTGTCCTTGACCATCACCGCGTCCGAGAGGGAGAACCGGTGATTGTGCCCGCCCCCGGCGCGGACGGCGTGCTTCTCCAGCGCCCGCAGCCCGGGTGTGGTCTTGCGGGTGTCGACGATCCGCACCCCGGTGCCGGCCACTGCGTCCACGAACGCCGCGGTGAGGGTGGCGATCCCGGACATGCGCTGCACGAAGTTCAGGGCGATCCGCTCCGCCCGCAGCACCTCGCGCGCTGACCCCTGCACCCGGGCGAGGGTGTCTCCGTGGCTGAACCGATCGCCGTCGGCCCGCTCCCAGCGCACCACCGTGTCGGCGTCGACCAGCCGGAACGCGGTGCTTGCCACCTCCGAACCTGCCAAGGTTCCTTCAGTCCGGGCGCGCAGCAGCGCGGTCGCGTAGGCCGACGGCGGAACGAACGCCCCGCCGGTGACGTCGCCCCAGGGCGCATCCTCGGCGAGTGCGGCGGCGACCACCGTCTCGATGTGTGCGGGCGTCATCATGAGGCCGTCTCCAGGACTCGTGCGTCGTCACGGTGGTGCGCACCGATCGAGTCGGTGCGCAGTCGGGCGGCCCGGGCGGTGAGCCGGGCCAGCAGGAACAGGTTGGCGTCCTCGTAGGTGCTCACCGCGGAGGCAGGTGCGCCCCCGGCCCATCCGGCGAGCGTGCGCTCGGCCGCAGCGAGCTCCTCCCCGTCCCGGCCCAGTCCGACGGCGTCCCACATCAAGTCCTGCAGGCTCGCCCGGGTGCAGTTCGGGTAGGCGAGGGTGCTGCTGGTGATCGACGCATCGTTCTGATCGGGCGCGTGGAGAGCGGGCGACCAGTCGACAGTGCTGATGTCCGCGGCCACTGCCAGTGCGGCACGGTGCCCGAACACGGCACCTTCGAGGAGGGAGTTGGAGGCGAGCCGGTTCGCTCCGTGCACCCCCGTGCGGGCCACCTCTCCGATGGCGTAGAGCCCGGGCACGGAGGTACGTCCGGCCAGGTCGGTGGTCACCCCGCCCATCCAGTAGTGCGCGGCCGGCGTAATCGGGACCGGCTCGCGAGCCCAGTCCAGTCCGGCAGCCCGCGCGGCGGTGTCGATGCTGGGGAACCGCTCGGCGAGCCGGGTTGCCCCGAGCGCGGTGGCGTCGAGGCTCACCGGCGCGCCCGTGCTGCGCATCCGGTCCGCGACGGCGCGGGCCACCACGTCCCGCGGGGCGAGCTCGGCATCGGGATGCACGCCGATCATGAACCGTTCCCCGGCCGCATCCCGCAGGACGGCACCCTCGCCGCGGACCGCCTCCGAGACGAGGAAGTTGCCCGGCAGCGCCAGCGTGGTGGGGTGGAACTGGTAGAACTCCAGGTCCGCCAGCGCGGCACCGGCCCGAGCGGCCAGGGCAACCCCGTCACCGGTGGCCACGGCGGGGTTGGAGGTGTACGGGTATAGCTGGCCCGCCCCTCCGGTGGCCAGCACGACGGCGTCAGCGGCCAGCTCTTCCTGCCCACCGGAGGAGGTGAGCACACGTGCGCCACGCACGCGTCCGCCGTCGGTGATCAGCTCGGTGACCAGGGTGTGCCCGCGCACCTCGATGCCGGCGCGTGCCGCGGTGGCCAGTAGAGCATCGGCAATCCCGGCCCCGGTGGCGTCCCCACCGGCGTGCAGGATCCGCGCCACCGAATGGGCGGCCTCCAGGCCGCGGGAGAGCTCGCCGTCGGTGGTCCGGTCGAACGGCACCCCGGCTGCGAGTAGGTCGACGATCCGGTCCGCACCGTCGGCGCACAGAGCCTGCACGGCAGCGGGGTCGCAGTGCCCGGCGCCGGCGGTGAGGGTGTCGGACACGTGCGAGGCCACGCTGTCGCCCGGGGCCGGGGGGTGGGTGACGGCAGCGATCCCGCCCTGGGCGGCGTAGGTGTTGCTGGCCGCGGGCTCGGACTTGGTGACCACCAGCACCTGCTCGGGGCGGGGGTGGGCGAGGGCGGTGATGAGGCCGGCGATGCCGGTACCCACCACCAGGGTGCGGGTCATGCGCTCGTCCCGGCCGCGGCCGGTGGCTTGGCGGCGAGCATCCGCTCCAGCGCCACCCGCGCGGGTGTGGTGACGTCGTCGGGCACCTGGATCTGGTTCACCACGGTGCCATCGACGAGGGACTCCAGCACCCAGGCGAGATAGCCCGGGTGGATCCGGTACATCGTCGAGCACGGGCAGACCACCGGGTCCAGGCAGAAGATGGTGTGCTGCGGGTACTCGGCGGCCAGGCGCTGCACCAGGTTGATCTCGGTGCCGATCGCGAAGGTGGTCGGCTCGGTCGCGGCGGCGATCGCCTTGGTGATGTAGTCGGTGGACCCCGATTCGTCCGCGGCATCCACAACGGGCATCGGGCACTCGGGGTGCACGATCACCCGGACGCCCGGGTGTTCGGCACGGGCCGCCTCGATCTGGGCGACGGTGAACCTGCGGTGCACCGAGCAGAAGCCGTGCCAGAGGATCACCTCGGCGTCGAGCAGCGACTGCTCGTCGTTGCCGCCGAGCGGCTTGTTCGGGTTCCACATGGGCATCTGATCCAGCGAGATGCCCATCGCCTTGGCGGTGTTGCGGCCGAGGTGCTGGTCGGGGAAGAACAACACCCGCTGCCCACGCTCGAACGCCCACTCCAGCACCGTGGCGGCATTGGAGGAGGTGCACACGATGCCCCCGTTGCGGCCGCAGAACCCCTTGATGGCGGCGGAGGAGTTCATGTAGGTGACAGGGATGACGCTCTGGCGTCCGTCGTCGGCCGTGGGGCCATAGACGTCCATCAGCTGTTCCCAGCACTCCTCCACTTGATCGATGTCGGCCATGTCGGCCATCGAGCAGCCGGCCGCGAGGTTCGGCAGGATCACGGCCTGCTCGGGCTGGGAGAGCATGTCAGCCGTCTCGGCCATGAAGTGCACGCCGCAGAACACGATCGCCTCCGCCTCGGGGCGGGTCAGTGAGGCGTTCGCGAGTTGGAATGAGTCGCCTACGAAGTCGGCGTGGGCGATGATCTCGTCGCGCTGGTAGAAGTGGCCGAGGATCACCAGCTTCTCACCCAGCGTCTCCTTCGCGGCGCGGATGCGTGCGTGCAGGTCCTCGGTGGAGGCCTGCTTGTAGGCGTCCGGCAGCTCGCCCTGGCGGGGGGCGGTGGTGGGAATCTCGTCGGCCATCGACGCGCCGGGGCCGTACCCGGGCTGTGGGTCGAACTCCCACGGCCCCTGTGCGAGGTCGGGTGAACACGTGCTGCCCGGTGCCTGCTGGGTGGTGATCAGCTGGATGCGGGTGTCGACGGAGGCGGTCTGGCTCATCGGGAGCTCCTCGTGGCCGGGGGAGTGGGACTCGGTTCAGGGGTGGTCGGCGGGGCGGCCAGAGGGCCGAGATCCACCGGCGCGATTGCGGTGTTGTAGCGGTAGAGCCGTGCCGGGCGATGTCGCCCGCCGGTGCGGAAGGACTCCGTGGGCACGACGGCGTCGCTCGCCTCCACCTGTCGGCGGAAGTTGGCGGGATCCAGCTCGCGTTGCAGGACCAGCTCGTGCACCTCGCGCAGCTCGCGCAGGGTGAAGTGCTCACCCAGGAAAGCGTGCGCGATCCGGGAGTACTCCACCTTGGTGCGGAGCCGCCACAGGGCGTAGTCGACGATGAGGTTGTGGTCGAAGGCGAGATCGGGCAGCTGATCGGCCGCGAGCCACCGCACGTTCTGACCCACGCGGGCGCGTGCGGCCTCGTGCTGGCTCACCAAGGCCCAGTAGACGACCGAGACCACCCGTTCACCGGGCTCAGCGGCCGTGGCCCCGGAGCGGTCCGGCTCGCCGAAGGCGTACAGCTGCTCCAGGTAAGTGGGGCGCAGGCCCGTGGTCTCCTCCAGCGTGCGGGCGGCAGCGTCGGTGAGACCTTCCTCGCCGCGGAGCGGGCCACCGGGGAGGGCCCAGAAACCGTCGTAGGGCTCGCGCACGCGGCAGACCAACGGGAGGGACAGCACCGGATGAGGGGCGTCGAGAGCCGTTCGTGCCGAGCGGCGATCGGGGTCCCGCAAGGCGAAGATCACGGTGGAGACGGCGAGCTGCACGGGATCCTCCCTCCCGATCGGCGGCCTCGAATGAGTTAAGAGTACACGTGACCTGTACTCACTGAACATCTTAGAGTCTCAACAACCTTTACCAGAACCGGTCGGATCGACGTCGCCAGGTGCCGCGATGTGTCGCCGGTACACCCGACGGAGCGACGATTCATGGCACCAGGCCATCGCCGACGGGCTCTACCATGGGTCTCGGTACCGAACCGCTCCGAAAGGTCTCCCGTGGCAATGACGTCCCGTACGCGCCGCATCGTCCCTCCCGTGGTGGCGGTGTTGTCCGCTGCCCTGTTCGCCGCCGGGTGTGCCGGTGAACCCGGCGCCGCTGCCGTGGTCAACGGTGAGACGATCAGCGAGAGTGAGCTCGCAGAGACCACGGAGGCCCTGGCGCCGTTCCTGAACGCCGAAGTCGGTCCGGATCTGATGCTCGCCACGATGATCCAGGCACCGGTGCTGCTCGACGTCGCCGCGGAGCACGGGGTCGCAGCATCGGTGGATGAGACCGAGACGTACCTGGACGGGTTGTCCGCGCAGGCGCAGGTGGAGGCCCCGGAGTCGTACCCGGCCGGTGCGATCGAGGTGGCCCGGTTCCTGATCGTCAGTGGTGAGCTGGGCCAGAGTCCCGATGCGCAGGCTATCGGGGCGGCGATGAATGAACAGATGGCCGAGCTCGACGTCGAGATCAGCCCCCGGTACGGGAGCTGGGACCCGGAGCTCGCCGAGGGGAGCGCGATCGCACCGGCCCAGCACGACTGGCTCCTCGCCCCGGCAGCGCCTCCTGAGCAGGGATGACCTCGCCGAGCGGCAGGCACGGTACGGAATCGGCCGTGACTGCGCCGCACGCGGATCCGCTGCGCGAGGCGGTGGCGGTGATGGACCGGCTGCGCTCACCGGGCGGCTGCCCGTGGGACGCCGAGCAGACGCACGCCTCGCTCGCTCCGTACGCGATCGAGGAGGCGCACGAGCTGGCCGAGGCCGCCGAGAGCGGCGATCGGGAGCACCTCCTCGAAGAGCTCGGCGATCTGTTGCTGCAGGTCCTCTTTCATGCCCGCGTGGCTGCCGAGGGGAGCCTCGGGGAGCCATTCGACCTCGACGACGTCGCTCGCACCCTGGTCGCGAAGCTCACGTCCCGGCACCCGCACGTGTTCGCCGCTGACCCGCACGAGGACGGTGGCGAGGGCGAGGCGCCGTCAGTGACGGCCTCGGACGTGAACGAGCGCTGGGAGCAGCTCAAGGCCGCGGAGAAGCAGCGCGCTTCACTGCTCGATGGGATTCCCGCGTCCACGCCCGCTCTTGCACGCACCCAGAAGGTGGTGCGCCGCTCCGAACGTGCCCAGGTGCCCCTTCCCGAACCGGGCGATGACATCGGCGGGCGACTGGACGCCGTCGTGCGGGACGCGGTGGCCGCCGGTATGGACGCCGAAGCGGCGTTGCGGGAGCGGGTACGGACCCTGGAGGCAGCCGTACGAGCGGCCGAGGCCGCGGGAGTGCCAGCTGCCGAGACTCTCGCGCCCTAGCATTCCGGCCCTACTACAGTGGCCCCTGGAAATCCGTCGGCCCTGCATCCACGGGCCGATCCCAGAATCCATCAGAAGGAGTCACTGTGGCCAGTATCGAGGCCGTCGGAGCACGCGAGATCCTCGACTCTCGCGGAAACCCGACCGTTGAGGTGGAGATCGCCCTGGAGGACGGTTCGTTCGCGCGCGCCGCAGTTCCCTCGGGCGCATCCACCGGTGCATTCGAAGCGGTGGAGCGCCGTGACGGCGACAAGGGCCGTTACCTGGGCAAGGGCGTGGAGAACGCCGTGGCCGCGGTCACCGAGACCATCGCTCCGGAGATCCTCGGCCTCGACGCCGCGGACCAGCGCCACCTCGACCAGACCCTGATCGACCTCGACGGCAGCCCGAACAAGGGCAAGCTCGGCGCGAACGCCATCCTCGGCGTCTCCCTCGCGGCCGCGCGCGCCGCCGCCGAGAGCGCCGACCTGTCCCTGTTCCGCTACGTCGGTGGGCCGAACGCGCACGTGCTGCCGGTGCCGATGATGAACATCCTCAACGGTGGGTCGCACGCCGACTCCAACGTGGACATCCAGGAGTTCATGATCGCTCCGATCGGTGCGAGCTCCTTCAAGGAGGCGCTGCGCTGGGGCGCGGAGGTCTACCACGCGCTCAAGGGTGTGCTCAAGGAGCGCGGCCTGGCCACCGGCCTGGGCGACGAGGGCGGTTTCGCGCCGAACCTGGAGAGCAACCACGCCGCGCTGGACCTGATTGTCGAGTCCATCGAGAAAGCCGGCTACACCCCGGGTGAGCAGATCGCGCTCGCCCTGGATGTGGCCTCGACCGAGTTCTTCTCCGACGGCACCTACCAGTTCGAGGGGAAGTCCATCACCCCGGCTGAGCTGATCAGCTACTACGAGGACCTCGTGGCCAAGTACCCGCTGGTCTCCATCGAGGACCCGCTGAGCGAGGACGAGTGGGACTCCTGGTCCGAGCTCGTGGCCAAGATCGGTGACAAGGTGCAGATCGTCGGTGACGACCTGTTCGTGACCAACCCGGAGCGCCTCGCCAAGGGCATCGAGACCAAGGCGGCGAACTCGCTGCTGGTGAAGCTGAACCAGATCGGTTCGCTCACCGAGACCCTGGACGCCGTGGAGCTCGCGCAGCGCAACGGCTTCACCGCGATGGTCTCCCACCGCAGCGGTGAGACCGAGGACACCACGATCGCCGACCTCTCGGTGGCGGTGAACGCCGGCCAGATCAAGACTGGTGCCCCCGCCCGTGGTGAGCGGATCAACAAGTACAACCAGCTCCTGCGCATCGAGGACGAGCTGGACGCCGCAGCCCGGTACGCCGGTGCGGGCGCCTTCCCCCGGTGGAAGGGCACCAGCGCCTGAGCGAGCGCTGACCTCGCGCTCTGCGCGAACCATCACTGACGGCGGGTACCTCACGGGGTGCCCGCCGTCCGTGCGTCCCGAGCCCCCGCGCCCCGCGAGGTGCCGCTCGTCGTCGGTCTCGCCCGGGATGAGCGACGGCGGTTGGCACCTACCGAAGCCTGGGCGCCACTCGTTGTTGGTGTCGCTCGGGGTGTCGACGGCGGACGGCACCTACCAGCGGGGGTGGCAGTCGTCGGTGCGTCCCGAGCCCTCGCCCACCACCGCGAGGTGCCACTCGTCGTCGGTGCCGCCCGGGATTTCCGACGGCGGATGGCACCTACCGAAGCCTGGGTGCCACTCGTCGTCGGTATCGGGGCGCGGGACCGACAGCGAGTGGCACCTTGCGAGTGTGATGGGGAGCGCTACCCAGCGACTCGCGCCGGGCGTTCCGGGAGAATCGGCCCAGCGTGGGCGACCATGGGGTCGTGGCTGCCCGACGACCTCCCTCACCGCGCACCCCTGCGCGCGCGTCGTCGACCCCGAGCAAGGCAGCCACGGCCACGAAGACCGCCCCGGCGAAGGGCCGCACCGGAGGTGGCAGGACCGCCGCCAGCAAGGCAGCGGGCGCCAGCACGGCCACTGGTCAGGCCGCGGGTGGTCGGTCCACCCCACGCAGGTCCACGGGGGCGCAGCGGGCAAGGCGGCGGCCGGCAAAACAGTTCCCCGCACCACGTCCGGGCGCGCACCCGGACGTGCCGCCACCCGCAGCGGCGCCTCGCGCAGCGCGCCGCGCTCGGCATCGTCCCGGCCGGCACCCAAGTCGGTCCGTCCGCAGAGCAAGCCGCAGCCGAAGCCCTCCGCAACTCGACGGTCCGCCACTGCGCGGCGCGGCGGAGCGACCCGCGAGGAGGCGACCGAGCCGCGCCAGATCACGGTGCGCGGACTGGTGCTCTTCGTGGTGATCTTGATGGCGTTCATCGTGCTGGCGCCCACGCTGCGGGCGTACGTCACCCAGCAGGAGGAGCAGCGCGATCTCGCTGCCCAGATCGTCGCCGCTCGCGATCGCAACGCCGAGCTGCAGGCGCAGATCGACCAGTGGGAGGACCCGGTCTACGTCCAGGCCCGAGCCCGCGACCGGCTCGGATTCGTGATGCCGGGGGAGACCCCGTACCGTGTGGTCGATCCCGAGACCGTGACCGGCGAGGAACCCGCCTCCGCGGCGGATGACCAGGGCCCGGTCTCGGTGCCGCCGACCGGCCCCTGGTACCTGACCGTGTGGGACTCGGTGCAGGTCGCCGGCGAGATCGAGGACTGACCCGAGACGAGCGTGAGGAACGCAGTGACCGACGAACGCCTGCGACCCGGTGACCTGGACGCGGTGGCCACCCAGCTCGGCCGCACCCCCCGCGGTGTGGTGGCCGTGGCTGCGCGGTGCGTGTGCGGGAACCCGCTGGTGGTGCGGACCCTGCCGCGCCTGCACGATGGCACCCCGTTCCCCACCTCGTTCTACCTCACCTCACCGGGTGCGGTTGGTGCCGTCAGCACGCTCGAGGCGAACGGTGTGATGCGTCAGATGACGGACCGGATCGGTGAGGACGCCGAGCTTGCCGCCGCCTACCAGCGTGCCCACGAGGATTACCTGCGCCGCCGCACCGAGCTCGGGGAGGTGGCCGAGATCGCCGGCATCTCCGCCGGCGGGATGCCCACCCGGGTGAAGTGCCTGCACGTCCTCGTCGCGCACGCCCTCGCCGTGGGCCCCGGTATCAATCCGCTCGGTGATGAAGCCCTGGAGATGATCCGTGAGACGTGGCGCCCGGATCGCTGCACCTGCTGAAGCGCCCGACGGCGTCCCTGACCTGATCGTCGAGGGAGCCGGTCCGCCGATGGCCGGCCGGCATGGCAGGCTGGGAGCGTGACTCGAGTGGCTGCCATCGACTGCGGAACGAACTCCATCCGGTTGCTGATCGCGGACCGAGCCGATGGCCGGCTCACTGACGTGACGCGCCTGATGGAGGTGGTGCGGCTCGGTCAGGGGGTGGACCGCACCGGTGAGTTCGATCCGGTCGCACTGGACCGCACGCTCGAGGCCACGACCCGCTACGCCCGGCTGTGCGAGGAACACGAGGTGGAGGCCGTCCGGTTCGTCGCCACGTCCGCCACCAGGGACGCGCGCAACCGGGACGTCTTCCTCGACGGCGTCCGGGCCGCCCTGGGCATCGACGCGGAGGTGATCTCCGGCGGGGAGGAGGCGTCCCTCTCGTTCGCCGGAGCGGTCAGCATCCTTGGCGAGGACGCGCCAGGGGACCGCCTCGTGGTGGATATCGGTGGGGGATCGACCGAGCTGGTGCTCGGCGGTGGCCAGACGCCTGATGCGTCGATCTCTCTCGACATGGGGTGTGTGCGGATGACCGAGCGCCACCTGCACGACGATCCACCCACTGCGGCGCAGATCGCTTCCGCGGTCGGTGAAGTGCGCACTGCCCTGGACCGGGCCGCCGCCGAGGTGCCGCTTGCTCAGGTGGGCACGGTCGTCGGCGTCGCGGGATCGGTGACGACGGTGACGGCGCACGCCCTCGGGCTGGAGAGCTACCAGCGGGAACGGATCAATGCCACCCGGCTACCCATCGCGCAGGTGCGCGCCACCTGTGCCGACCTGCTCGCGATGCCCCGCACCGAGCGGGCGGCCCTCGGCTTCATGCACCCGGGTCGGGTGGACGTGATCGGTGCGGGCGCGCTCATCTGGTCCGAGGTGCTGGCGCGGGTCGCGGCCGAGGTCTCAGGCGCCGGTGGCGTCCTGACCGACGTGATCACCAGCGAGCACGACATTCTGGACGGCATCGCGTTGTCCGTCCAGGCATGAGTCGCCTCGGGCGAAAGCGATGGACTCGGCGATCAGGCCGAGAATGACCTCCAGCTCATGCCGGTTGCGGGGCCCGTACACCATCCACTCGGTGCCGAAATCGCCGTGCTGGTGCGGTTCAGCCCAACCGAGCTCGACCAGCTGGTCTCCTCGGTCGGCAGGAAGGACGAGGTGGATGCTGGTGTCGTGCACGCCGTGCAGGTGTACTGGTTCCGGCCTGCGGCCCGGAGCGAGCGAGGTCTCTGCACTCCGTTCCTTGAGTAGGTCGGTGAGAAACACTGCGCGTGACGACGGTGGAGACACCTGGCTGTGCCCTTCGACGACGCCGTCCATCTCGAATGTTGCGGCCACGAGCTCGCCCCACACCGCGGCAGGTGCGCATTGGTCCAACTGGCGGTGCGGGCCATCTGTGGATGTCGTGGGGCGGGGTCCACCGCGGCCCGCGTCCTGGCCGCTCATGAGGTCGGACGAGCCCGGCGGCGCCGCTCCACCACCGGGGAATCACTCATGTCCTCGAGCTCCCGGCCCTTTGTTTCCGGCACCTTGGTGAGCACGAAGAAGAACGACAACAGTGCGAAGAACGCGTAGAAGCCGTACGCGAACGGCAGGCCGATCTCGGCGAAGGCGGGGAACGTCGTCGAGATGAAGAAGTTCGCGATCCACTGCGCCGCCGCAGCCACCGAGAGCGCCCACGCGCGGATCGAGTTGGGGAACATCTCGCCGAGCAGCACCCACACCAGCGGGCCCCAGCTCACGCCGAAGAACACCACGAATCCGTTCGCGCAGATCAGCGCCACGATCGACCATGGCGCGTCGAGCTCGGCGGTCTGTGTCCCGTCCGGATTCGTCACCAGGGTGGCGAACGAGAACGCGATCGCCATCATGCCCAGCGTCACCGCCATGCCGATCGAACCGGTCATCAGCATCGGCCGCCGGCCCACCTTGTCCACCAGGAGGATCGCCACGATCGTCACGACGATGTTCGTCACTGACGTGATCACCGTGATGGTCAGCGCGTTCGACTCGTCGAAGCCGACCGAGCGCCACAGCGTGGTGGAGTAGTAGAAGATCACGTTGATGCCGACGAACTGCTGGAAGACCGAGAGCAGGATCCCGACCCACACGATCGGCTTCAACCCGAACCGCTTGCCGCGCAGGTCGCTGAGCACCTGCAGGTGCTCCTCCTGCAGCGTGGCGCGGATCTCCTCGATGCGGAGGTTGACGTTCACCTCGCCGGTGAAGTCGTAGAGCACCTGGGACGCCTTGTCGATCTTCCCGCGGGCCACCAGGTACCGCGGTGACTCCGGCAGTCGCAACGCCATCAGACCGTAGACCGCGGCGGGGACGGCCTCCGCCATGAACATCCACCGCCAGGCCTCCCGACCCCACCACAGCTCGTTCGCCGAACCGCCGGCCGTGTTGGCGAGCATCGCATCGGAGAGCAGGGCGACGAAGATGCCGGTGACGATCGCGAGCTGCTGCAGCGAGCCGAGCCGTCCACGTACCCGGGCCGGGGACACTTCGGCGATGTAAGCGGGTGCGATCACCGAGGCGGCGCCCACACCGATTCCACCCACCACGCGCCAGACGATGAAGTCGACCACGCCGAAGGCAAGTCCGGAACCGATGGCCGAGGCAAAGAACAGCACCGCGGCTAGCACCATCGTCGGGACTCGCCCGAAGTGGTTGGCGACAGCGCCGGCGAACCACGCCCCGGCGGCGCAGCCGAGCAGCGCGGACGAGACCGCGAACCCCTTGAGCGCGGCGCCCAACTCGAAACCGGACGGCGCCTCCCCAGCCAAGGCATCCACGGCGCCATTGATGACGGCCGTATCGAAGCCGAACAGGAATCCGCCGAGTGCGGCGGCGATGCAGATCGCGATGACCCGACCGTTGAGCCGGTGAACTGCGGGTGACTCGCTCATGCGGTCCTGCCCTTCCGCTGCGCCGAGGGTGATGACTCAGCCGACGCTAGTACCGCGGCGCGGTCTTGTCCTGATGTCGAGGTGCGCTCGGGTCAGCCGGCGTCGGTGACACCCTCGTACAGCCCGATCGTGTTGCCGTCGGCATCGGTGAAGATCGCCCACCAGCTGGTCTCGCTGATCGGCTGCTTGTCCATCACCACGGTGCCGCCGAGCTCGGCCACCTTCGCGAGCGTCTCCTCGATCGAGTCGACCTCCACGTAGGAGCGAGGCTGGGTGAACCCTTCGCCGCGTGGGGCGAGTCCGCCGCCGCTGACCTGATTCGGTGCCCGCCACATCGGGTACCCCTCGAAGCCGGGAATCTCGGCGATCTCCCAGCCGAAGAGCCGGTGATAAAAGGCGATGGCCTGCTCGGTGTTGCTCACCGGGATGTCGATGTGGGTGATGTCTCCGTGCGGCATGGCTGCTCCTCGGTAGGTTCCGCCCTCCCGTGGCGCGGAGGGCCGGCATCGGTGCCGGTGCACCCGAGTCTGGCACCAGCCTCTGACAGCGGCTATCCCTGCGCCACGATCTCCACCTCGAACCCGCGCGCGTCCTCCAGGTAGGCGGCGTAGTGCTCGTCGCCACCGGCCCACGGGTGCCGGTGGGCAAACATCAAGGTCCACCCGTGGTGACCGGCGGCCACGGTGAGCGCCTCCACCTCGGCGCGCGTGCCGCCGTCGAAGGCCAGGTGGTTCAGTCCCGGCTGACGGCGCTCCGCCCGTGCCCCGATCACGTCCGGACCGTGCTCCAGCACCAGATAGGTCGCCCCGAGCGACCAGGACGATCCCTCCGGCCATCGGGACGTACAGACGTATCCGAGTTCGGTGAGCAACCAGATCCAGCTGTGCGTGGCGGCCTCGTCGGGCAGCCAGATCTCCAGGTGGTGCACGGTGCCGCGAGTCATTGATGTCCCCATCTTGTATCAACAACTTGACACAAAATGTGTCCGTTGCCATCTTTGTGTCACATCAACGGTACAAGAAAGGGAGATCATCATGACCGGGATCGTCTGGCTGTTCCTGGCGTTCGTGCTCATCGCCGCCGTGGCGCTGTTCGTCGTGATCGCCGTGTTCAGCCGGGGCACCACACCTCGTGCCGATCACGACGGCGTCCGTCGCGTCCGCAACGTCATCTTGATGGCCCGGGTGGCCGCCGCTGTGCTGGCCGTGCGTGTGGTGATGGACGTGTCCGGTCTCGGGCTGCACGGCCAGGGCCTGGCCCTGGCGCCGGTCGTCGTGGCGATCGTCTGGGTACTCGGCGGGATCGCCGCGGAGATGGTCACCCGATCGGCACTTCGTGACGGTGGGGCCGCCCTGGAGGTGCGCAGTCTGCGACGCTATGTGCCGCGCCGCGGCACGGTGCTGCTCGGACTGAGCGTCGCCCTCCTCGTGACGGCCGCCACGATCACCACGCTGATGGCCGACTCCGGCGGACGTTCGCTGAGCTACTCCTGCGGGACGAACTGCTGGGCCGACCGGTCGCCGTGGCCCGGTGAGTTCTATACCGCACCGCTCGCCGTTGCCTTCGTCGTGCTGCTCGCGCTGGTCACCACCAACATCTGGCTCGCCGTGTCCAGGCCGCGCGGCCGTCTCGACGATGCCGATGCTGCTGCCGACGATGCCACCCGGACCGCAGCGGTGGCCGCCGCGCTGGCGGTGGTGGCGCTCGCCACCGCCGCGACGGCGGCAGGACTGGCGATCTTCGGTCTCCTCCCGGCGGCCTTCGATCCGGACGGACTGGTGCTGGCCCGGCTCACCCTCGCACTCACCCTTGCAGCGGTCGCAGTGGCTGCTGCCAGCTCGGCCGCGTTGTTGGTGACAGCATTCTCGCCGCGACCGTCGCGCACCCCATCGGAGGACTGAGCCGTGCAGGTGCACATCGATGACGGCGACCCGACCCCGCCGTACGAGCAGCTGCGCCGGCAGCTGCTCGCCCTGATGCAGGCCGGTGCTCTGCCGGCGGGAGTCCGCCTCCCGCCGATCCGGCAGCTCGCCGCGGACCTCGGAGTGGCCGCCGGTACGGTCGCCCGCGCCTATCGCGAGCTGGAGGACGCGGGGTGGGTGGTCTCCCGCCGTGGTGGCGGCACTCGGGTGGCGGACGGTGCCCCTGCGTCGGCGGTAGCTCCGGGGGTCGATCTCTCTGACGTGACCGCGGCCGTGCGGCGGGCGCGAGCCGGTGGAGCCAGCGCTGCGCAGATTCGCGCGACCGTGGACCTGGCGCTCGACGCTGCGCCGGAGTGAAACCAGCGAGCGCGGCAGCCCGAGCTGTGGTGAGCCGACCGCCAGGGGTGCGTACCGCCGTCGGGGGTGGATGCGACGATGAGGTGACCGGAGAGACGGAGAACCATGACCGAGACCACCCCAGCGCTGCAGGCGCTGGAACAGACCGACCTGCACTACGAGGTGACCCGGCACGGCCCGGTCTCCTCACTGGAGGAGGCCGCCGCCGCTCGCGGACTCGAACCGGATCGCCTGATCAAGACGATGGTGGTACGCCGCGGCACGGGGGACTACCTGTTCGTCCTCGTTCCGGGGAGCCGGTCGATCTCCTGGCCCAAACTGCGCGCGCTGCTCGGCGTGAACCGGCTCTCGATGCCGGACGCGGAGAAGGCGAAGGAGGTCACCGGCTACGCACGCGGCACCATCACCCCGTTCGGCGCCACCACCGCGTGGCCGGTCGTGGCCGACTCACGCCTCGCCGGGCAGCGCGTCTCGATCGGCGGGGGAGGGCACGGTTTCGGCGTCACGCTCGCCGGGGACGACCTGCTCGCCCACCTGGACGCCACCGTGGCCGACGTGACCGAGAGTGCCTGACGGACCGGACCGGGAGATCCGGCCGCACCCGCGCACCGGGGTGCCCTACCGTTCCCCGGTGCCGCCCGGGACCGGGTGGCCGGAGGATCCGGCGCGACCGGGCACCACCCGTGCCAAGGATCGGGAACAAGTGGCGCGCCTTGCTGCCTCGTCCCGGTCGCTGGAGGTGCTGGACGCCCGCTCCAGTGTCTGCCGTGCCTGCCCCCGCCTCGTGGCATGGCGCGAAGAGGTGGCGACCACCCGCCGTCGGGCCTTCGACGGCGAACCGTACTGGGGGCGCCCAGCCCCTGGCTTCGGAGACCCGGGCGCGCACCTGTTGATCGTCGGGCTGGCCCCGGCAGCGCACGGGGCGAACCGCACCGGGCGTGTATTCACCGGGGACCGCTCCGGGGACTGGATCTTCGCTGCGCTGCACCGTGCCGGCTATGCGAACCAGGCGGGCAGCATCGACGCCGCAGACGGGATGCACCTCGACGGCGCCCGGATCGTGGCGGCGGTGCGGTGCGCTCCGCCAGACAACGCACCCACCCCGGAGGAGAAGCGCACCTGCGCACCCTGGCTGGACCGTGAGATCGAGCTGCTCGCACCGCGCCTGACGGCGATCCTCACCCTGGGCGGGATCGGCTGGCAGGCCACGTTCGCGGCCCTGCGCCGCCTCGGCTGGCAGGTGCCTCGCCCGCTCCCGTCGTTCGGGCACGGCGTGCAGGTACCGGTGACCCGACCGGACGGGCGAGGGGTCGCCGTCATCGGCAGCTATCACGTGTCCCAGCAGAACACCTTCACCGGCCGCCTGACCGAGACCATGCTCGACGACGTGCTGCGCCAGTGCCGGCACGGGTCATAACCCGTGTGCAAACACACAGCATCGGCACTCGCGGGCGGTCCTAGACTGAAGACATGAGCGAATCGGCCGCTACCACGCACTCTGCATCCAAGACCCGCAAGGTCCCGCGCATCCTCGTTCTCGGTGGCGGCTACGTCGGCCTCTACACCGCGATGCAGATCCGCAAGCGGATGGGCCGCCGTGAGGTCGCCATCGTGGTGGTGGACCCCCGTTCCTACATGACCTATCAGCCGTTCCTGCCGGAGGCGGCCGCCGGATCGATCGAGCCGCGGCACGTGGTGGCCCCGCACCGCCGACTGCTGCGCGGGTGCACGGTGCTCTCCGGGCGGGTCAGCGGGCTCGACCACGCCGAGCGCAAGGCCAGCATCACACCCGTCGAGGGTGAGCCCTACGAGGTCTCCTACGACCACGTGGTGGTGGCGCTCGGCGCCGTCGCGCGGGTATTGCCGATCCCGGGGCTGGCCGAGAACGGCATTGGTTTCAAGCAGATCGAAGAGGCCATCGCGCTGCGCAACCAGGTGCTGAACAAGATGGACGTCGCCGCTTCCACCTGGGACCCCGAGCTCCGCAAGCGGATGCTCACGTTCACCTTCGTCGGTGGCGGGTTCGCCGGGATCGAGGCGATCGCCGAGGTCGAGGACATGGCTCGGCACGCCTGCAAGGACTTCGACTCGATCCGCCAGGAAGACCTGCGGTTCGTGCTCATCGAGGGTGCCCACCGCATCCTTCCCGAGCTCGGTGACGAACTCGGTGGTTACGCCCTCGAGCAGCTCCGTGCGCGAGGTATCGAGGTCAAGCTGAACACCTTCCTCAGTTCCGCTGAGGACGGCAGGATCGTGTGCTCCGACGGCGAAGAGTTCGTCTCCGACACCCTCGTGTGGACGGCGGGCGTGAAGGCGAACCCGGTGCTGGCCGAGACCGACCTGCCGCTGGACAAGGCCGGCCGCGTGCGCGCCCTGCCCACCTTGCAGGTGGCGACTGAGGACGGCGAGATCGTCGACGGAGCCTGGGTGGCCGGCGACTGCGCCGCCGTCCCGGACCTGTCCACCGACGAGCCGGACAAGTTCTGTGCCCCGACGGCGCAGCACGCCGTCCGCCAGGCCCGTCACCTCGGTGACAACATCGTGCGCTTCCTCTCCGACGAGCCGGTGGTGGAGTACTCGCACCAGAACATGGGCACCGTGGCTTCGCTCGGCCTGTACAAGGGGGTCGCGCAGATCCAGGGCATCAAGTTCCGTGGGCCGATCGCGTGGTTCATGCACCGCACGTACCACATGTGGGCGATGCCGAGCGTGAACCGCAAGGCCCGCATCCTGCTGGACTGGACCACGGCGTTGCTGTTCAACCGGGAGATGGTGGCGCTCGGCTCGTTGCAGAGCCCGCGCGAGGCATTCATCACCGCGGCCACCTCGAAGAAGCCCGGTGAGCAGAAGGCCGGAGCGGGCACCACCTGAGTGATTCACGGGGCGGCGGTGGGAGCGACGTAGGATCGACCTCGCCGCGCCCCCATAGCCCAACCGGCAGAGGCAGCCGACTTAAAATCGGCACAGTCAGGGTTCGAGTCCCTGTGGGGGCACCACACGCTGTGCGCGAGCAGGGAGCGAGCCCGGATGAGAACCAACGGTCAGGCGTCTGCGCTGCAGGAGGACCTGGAGCGGCTGCTGCGCGAGGCCACCACCTCGGCGGGTGGCGACCCCGTCTCGGCGATTCCGGGGGCTGCGGCCGGGATCCTGCATCGCGGTCGAACGGTCGCCCACGCCACCTCAGGGGTGACGGCGCTCGTCGATGACGAGGGAGAACCGCTCGCCGAGCGGGAGGCGATCACTCCCGACCTGGTCTGGGACATCGCATCGCTGACGAAGATCGTCGTCACGGTCGCGGCCCTGGTGCAGTCGGACGCAGGAACGCTCGACCTGGACCGGCCCGTGGTACGCGACCTGCCTGAATTTGTTGCGGACATCGATGGTGGTGTCCCGGGCCGGGAGTCCATCACCCCACGCCACCTGCTCACTCACACCGCCGGCCTCCCGGCAGCATGTGAGCCGTGGATGGTGGACGGCGACCGCGGCGAACGGTCCGCCTACGTGCTGTCGCGGCCGCTGCTGCGCGAGCCCGGTACCGCTCACGAGTACTCCTGCGTCGGGTACCTGACGTTGGGGCTGCTGCTCGAGCGGATCACCGGGATGCCGCTGCCGGAGCTCGTCTCGACCACCGTGACCGGCCCGTTGGGGATGAGATCGACGGCGTATGGCCCCGTTCTGGGACGGCGTGCCGTGCCGACCGAGTACCAGCCCGCGATGGGTCGGGGGTTGGTGCGCGGCGTGGTCCACGACGAAGCTGCCTGGACCCTCGGCGGAGCCGGGAATGCCGGAGTCTTCTCCGATGTCAGCGACCTGCTCACCTTCGGTGCGGAGATCTGCACCGGTACCCAGGGTCTGCTCTCGGAACAGTCCCGGGCTGGTCTCGCCACCGGGACGCTCCCGGGGAGCGAGTCCGCGCGGATCGGCTACGACCAGGCATTCGGGCTACGCCTGGGGCACCACCGGTTCATGGGGACCACGGACCGCGGGGTGCTGGGCCACACCGGCTTCACGGGCACCTCGCTGGTCATCGATCCCGACCGCGAGTTGGTGATCGTGCTGCTCACGAACGCGGTGCACCCGGTGCGTGGCCGCCATGACCCTTCCCGACTGCGGCAGGACGTGGTGAGCACGGCCCGCGGCTGGGCCTCGACCGCGGGCTAGGAGCCTACAGGTCGGCGACGGCGCGGAAACTGGCGTCCAGGGCCGCCTGCGTCGTCGGCATGTCTCGCATCGCCACGCCGACGAACAGACAGTCGATCACCACGAGCTGGGCGATCCGGCTCGCCATCGCCCCGGAGCGGAACGTCGTCTCCCGTGAGGCGGTGACGAGCGTGATGTCGGCCGCCTGTGCCAACTGTGAACCCGGATGATTGGTGATCGCGATCGTTGTGGCGCCCTGACTGCGGGCGAGGGCTGTGGGTGCCACGACGTCGGTCGTGCTGCCGGAGTGGGACAGGGCGATCACGACGTCCCCTGCCGAACGGAGCGAGATGGCGGTCATGGCGAGATGCCGCTCCGGGTGATGCACGGTGACCAGTCCGAGGCGGGAGAGCTTCTGGTCCAGGTCGATCGCCGAGATCGCACTCGCTCCGACACCGACGAGATCGATGCGGCGCGCATTGACCAGGGCGTCGACAGCAGCCGTGAGGGCTGGGATGTCGAGCATCGCGGAGGTGTCCTCGACCGCGCGAGCGTCGGCGTAGCCGATGCTCGCGACGACCTGCTCCAAGGTGTGGGAGGCATCGAGCGTTCCCGACAATGGCTCACGCGCGGTCCGCCCCTCCTCCAGACCCGCGTCCTTGGCCAGTGCGAGACGAAGTTGCGGATACCCCGGGAACCCCATCCGCTTGGCGAACCGGACGACCGTGGGTGGCGACGTGTCGCACCGTTGGGCCAGCGCCGTGATCGATTCGCGTGCCACGGCCGCCGGATCGGCCAGGACCGCCTGAGCCACTCGACGTTCGGCTGGCCGCAGCTCAGGGAGCATCCCTCCCACCCGGGTGACGAGCGGGACTCTCTCCGGTTGTGTCGAAGCAGGCACCGTGGGCTCCCTCATCCTTGCGCTGGCCCCTCAGGATAGGTGCCACGCGTCCGTCGTGTGCCCCCGATCACTCCACGACGGAGACGACCACCAGGGATGAGTCGCTGGAGGAAACCCCCAGCTCCGGGGTCACGTTCACGAAGTAGGCCTGCGGTGCGGCTGTGAGAACCATCAGACCTGGTGCGATCGGCTCCGTCGGTTCCAGGTTCAGCGCCTCACGCAGTCGCGCCACGTCAACGAGGGCCAGGTCTCCGGCGGACTCGCCCTCGTGGGGGTTCAGTACCAGGGTGTCACCCTCGGCCCAGGTCCCCTCGTCGGTGGAGATGAAGACGGTCGCCGTGTCCGCTTCTCCCGTGCCGGCGGCGGCGACCAGGACACGGGACTGCAGACCCTCGGGCGGGTCCAACCCGTCCGGCACGGTCACGTCATAGGCGTGTGCGGTCGTCTCGACCACCTCGAGGTTGTCCACCGCACGTCCCGTGAAGTGCGGGGTGGAGAGCCAGTCCACGAGCAGGCCACCGCCGACGACCACGGCGAGCACCACGAAGGCCACTGCGCCGATGAGTGCTGCCTGGCCGAGGGTTCTGGTGCGAGCACCTGGTGCGGCCACCGGGGCGTCCAGCGGCACCATCGGCACGAATCCAGCCGCCATGGGTGCTCGGTCAGGTGCCCGGGCGGAGTCCTCCGCGCCCCGCCCGTCCTGCTCCTGACCGTTCGTGCGCTGGTCGTCCTCGCTCGGCGCAGCGGCACTCGATGGGGGCCCGGCGGCTCCGGGCAGCCAGGTCTGCGCCGCCCGATCCGAGAGGTCCGAGGCCGGTATGGCTGCCCTCTCCGGATCGTCATTGCCCGGTGGGCCCGCACTGTTCGCGCCAGTGCCACCGCCGGCCGGACCGGTCCCCGGCGGTCCCCCCGAACCGTCTCCGGGGGCGCCTGACCCCGCGCCAGCACCTGGCACCACGGTGGGGGTGGGGTCGACCGTCGTGGGCAGGGGCCCGGCGCTCATCGGGATCTCCAACCCGGTCACGCCCAGGCCCAGCTCCCGCTGCACGTCCTGCAGCGCCAGCGCCAGCTCCAGCATCGAGTCGAATCGTTCGGCCGGATCGTAGGCCATCGCCGTGCGCAGCGCCTGCTCCAACGACGCCGGCACGTCTGTGCGCTGCATCCTGGCGACGAAGCCGCTGCGGATCCTCCCGGTCAGGTGCGCGGACCCGTTCGGCCCGTCCGGAGCCTCGTGCGGGGACCGGCCCTCCAGCAGCGAGTAGAGCGTGGCACCCAGCGAGTACCGGTCGGACCGCATGTTCGAGATCGGCGGGTCGGCAACGGTCTCCGGTGCCGCCCACGGAAGGCTCATCCCGACCGAATCCTCGACCTCGACGTCCAGACCTGAGTACATCTCCGCTCGCGCCCGGGTGGCCTCCGGGAAGGTCTCGTCGATCGTCGAGATGCCGAAGTCGCCCAGCACCGTCACCCCATACTCGGTGAGCAGAAGGTTGGACGGCTTGACGTCCCGATGCACGATCCCGAGCCGGTGTGCTGACTCGAGCGCGGAGGCGATCCGAACCCCCAGCTCGAGCACCTCGGCCACACTCATCGGCTCGGTACGGTAGCGCTCACCGAGGCTGCCGCCCGGGCAGTACTCCATCACCAGGTACGGGTCGCCGTCAGCATCGACATCAGCGGACAGGACGTCGGCGATCCCGGTGTGCCCGGAGAGTCGCGCCATCAGATTGGCCTCGGCAGCGAACCGAGCCCGACCTTCCGGCGTCAGCGACTCGGTCCGCAGCACCTTGATCGCCACGTCCCGCACCGGCATCTGCTGCCGGTAGAGGTACACGTCCGAGAACCCGCCGTGCCCGATCGTGCGGAGATACTCGAAGCCAGGGATCACGGGGGCGTCGTCCTCGTTCATCGCCCTCCCCGCTCTGCGCTCGGTGCCACCTGTGACCGGATAGATTGTGAGTCCCATGCCCCTGGCACCCGATCCTAAGGGGAAGGTGATGAGCCCAACGATCCACCCGGTACGTGCACGGCGCTGCGCACTGGGAGCCGTCGGCCTGACGGCGTTGCTCGCCGTCGGAGCAGGCTGCTCGCCTGCGCCTACTGTGGGCCTGGACGGGGCGCCGGACCCTGCCCCGCCCACGGACGCCGTCGCTGAGGATGTGAGCGTGCTGCTCACCGATGTGGCGCGTGCGTTCGGTACCAACGGCGCGCCCACGGACGTAATCTCCGATGGGGCCGGGATCGCCATCGCCACCACCGAGCTCACTGATGCGCTCGACCTCGGGGACCAGCCGGCAGCGGTCGCGGCCGGCCTGGCGCACACATGGTCCCTCCTTCCCGCCGCGCGTCAGGTCACTGTCGAGGTGATCACCGCCGAGGTGGTCGGCACCCATCAGGGTGACCCGGTCGCTCGCCTGGATGTGGAGACCGAGGTCGCCTCGGCCGGTGCGCCCACGCAGGTGAGCAACGTCGACTACCTCGCCGCCTGGGACGGTGGCCGGCTCACTCTGCTGACTCCGGCCGGTGAGAGCGACGGCGCGGTCGCGCTGGACTCCGGGGTGGGGCTCGAGTCACCGACCGGGGCGGTGCGGCGCTACCTCGACCTGGTCGAAGCAGGGGAGTGGGCGGCTGTGGAACAGCTCGCCGAGGGCATCAACGTGGACCGCACCGCCCTGGAGGTGCTGGGGACGACGGTCGCCGATGCCGAGGCGGTGGAGGTCGTTCGGGTGGTCGCCCCGGAAGGTCCCGACGGCGAAGGGGCACCTGCGATCGAGGGCGGCCAGGTGGTCTATGCGGTCTCGGGCGCCGACCAGATCCTCGGACGCTTCGGTGTGGATGTCGCCCAGCGCTTGGTGGTCTACGAACGCACCGACTGAGCGAGCGTGCTCACGTCGGCCACCATTGTGGTGGCACCTTCCTGCTGCGTCACCGCAGTGAATCCGAGTCGCTCGTAGAGAGATCGCGCCCGGTTGCCGTTCTCCACGCTCAGGCTCACTCGCGAGATTCCGGCGGCGGCCAGCTTGGGTGCGAGCGAACGGATCAGGCCGGAACCGATGCCACGTCCACGGTGGTGGGCGATCACGGCCATCGAGAGCTCAGGGATGTCCTCGGAGATGAACCCGTACCCGGGGCTGCGGGCCGGGAACTTGCGCACCCAGGCCGCACCGATCGGGATCTGCAGACCGCTCGGACCGGCCAGGTCCACGGCGATCACGCCGATGTCCCCCTCGCGCTGCCAGCCCGCCACATACAGGGACGTTGACTTGTCCTTGAGGATCTGTTTGCGGGTGAAGCGCTCTTCACCGGTCCAATTGAAGGCAGCAAGCAGCATGTCGACGAGGAACTCGGCGTCCTCTGGCCCTGCCTCGCGGACGCCTACCGGCCCCTGGCGGACCTGCTCACCCATCAATGCCCTTCCTGGTGTTAGAACAACCGGTGCGAAGCACCGAAATCATGCGGGGCGGATCAACCCGCTCTCGTAGGCGTACACAACGGCCTGGACGCGGTCCCGCAACCCCAGTTTCGCAAGCACTTTACCCACATGAGTCTTCACTGTCGCCTCGGAGACGTACAACCGCGCGGCGATCTCACTGTTGGAGAGGCCCTCAGCGATCGCCAGAAGGACCTCGTGCTCACGCTCAGTGAGCTCCGACGGCGGCGCAACAGCGGCCGGTGACCCATCGCCGTCGGGAGCGTGGGTGGGCAGATCTGTGGCGAACATCTCCAGCATTCGCCGCGTGATCCTGGGGGAGACGACGGCATCACCGGAGTGCACGGTGCGGATCGCGGCGACCAGCTCGCTCGGTTCGGTGTCCTTGAGCAGGAAGCCGCTGGCACCGGCACGGAGGCCGGCGAAGGCGTACTCGTCCAGGTCGAATGTGGTGAGGATGATCACCCGCGTGTCGGGACGGTCGGCCACGATCGCGGCGGTTGCCTCGATGCCGTTCGTGCCCGGCATGCGCACATCCATCAACACGACGTCGGGTGCGAGCTCACGGGCCATCCGGGTACCGGTGGCGCCGTCGCCGGCCTCACCGGCCACCACGAGATCGTCCTCGGCCTCAAGCACCATCCGAAAACCCATCCGGAGCAAAGACTGGTCGTCCACCAGCAGCACGGAGATCATCTACTCGCTCGATTCCTCTCGGTCGGAGGAGGTGGACTCCTCGTCGAAGAACAGGGTGGCACGCAATCGCCAGCCACCAGCCCCGTCTGGACCGGCTTCCACGGTTCCGCCGTAGGTGGCGGCCCGCTCGCGCATCCCGATCAGTCCCTTGCCGCTCCCGGCCCCACTCTCGGTGGTGGCGGGCGGGCGATCATTCTGCACGGACAGTGTGAGGGCACCCGCACTGCGCAGCACGGTGACGACGATCATGCTGGCACCGGGCGCGTGCCGCAGAACGTTCGTCAGCCCTTCCTGCACGATCCGGTACACCGTGAGCTGGATGCCTGCGTCGGCCGGGAGCGGTGGTCCGGTGTGGCTGAATCGGACGTCCAGCCCGGCCGCCCGGAAGCGGGCCAACAGGTCCTCCAGTGCCGGCGCGCCGGGCTGTGGCTCCATCTCGGCACCCGTGCCGCCCTCGGCGCGGAGCACACCGAGGATGCGTCGCATGTCGGCCAGTGCGGCCCGCCCGGTGCGGGAGAGCTCTCCGAGGGCTTCCTCACTGCGCTCCGGTGCCTTGGTCACGCTCGCTCTGGCACCGTCGGCCAGTGCCACCATCACCGACAGGCTGTGCGCGACCACGTCGTGCATCTCGCGGGCGATCCGGGCGCGTTCGTCCGCCGTCGCGAGCTGTTCTCGCTGATCGCGTTCGAGCCGGTACTGGTTCGCCTGGTCGATCAGTCGCTGCAGCTGCTCGCGGCGGTTCCGGACGCTCACCCCGATCGCCATCGCCACCAGCAGCATGACCAGCACGCCGACGGAGTTCACCACCATCAGACCAGCCCGGCCGGCGTACGCACCTGGTGGCGCCGAGACCTGGGCCGGCTGCGGGACGCCCCACAGCATGAACGCGAGCGAGGTGCCGAACGTGGCCACGGCGAAGCCGATCCAGCCTGAACGCGGCCCACGCAGCGTCACGACGGCGTAGAGCGCGAATGCGACGCCGAGGTCGATACCGCCACTGTCGCCGACCACGAGGGTGCTGGCCATGGTCAGCAGGGTCAGCGCGACGAGCGTCACCCACGGGCGGCTACGGCGCCAGAGCAGCACGACGGCGCCGATGACGATGACGGCGAATCCTGCCCACTCGGGAGTGACGAACGCCCGGAAGATCAAGTTCGGCACCGCAAAGATCGCGATGAGCAGCAGGTCGACCGCACGCGGATGCAGGGCGAAGTACCGCCGCATCCGGGACATCCGGTAGTCCGGGTCGGTGGCGAGCAGTGATGTCGGATTCAGGGCAACTGATCTGCTCGACCGTGCTGCCCGTAGCGCCTGGGCGATCCAGGGGTGCCCGGGCATGCCGGACGCCGGCGGGTCCTCACCCGCCGGCGTCGGCCCCCGGGACGTGCTCAGGCGTCCCTCCGACGCAAGAGCACGATCGCCACGATCCAGACAGCGGCGACGAACAGACCCAGGACGCCTAGCCCCTCCCAAGGGGTGAGAACCTCCTGGCCGGTATCGGCCCCCATGATCCGCTCGCCGGCGGTGGAGGGGAAGTACGGCGCAATGTCCTGCAACCAGTCCAAGGTGATGAACTGCGGAAGGATCGGCAGCACGAGAATCAGACCGAGCACCGCGGAGATCGCAGCGGCGGCATGACGCAGCAGGGCCCCCACACCGAGGGCGAGCAGCGCGATGACGGCCAGGTAGAGCGGTGCGCCCAGGAGGATCCGCAGGTGGTCCGGGTCGCCCAGATCGGCCGCCATTCCGTGCGGCTCCAGCATCGGGGTGGTGACCAGGTACGCCAGGGCGACACCGACCGCGCCGGTGACGAGCGCGACGAGGGCGACGATGACGCCCTTGGCCGCCAGCAGCGGCCAGCGATGCGGAACTGCAGCGATGGAGGACTTGATCTGTCCGGTCGCGTACTCACCACTGATGATCAGGACGCCGAGAACGATCACGACGATCTGTCCGAACGAGTAGCCGAAGCTGGCGGCGAAAGCCCCGGCGGTGGGATCGGCCATGTCAGCAGCCGCCTCGGGCGGCAACTCTCCGCTCTCGACGAGTGCGGCGGACTGGCTCATGCCCCATGCCATCCCGAGACTGATCAGGACCATCAGCACGATCGTGACGGCGACCGTCCATGGGGTCGAGCGCAGCGTGGTCAGCTTGATCCACTCCGAGCGCAGCACGCGCGCGAAGTTCACGTGAGCGCCGGCGAGCGAGTCACTGTGGCGCGAGTTGCGGGGCTCAGTGGCGACGGCGGTCATCGGTTCGCTCCTTCGGGAACGGTGGTCTCGTGGTGGTCGGGCATGGCGCCGGAGTGGTACTCCACATCCTCGGCCGTCAGGGTCATGAAGGCGTCCTCCAGCGAGGCGCTCTGCGGGGTGAGCTCGTGCAGCACGATCCCGGCGGCCAGGGCCGCCTCGCCCACCTCGGGGGCGGTCAGGCCGTCCACGTCCAGCAGCGACGGTTCGACGCAAGTGACCGTGACGCCGTCGGCCTGCAGCCGGGCGGCAAGGTCGGTGGCCTGCGGCGTGCGCACGCGCACTGTCGCGGTGGTGGCCGAGCTGATCACGTCCTGCACGTCACCGGTGGCGACGATCTTGCCGCGGCCGATCACGATGAGCTTGTCGGCGGTGATCGCCATCTCGCTCATCAGGTGCGAGGAGAGGAACACGGTGCGGCCCTCGTCGGCGAGATAGCGGACCATGGTCCGCACCCACCGCACCCCGTCCGGATCGAGACCGTTCACCGGCTCGTCCAGGATCAGAGTGTGCGGGTCACCGAGCATCGCCGAGGCGATGCCGAGCCTCTGGCCCATGCCGAGGGAGAAACCGCCGGCACGCTTGCGGGACACCGCGGCCAGGCCGGTCATCTCGATGACCTCGTCCACCCGCTTGCGTCCGATTCCGTGCGTGGCGGCCAGGGCTCGTAGATGGTTGGTGGCGCTACGGCCGGTGTGCACGGCCTTCGCCTCGAGCAGGGCGCCGACTTCCCGTAGCGGTGCCTTGTGCTCGGCGTACGGCTTGCCGTTCACCGTCACGTGACCGGCGGTGGGTCGGTCCAGGCCGACGATCATCCGCATCGTGGTGGACTTGCCGGCACCGTTCGGTCCGAGGAAACCGGTGACCTGGCCGGGCTCGACGGTGAACGAGATGTTGTCGACGGCGGTCTTGGCGCCGTACCTCTTGGTCAGGCCTCGTGCCTCGATCATGGTGGGCTCTGCCTCTCGTGTGGGGGACGTTGCCACCGTATTGCGCGGTGCCACGCCGGCGGCACCCGCCCAGGGCTGATCTTGGCAGTCCTGTCTGTTCGTCCGGCAGGGGGAGACCTCATCCTTCTGGTTGAGTCCACTGGCTCCCGCTGCTCAGGGAGAACCCTGACGGCGGTCGGTCGGCCCAGCGGGCCGGGAACACCCGGCGCTGGCCGAGCGTTGAAAGATCTGAGAGTCACCCGTGATCTCTCGATGGGTCTGCGCCGTCGTGATGGCGCAGATCCTGCGTAGGATAAGGACGAGGCAGGGCCGCACGTGCGGCCCCACGACCAGCGCCCGAGACCAGGAGGCGAGATGAGCAACCCGTATCTGTCGAACAGTTCGCTGTTCGGCAAGAGCAAGCCCGGGGCGGTGAACCCGTACGGCGGTGTCCCGCAGGGGTCCCAGCCCAGCGGGTACGCCACCACGGCCACCCCCACCTATGACCAGCAGTTCGCTGGTGTCGAGCAGGCCTACTACGGCCCGGCCGCCAGCGCGCGAGAGACCGGGCGTCTCACCTACGACGACGTGATCATGAAGACCGCCGGTGTCGTGGGTCTGGTCGTGCTCGCAGCGGCGGCAGCCTGGATGCTGGTGCCGCCGGCGCTGGCCATGCCGGTGATGATCGTCGGCCTCGTCGGTGGTCTCGTGCTCGGCCTGGTGAACGCGTTCAAGAAGGAGCCGAGCCCGGCGCTCATCCTGGGGTACGCGGTCTTCGAGGGCGCCTTCCTGGGCATCATCTCCAAGGTCTTTGAGGCCAGCTACGGTGGCATCGTCGCCCAGGCAGTCCTCGCGACCTTCGTCACCTTCGGTGTGACGCTGGCGCTGTTCAAGTCCGGCAAGGTGCGGGTGACGCCGAAGTTCACCAAGGTGCTGATGATCGGACTGGTCAGTTACGCCCTGTTCTCGCTGGTCAACCTCGGCGCGATGCTGTTCTTCAGCGACTTCGTCCCGGCTTGGGGCTTCCGGGGGATGGATGTGCTGGGGACCGGGATCCCGTTCGGTGCTCTGATCGGCCCCATCGCCATCCTCCTCGCTGCAATGACCCTCATCATGGACTTCGACATGATCACCAAGGGGGTCCGCAACGGCGCCCCGCGCAAGTTCGCCTGGTCGGCTGCCTTCGGCATCACGGTCAGCCTGGTGTGGCTCTACATCGAGTTCCTTCGTCTGCTCGCGATCCTGCGCGGCGGCGACTGATCTGCCCACCACCTCCTCCTGAACGGCACGCTGCGCGTGAACTTGCGTAGCGTGCCGTTCGGCATGTCTGACCCGAACTGATTGGACGTATCGATGACTGCGCTGCCCACCGCTTCCGGCTCCTTCGGCGACAAGCCGACCCTGACCTTCCCGGACGGTCCCGCGCCGGCCGAGCTCGCCGTCGAGGTGCTCAGCGCCGGTGATGGACCACTGGTGGAGTCCGGGCAGACGATCGACGTGAACTATTACGGCCAGGTCTGGGGTGGGTCGATGTTCGACAACTCCTACGACCGTGGCTCCTCCATCCAGTTCCCGATCGGTGTGGGCACGGTCATCGCGGGGTGGGACAGCAGCCTCGTCGGCCAGCCGATCGGTTCCCGCGTGCTGGTCTCCATCCCGCCGCACGAGGGCTACGGCCCGAACGGCGTGCCGCAGGCCGGGATCGGCGGCGACGATACCTTGGTCTTCGTCGTGGATATCCTCGGCGCCTCCTGACTCCTGCGGTCCGTACGCGCTTACGCAGCGTGCCGACCGAGAATCTCGTGCACCCGTTGCACAGATGACCAGGGTTTCCACCTGCCAGCATCGTTCTCAGACGATCCTGCAGGAGGGAGTGCGCCATGATCGAAAAGCGCTGGATGACCGGGGCAGCCATTGCGTGCGCCCTCGCCTTCGTCGGCATTGCTGGGAGTGCGAGCGCTGCCCCGCAACCGCCGAGCCGCAGCGTGGCCGATCCGGCGCTGCCGTCCCTGGACAAGGCCTTCTCGCCGACGGTCCAGCGCACCGGGGCTAACGTCACCCTCACCTTCACGATCACCAACACGGCCACGCCGACGGCGCACGAGGACTGGTCGTTCACCGACACCCTGCCGGACCGCTTGCGGATCGCAAGCCCCGACGGTGTGAGCACCACCTGCCCCGACGCCGTCGTGTCGACGGACACTGTGAACGAGGTGATCACCGCGTCCGGTGACCTCGGCCCCGATCAGGAGTCGTGCGAGATCACCGTCGATGTCACCTCGAACCGCATCGGGGAGTACAGCAACGGCCCGGACAACGTGGTGACCACCGGGCTCAACCCGCCCGCCGACGCCGCGACAGTGGCCTTCACCGACACCGACTTCGGTGACGCACCGGAGTCCTACCAGACCTCGACCAGCGGCCACGGGACGTCGCCGGTGATGCGCATCGGCGACAGCCGCGACCGGGAGGCCGTGGCGAGCCCCACCGCCGATGCCTCGGGAGACGACAACGACTCCCCGTTCTTCGACGACGAGGATGCGTTCGAGGAGCGTCAAACCTGGCGCACCGATCAGGACCTCACCCTGGACGTGCCGGTGCAGAACACCTCCGAGACCGAAGATGTCGGTACGCTCGTTGGGTGGATCGACGTGAACCGGGACGGTGACTTCGACGACGACGGCGAGCAGTCCTCGACCGGGATGGTCGAACCCGGGGCGACGAGTGTGCCGTTGTCGTGGCCGGCGACTAGTGACGCCGTGCCAGGGGAGAGCTTCCTCCGGCTCCGGCTCTACACCGAGGCTGGAGACACGCCGGCCCCCACCGGACCGGCGGTTGGCGGCGAGATCGAGGATCACCTGATCGACCTCCAGGTGCCCAGGATCGAGCTGGTCAAGGATGCCGGTGACGTCGCCGATCTCGACGGCAACGGCGTCGACGAGGGTGACACGATCGACTACACCTTCACGGTCACCAACACGGGCAATGTCCCACTGACGGACGTGGCAGTCACCGACGACATGCTCGATGCTGCCGGTGCCACCGTCGACTGCCCCGAGACCACGCTGGATGCCGGCGATGACACCGTCTGCACGGCGACCTACACGCTCGTCCAGGCCGATATCGATGCAGCCCTGCTCCGCAACAGTGCCGTGGCCACCGGAACCCCGCCCGGCGGGGAACCGGTGACTTCACCCGGTGCCGGCGTCGACGTGGTGCTGAACCCGGAGCGTTCGCTGAGCATCAGCGCGGCCGGGGACGTCCGCGATGCCAACACCAGCGAGCGCACGGACGCCGGTGACACCATCGCCTACGTCTTCGAGGTGACCAACACCGGCAACGCCACTGTCTCGGGGATCACCGTCGTCGGCGCGCCGGCCGACCCGGTCACCTGCGACGTCACCACACTCGCCCCGGGGGCGGCGACGCCGTGCACCGGCAGTTATGCCCTCGATCAGTCTGAGATCGACGCCGGCGAGGTGACCAGCACGGTGCGTGCGGCGGGTGCTTCCCCGGATGGGACAACCGTCGAGTCGCCCGACGAGGACATTCAGGTGCCGCTCGAACAGGTCCGCTCGCTGGGGCTTGACAAGACCGCGTCGCCCGGACCGGACGCACAGGTCAGTGCGGGCGAGCAGGTCACCTATTCCTTCGCGATCACCAATACCGGAACCGTCACCCTGACGGACGTCCAGGTGGCTGACGAGATGCTCGAGAACGCCGGTGAGGCCGTCCTGTGCCCGTCGTCCCCGCTGGCGCCGGGTCACTCCATCTCCTGTACCGCCGAATACACCGTGACCACTGCCGACACCGAGAATGACGCCGAGCTGGTCAACACCGCCACCGCCAGCGCGGCCGGCCCCGCCGGCGCATCGGTGACGAGCGACCCGGACACGGCCTCCGTGCACACCCTGTCCATGGATCCTGCCCCGGAGCCCACTCCGGACACTGACGCGGAGCCCACTCCGGACACTGACGCGGAGCCCACTCCGGACACTGACGCGGAGCCCACTCCGGACACTGCCCCAGACACTGACGCGGAGCCAGAGAGCGCGCTCCCGGCCACCGGAACCCGCGTGGGGCTGGTGCTGCTCTTGGGTGCCGGCTTGGCGCTGACCGGTGCGGCCGTTCGTCGCACCGCCCGGAGCCGCAGGGCCTGACAGGCTCCGGGGCCGTTCCGCCCGACAGCAGGGCGGTCGCAGGCACCCGTGTGGCATGCCGGTCCACGCCGGGTGACCACCGTCGATCTCCTGCGCGTGAGCAGTCGATGACCCTTCGCCGCCGCGCAGCATCGTGATCGGCGAGCAGATCTCGACCTGCCCTTGACCGAGTGCCGCACCCCTCTCTATGGTTGACGCAACGACACGTCATTCCTGTATCACGGCGCTGAAGCCATTCGCAGAACGAAGGCCCCGTTGACCTCTTCTTGGTGGTGCGCACCGTGCGCAGCGCCCGCGCCGAGGTGCCGTGTGTTCGCAAGGTGCGTTCGACGGCTCTGATGGTCATCAGTTGCAATCCCGAGGCAATGAACAGGTCACGTCATGGCTGACACACAACAAGGAGGCACTGAGGTGCAACGGAGCATTCCCCAGAGAAGAATTGGAACGCGCATACGCGCAGGTGTCGCGACCGGAGTCGCCATGGCTGTCGTGGCAACCGGTCTGGTGTCGACGCCGGCTGCAGCCGACGACGTCTCGGATCTCAGCGGATTGTTGGACCTGACACGTCCTGAGTTGGCCGAGGTCGCGGCGGAACTTGCCGATGGTGACGCGGAGGGTGCCGCGGAAGCGCTGCAGGAGTTCTATGCCGACCGGACGGACGTGGTGCTTCCCGAGCCCAATCGAGCAGGTGTCGGCCAAGCGAGTGCGGACGAGCTGGCGGACGGGATCTTCCGCTTCGACGGTGTGACGCGCGACTTCTACGACGAGGAAGCCCAGCGCATCGACGTCGACTGGCAGGACATCTGGGACGGCACGGAGGAGGAACCGGGCAAGGGCCAGGTGTGGATGCTCGATTTCGCCTTCATGCCGACACTGACGCGGGCATACATGAGTGAGCAGAATCCGCAGGTTCGTGCCGAGTACGCACAAGCGTGGATGGAGATCACGCTGGACTTCTTCACTGACAATCCGGACTGGCCGCGGAGCCGAAACCTCGCCGGCGCAAAGCGACTGTCGCAACTCATCGTCTCCTTCTCCGTGTTCCGCACCGACCCGACGATCGCCCCCGGTGATCTCGTGGACTACCTGACCGGGGTCGATGCGACGTCCGAGCACCTGGTCCACGCCTTGCCCACGCACCGGGGCAACAACTGGTACTTGTCGATGGCACGTTCGGTCTACATCGCCTCGGTGTACTTGCCCGAGCTCGCGGCGTCCTACGAGCACGAGTACTTCGCCCTGCGGTCCTTCGAGTCGTTCCTGACGCAGCACGGCGCTCAGTTCAAGGGTGACGGCGTCTACCGTGAGCCGACCGTCAACTATCAGGCTTATGCCGCGAACCTGGTCAACGCGACCATCGAGGTCGGTGAGCTCAACGGCCGCACCATGCCTGCCTCGATCATCCGCGCGACGGACTGGATCGCCGACTCCCTGTTCGCCACCCGTATGCCCAATCTCGAGGCGCCCCTGTTCGGTGACGCGGGCAATGTCGATGCAGGAGAGGGCGCGATCGGCACGAGCGGTGAACGCAACGGATGGTCCGACTTCAGCTGGGTCGCCTCCGGTCGCACCGAGGGCACCGCTCCGACGCTGGGCTCGACGATCTACCCGATCAGTTTCGCCGTCCAGCGCTCCGGCTGGGACGCCGATGCCCGGTACATGCACATCAACAACCAGAACACCTCCTACACCTACTCCCACCGGCACCCGGACGACCTCAGCCTCATCATGGCCGCCTATGGCCGCCCCCTGATCGTCGATCCCGGGTCCGGGGACTACAGCTCGACCGGGCACAACAGCTGGATGCGCCGTGAGACTGAGGCGCACAACACGATCGAGGTGGATGGCCAGCCGCAGGAGGCCGGCATCACGCGCGCGTCGCACCTGTGGCGCTCGAACGAGGGACTCGACGTCTACCGCGGCGAAGCACATGGCTACCGGCCGGTGATCCACGACCGGGTCGTGTACTTCGTCAAGCCGGGATTCTGGATCGTCTCCGATGCCCTCACGGGTGATACCGAGACGCACGACTACCGCCAGCTCTGGCACTTCCCCGGCGATCCAGTCTCGATCGACGCGGAGACGGACGTCGCCACGGTCGGCTTCGACACGGTTGCCGGCGCCGACCCCGTTTCCGGTGTGCAGCTCGTGCCCGTCGGTGCTGGCAGCACTGATGTCGCGCCGACGGTTCACGAGGACGGCGCAGCACGCGTTGGAGACGAGGTGCGCACGAACATCGACTACCTGTCCTACGACTGGACAACCGGCGGGTCGACCGGGCTGGACACCGTCGTCGTTCCCGGGGAAGCGGGCCCGGCTCCCTCGGTGACGGCGGACCGCATCGAGATGCCGGGTGTGGATCATTCCGTGGCGAGCGCCCTGGAGATCGACCTGGAAGCAGCTACCGGCCAGTTCTACCTCTCCCGCGAGGAGACGCCGTCGGCACGGTCGTTCGGCAGTGCCACCACCGACGGTGAGACGGCCTATCTCGAGCGTGACGACGCCGGCACCCTCACCCGGTACGCGCTGACCTCGGGGTCGTCGTTGACCGACGGCGGCAACACGATCGTCGACGCCTCCGGCGTCCTCTCCGACCTCAGTGTCTCGCTCGAGGGCGCCACCGCCGAGGTCTCGCTCTCGGACCCCTTCACCGGAACGCTGCAGCTCAGTGCCGCCTCTGCCGATGAGGTGCTGGTCAACGGTGAGCCGGCCGAGTTCACCCGCAGTGGGGACGTGATCACGGTGTCCCTCGCGGAGTCCTTTGAACCGGCCCCTTTCTTCGCGGACGAGTTCGACGAGAGCAGCCTGGAGAGCACCACCTACACCTTCGAGGACGGGTCGCTCCAGGGCTGGCGGCCGCGGCCGGGTGACAGCTGGGAGCTCGGCGGCTCCGACGGCGCTCAGCTGGCGCAGACGTCCACCGCGAACCGCCAATCGTTCGCGATCCAGCAGGACGTACCTGCGGACGTCCATATCTCCGCGGAGATCGTGCCCGGGGATCGCAGCTACGCCACGGCGCGGACCGGTCTCACCTTCCGCTACAACGACTCCCGCAACTACTACCGGGCCAACGTGCTCAAGACGCGCGAGGGAGTGTCGCTGCAGCTGGTGAAGGTCTACAACGGCGAGCTGACTGTCCTCGATGAGGCCGACCTGGCCGTCGATGCAGACGCCGCGCACACCCTGTCAGTCTCGGCTGTCGGACGGCACCTCGTCGCCACGGTGGGCGATACGTCGGTCTCGGTCGATGACGGCCGATTGCCGACAGGTGGCGTCGGTGCCTTCACGCATCGGCAAGCGACACTGTTCGACAACATCACGATCACCGAGGCGCTCGACGAGGATCACTGGCAGTCCGTCCGCGGCGACATCTCGGTTGACGAGGGTCAACTGCAGATGACGCCCACCGGCGACCGTGCCCACGCGTTGCTGACCTCGGCCCTGCCGTCGCGGTTCTCCGATATGTGCGATTACGCCGTCACCACCACGATGACGCTCGGTGACACCGGATCCGCAGGGATCTCGCTGCGAGACAACGGGAACGCCTACGGCTACCGCATTCACATCGGCAAGACCAGCCGCAACTCGCAGTATGTGAGCATCATCCGGGAAGCGCATCGATCCGGACCGGAGAAGATCGGTGGGGCGTCCGTGTCCCACAGCCTCGATGGGCCGGTCGAGCTGGGCGCCATGGTCCACGGCGACCGCATCACCGTGACCCTGAACGGCGAGACCATCGTCGAGGCACGCGACACCCTGGTCCGCAGCGGCGGCGTCGGGCTCTACGCAAATTCGGAGGCCACGTTCGAGAACGTGAACGTCTCGGGCGGGTGCGAACCGCCCGGGTCGGACAACGGCGCCGAGCTCGCCACCTGGGAGGAGGACGCCACGTACACCGAGGGCGACCGCGTGACCTACGAGAACGCCGTCTGGCAGGCCTCGTGGTGGACGCAGAACCAGGAGCCGGGCGAGCCCTATGGTCCCTGGCAGGAGATGGCTACCACCGAGAACGGCACTGCCACATGGACGCCGTCGAGGATCTTCACCGAGGGGGAGGTCGCGGCGTACGAGAATCAGCGCTACCAGGCGCAATGGTGGACGAGGAACGAGCAGCCTGGTGACCCCCACGGCCCGTGGGAGAGCGTGGAGGCCAGCCCGGACGACAGTTGAGGCGCGCCGGTGTGCCGGCGCGCTCGTGCGATACGACCTCAGCGGGCCCAGGGGCGGTGCACGCCGCGTGGTTCGTAGCCGAGCGCGCCGGACCCGCCGAGCAGGTCGGCGAGGTACCAGGTGATGGCGAGCCACATCTCAGTGCCTTGGAGGCCGGGTGCGGCCGGGCCGTGCTGGTCGCTACGTTGGGCGAAGCCGAATCCTTGGCCGGGGTGCCAGGCGGCCGTGAGGCGCGGGACCTGGGTGGCTGCCCAGGCGCGGGCTTCGTCGCGCCGGTGGTCACTCTGCTGGCCGGCCAGCCAGAGCGGGTGGGCGATGTCGAGGACGTCGCAGGCGGTGGCCCGCCCGGTGCCGAAGCGGCGCTGGTCCTGAGCGTGTGCCAGCGTGGTGTCGATGGCCCGTTCTGGCTCGGGGAGGCTGAGCCCGAACTGGGCGAAGGTGCCGCGGGTGAGCCGGTAGAACCCGTTGACAGGTTGGCGCAGTCCGTCGGAGGCATGCGGGGCGCCCCACATACCTGAGCGGCGGTCCACGTTGAGGTGGAGCCAGCCGATCAGGGTGTCCAGCCCGCCGGGGCGGTCGAACCACAGGCGGTTCCAGAGCAGGCCGGTGCCCACGCAGTCGACCCAGTCGCCGGCGCCCCAGGCGCGCTCGGCCCACGGCTGCGCGTCTAAGGCTGCCGCCATCGTGTCCCCGCGGAGTGCGTCGACTGCGGTGATCGGGTGCGCCAGCCGGGCACCGAGCAGGTCGAGTGCGTAGCCCACGCAGAGGAGATGGTAGCGCACCGGACCGCCGCCGAGATCCGGGCCGTCCTGGGTCACGGTCTGCTCGCCGTAGGCGGGGATCAGCCCGGTGGTCGGGTCCTGCCGGCAGGTGAGTGCGGTGATGATCTCGTCCCGACCCAACTGCGGCGGCGTGCCGAGGCCGAGCAGGTCGGCGATCTCGACGGCGTCGCACAGGGCGCGCACGGTGGGTGCGGCCCCGGGGGTGTCGGTGAACCAGCCCTCGTCGGGGTTCCAGCATCGGCCCAGCACGTCTGTCGCCTCGCTGCGTGCCCGGTCGGCGAGCTGGCGCAGTGTCTCTACGGGGTCCGCGGGCCGGTCTGGACCTGTGCGTGGTGGTGGGGGCGCCGTCGTCGGGTGTTCCTGGCGGCGATCGCGGACCCGGCGGGCGGGGTTGCCGACCATGATCGACCATTCCGGGACGTCCTTGGTGACCACGGCGCCGGCGCCGATCACGCTGTGCGCGCCGATCGTGACGCCGTCGAGGACCATCACGTGCGAGCCGATGTAGACGTCCTCACCCACGGTGATCCCGCGGCTGGTCAGCGGCTGGGAGTGCACGGGACGGTCCGGGGCGAAGGTGTGGTCGAACCCGAGCAGTGAGGTGTGTGCCCCGATCCGGACACCGTCGCCGATCCGGACCCGGCCGCGCACCACGGCGTAGGCGTTCACCGAGGAACGGGCGCCGATGTGCACGTCTCCGGTGACGTAGCTGAACGCGGCCAGGTAGGAACCGGCGCCGAGGGTGAGAGTGTCCGGGAAGCACGCGGCCCATTCGGACACGAAGCTGCGATCAGCGAGTTCAGCGCCACGATCGGTCAGCGTCTGCTGATGCCGGCGCTGAGCCTGCTGGCGCGCCTCGTCGGCACTCGACCAGAATGCCCAGGCATTGAAGTCGAGCTCGGCTCCGGCGAGCCCGGGTGTGTGCGCGTGAGGGTCGTTCATGTCCCTGAGGGGTCTCCTGTACCGGTGGGTGGTGGCCGCGCCAACGAGTCGGCCTTGACGGCTGTCCTCGGCTGTGGTTAGAGTCACGCTACACGCTGATGCATCGATGCATCAAAGGGATTGGCCCCCCGATGGGTTTCGATAGATCAGTGCCCTTCGTCCCTTCGTACATACACTCCTCACCGCGTCTCACGGCGGCAGTCCCCCTCCCGCTAGGCGCAGCGAGGCCCAGAAACCTGGAGGTTGGTCATGAGTGGAGCCGAGGTCAGTCGGCGGCGAGTCATCCAAGGCTTTGGTGGTGCCGCCCTGTTGGGCACCACGGGCGCCTTGGCCGCATGCGGTGGAGGTTCCGGCTCCAGCGGGAACGAGTCGAGCTCCGGTACCGGTGGGGGGGCTCCGCCGGCAGAGGTCGTTCCGAACTTCGTGGCCTCGAGCTACGTGGAGCCGGACCTGCCCGGAACTGAGGAGGGCGTGCAGTCGGGCTTCCTCAGCTACCCGGCCGAGCCGACCCGCGTGCACACCGAGGCTCCCGGCAAAGGTGGAACCATCTCGGCCCTGACCTTCACCTGGGACGCGGCGGCACCCGCACTCGGCCAGAACGCCTACTGGCAGGAGCTGAACGAGCGGCTCGGTGTCGAGCTGGACCTCACCTACTCACCAGGTGGGGACTATCCGAACAAGTTCGCGACCACCATCGCCGGCGGTGACGTGCCCGACCTGACCGTGGTTCGTACCCCGCAACCCAACCTGCCGGATCTGCTCGAGGCTCAGTTCCAGGACCTGAGCGAGTACCTCGGCGGGAGCGCGGTCGAGCAGTATCCGAGCCTCGCGGCGTTGCCGACCATCAGCTGGAAGGCCTGCGTCTTCGGCGGCCGACTCTTTGGCATTCCGATCCCGCGCCCCCTGGTGGGTACCGTGCTGTTCGCTCGGCGCGACATCCTGCAGGACATGGCCCTGCCGGAGCAGCCGGCCGACTTCGCCGAGTTTCGCGAGATGGTCGGCGAGCTCTCCGACCCGAGCAGCAACCGGTGGGCGTTCGCAGACCCGGGAGCGGGGCTACAGGCGGTCAAGGAGATGCTGCACTTGCCGACCACGTGGATGGAGGACGGGGGTTCCTTCACCCACGTGATGGAGACGGAGGAGTACAAGCAGGTGCTCGCCGATGTCACCGAGATGTGGTCCTCAGGCATCTTCCATCCGGACTCCCTGAGCGCGAACAACAACCAGCGCAACGACTGGTTTACCGCCGGAACCATCGTCCTCAACCGTGCCGGTGCGGCCGGCTGGAACAAGTTCTACGACTGGGGAGCCGACGTTCCGGGCTACGAGCCGATGGGCATGGTCATCCCGGGTTACGACGGCGGCCCGGGCGGCCACACTCCCGGCAGTGTGCACACCGGGATGCTCTCGCTGAAGCAGGCCGACTCGGCCCGCATCGAAGAGATGCTCGCTATCGCCGACTATTTGGCGACGCCTTTCGGCACCGAGGAGCACCTCTTCCGTTACTTCGGTGAACAGGGCGTGCACTACGAGCTGGAGGGGACCGACCCGATCCTCACTGATCAGGGAAGCGTGGAGACCGTGCTCCCGGTGAAGTACCTCGGCGACGCTGAGGGCGCGATCTATGCCCCGGGCAACGAGGCTGCCACCCGGTCCCAGCACGAGTTCCAGAGCCAGGTGATCCCGAACGTGATGGCGGACCCCACGGTCGGGTTGTTCTCCAACCTCGATGCCACGGACGGCAACACCATCAACGGCACCATCCGCGACTTCCAGACCGACATCATCGCGGGCCGCCGCTCCCTCGAGGAGTGGGACGACCAGGTGACTGCGTGGCGTGAGGCCGGCGGTGACGCCATTCGCGCCGAGTACGAAGAGGCATTCGCCGAAGCGAACGGCTGAGTTGACGTTCGCGGTGACCGTTCGGCAGGACCCGGCGATCGATGACGGGCTGCGCGTGAGCCGGCCGAGCAAGGAGTCGTGGCCGAACGAGGAAGAGGTCGAGCGCCCCGAGCTGGTGGTCCAGCAGGTCTGATCGCCCCCGCACCTCTCCCTATCGCCGGCCCTCTTCCCGGCCGCTCCCTGCCACCGAATCCCCTTTCCGCCGTCGAACCAGGCTCCCGCCCTCCGCAGCGTGGTTCGGCGGCGGGAAGGGGATTCCGTGCGCTCAGGGCTGTGGTCACGGGCGCTACCGCAGCTGGCGGGGAAGGCGGGGGCGAGGCACTCCGGCACGCACGAGCTTGCCCTCCAACGGGGTCCGCAGCCACGCGTCCCGCCAGCTCCACCGCACCAGACCGCGCAGCTGCGACCGCAGCTCGTCCTCGCGGTGCTTCTCCTCGAGGACCGTGGCCCCAGCATCGGAGCCGGAGTGCAGGTACTTCGTGTCGCCGTCGGCCTCGCCGCCGATCCCAGCTTCCTCCCAGTAGAAGTCCAGGTATGCCGAACCGGTGGTGACGTCGAAGCGAACCTGGTGGCGTGGGGCCGCGAAGCCCAGCTCGTCGATGGTGAGGTCGCTGACAGTTTCCAGTGGTGACTCGGCGTTGTCGCGCACTCGTTCGAGCACCGCCTGCACGCGACGATGGCTGCGGTAGGGGAGGAGCCGCTCGTGCTCGACCCATAGCCGAGCCGGTGTGGTCAGGCCACCGGCGCCCTGGCGGGTCAGGCATGCGGCGTTCGCCGCCACGAGTGCGCTCACGAGCGGAGCGTGGCGGGCGAGCTGGATCAGCGTGAACTCCACGTCAGTGAGCTCGAGGCCACACGTCGTCGTCACAGGGACGTCGGATCGTCGGGCCACGCTGACCAGTCCGCGTCGTCGTTTGCCGTGCGCGGTCCGTGACAGCACGTAGATGTCCTGCGGCCAGCGCCCCACGATCGGTAGCCCGAGCAGCGCGACCGCAGACCAGCTCGTGAACACCGGCGAGTGCAGCCGTCGCGCGGCGGCCAGGACGAGTCGGAGGTAGTCGGCAGCGCGTTGCTGCCCAGGCGAACCGTGGGTCGTGGCGATGCGTGGGACGTAGACGCCCCGTGCCACTCGTTCCAGCCTCCCATCCCGGTGCGCGCGCAGCAGCGGCTTCTCCAACCCGAGCTCTGCGGCGGCAGCGTAGGTGATGAGCTCCTTGCCGAGGTTCCAGGCGTGTGTCATCTCGTCAGCAGACCGGTGCATGCCCGGTTGCTGCCGTCGCGTGCGACCGGGTTGTGGAGACAGATGCATCAGCGATGCGACTGTGGACAGTCACGCGAGGCCGCGGCCCGGGACGTCGAATCCCCTTCCCGCCGCGGAACCACTCACCGGAGAGTGGAAAGGGGATTCGACGGCGGAAAGGGGATTCGGGAGCGCCCGGCGAGGAGTGGGCGCCCGGCGAGGAGTGGGCGCCCGGCGAGGAGTGGGCGTCCGGTGAGGGGGGCGCGAGTCAGATGCGCGTCGGGGTGGAGGAGGTAGCGAGGCTTGAAGAGGTGGGGAGACTTGAGGGCGCGCGCGGTGCCTCAGCCCTTCACAGCACCGATCACCACTCCCTGGGCGAAGTGCTTCTGCAGGAACGGGTACACCAAGCAGATCGGGATCAGGGAGACGACCAGGATCGCCATCTGCAAGGACAGCTGCGGCGGAATCACCTCACTGGACAGGTCCCCGGCATTCACCGCTGTGCCGTCCACCACATAGGTGCGGAGCACCAGCTGTAACGGCCACTTCTCCGTGGAGTTGATGTAGAGCACGGCATTGAAGAAGGCGTTCCAGTACGTCACTGCGTTGAACAACGCGATCACGGCCACCACGGCCTTGGAGAGCGGCAGCATGATCGTGGTGAGGATCCGTAGCTCGCTCGCTCCGTCGATCCGGGCGGCGTCGATGATCTCGCCCGGCACCTCGAGGAAGAACCCGCGCATCAGGATGATCTGAAACGCGTTCGTCAGAGTCGGCAGGATCAGTGCCCAGTAGGAGTCGATCAGCCCGAGCTCCTTGATGAGCAGGTAGTTCGGGATCATCCCGGCGTTGAACAGCATCGTGAACAGCACCAGCAGCAGGATCTTGCTGCTGCCGAAAGTGCCGGGCCGGGAGAGCGAGTAGGCCAGCAGGGCCACCACGGTCACGGACAGGCCCGATCCCACGAGAGTCACACCGATCGAGACCAGCGTGGCCCGGGTGACGACGCCACCGCGGAAGATCGCCTCGTACGCAGCGAGGGTCGGCTCCTTGGGCCACATCACGTATCCACCCTCGGCGAGCACCTGGGTCGGGTCCGCCAGGGAGGTGGCGATCACCGACCAGAACGGCACGATCACCAGGGCGCAGCAGGCCAGCAGGATGACGCCCTTGAAACCGCGCACCACCGGGTTCGGCGGCTTTGCTCCGTTGATCAGGCGCAGTTGGCCGGCGCGATCGCTCTGCCCGCGGGAGGGGCGTTTCGTTGCCACATCGGTCACCACTTGGAGTACACCCCTCTCTCGCCGAACAGGTGCGCGATCTTGTTCGCGCCGAGCACGAGCAGCGTGCCCACCAGGCCCTTGACCAGCCCGACGGCGGCCGAGGAACCCCAGTTCCCGCCGATGACGCCGTAGTTGTAGACGTAGGTGTCGAGCACTTCTGAGGCATCACGTCCGACCGGCGCCTGTTGCAGGTAGATCTGTTCGAAGCCGACCGTGAGTACGTCGCCGAGCTTGAGGATGAGCAGCAGGATGATCACCCCGCGGATCGCGGGCAGGGTCACGTGCCAGAGCTGGCGCATCCGACCGCCGCCGTCGATGGCGACGGCTTCGTACAGCTCGATGCTCACCCGGGAGATGGCGGCCAGGAAGATGATCGTTCCCCAGCCGGCGTCCTTCCAGATCACCTGCGAGGTGATCAGGGTGATGAACAGCTCGGGCTCTCCGATGAGGTTGATCTCGAAGATGTTGTGCTCGCGGGCCCAGGTGTTGTAGAGCCCGGCATCGCCGAGCATGTGCTGGAAGATCGCCACCACGATCACCCAGGACATGAAGTGCGGCAGGTAGAGGATCGACTGCACGGTGCGCTTGATGCGTTCGCTCAGCAACGAGTTGAGCAGCAGCGCCAGGCCGATCGGGATCGGGAACACCAGCACGATCTGCACGAACGAGATGATCAGCGTGTTGACCAGCGCGTTGACGAACGCCGGATCGCCATTCCAGATGATGTCGAAGTTCTCCAGACCCACCCACGGGGCCTCCCAGATGCTCCGGTACGGCTGGTAGTCCTGGAACGCGATCACGTTGCCCAGCAGGGGGACGTACTGGAACAGCAGGAGCAGGAACACGCCCGGTGCCGCGAGCAGGAGCAGGAACTTGTCCCGCTTCAGCCGCGCCCACCAGGTGGTCCGGCGGTGCGGCCTGGGGGAGCGGCCCGTGCCGCGCGCTGCGATTCCCGACGGCGGTGTGCCGCCACGTGGTTCGCTCACCTCGGGCCGGCGCGAGGGTGCGCCTCGACCACCGGTGGTCAGTGCCATGCCGTGCTCCTTCCGGCCCATCCTTGGGTCGTGGCTGCTCAGGGGCGGAAACCCGACTGATGTAACGATGCATCTGCTGCTGATCTGGGACGGTAGTCGGCGCTTGCCTCGTCGTCAAGGCCACGGTGGGTGCGCGGGTGGTGGAGTGGGAGTGCGGCCCGCGGTTGATTCAAGGTTGCATCTCGCTCTCACCTGCGGGGATGTGACGTACTGGGGTGTTAGCATCCCCACCCATGACCACCTTGCGCGATGTGGCCGAGCGGGCCGGTGTCTCCGTCTCGGTGGTCTCTGCAGTCCTGAACGGAAGCAAGCACGTGCGTACCAGCACGGCGGTCCGTGATCGTGTGCTGCGGACCGTGGATGAGATGCAGTACGTGCCCAATCATGCGGCACGGTCACTGCGTTTGGCCAAGTCCGGTCTGGTGGCGGGGGTGATCCCGCAGCTGGGGATCCCGGTGTATGCCGAGATGCTCCGCGGGATTCAGGACGCAGCCGAGGCAACCGGATATGTGCTGATCCTGACCGAGGCGAATCGCATCCTGCCCGAGTCGAATCTGCTGCGAAAGCTGGTCGGGGAGGGGCGCGTGGACGGACTCCTACTCCGCTCTCCGCACACCTTCGAGGTCGACATGCGAAGTGCCAAGCGTCAGTACTCGGTGGTGCAGCTCGACCACGGGCACACGACCTCTGATCGCGGTGGAGTGCAGCTCAACCACCGTCGAGGTGCCCGTGTAGCCACGGAGCACTTGCTCGACCTCGGGCACGAACGGCTCGCGTTCGTCGGTGGCACCACCGGCTACTTCGCCGACGATGAGCGCCGCGTCGGATTCCGTGAAGCGCTGACCGACGCAGGTCACGATGTGCGCGAGGAGTGGATCTGCCCGGTCGGCTTCGCGCCGACGGACGGGTACGAGGTTGCCCGGACCTTGCTCAAGACGAAGAAGCGCCCGAGCGCCATGCTCGTGTCCAACTCGACGACCGCGACTGGTGTGCTCGGTGCTGCTGCCGATGCGGGCATCCGGGTGCCCGAGGATCTGTCCGTGATCGGATACCACGACGTCGAGGCTGCAGCATTTACCCGGCCGGCCCTGACCACCTTGAAGATGCCTTTCTACGAGCTCGGTTACGCCGGGCAATCCGCCCTCGCCGCGATGATCGATGGTGGTGCACGGGTCGATGAGGTGATCGATGACCCCGCTCCCCGCGTGATCGTGCGCGGATCGACCGCCGCGGCGCCCTGACGCACGCTCCGGCGAATCGTCCTTCTGCTGTGTCGCTTGACAGGTCGACGTGCCATGATGCAACGTTCCATCTGACGGTCGCAACGACGCATCACCGCAGAGAGGAACGTCATGACTGAGACGAGCACGCGCCACGCACTACCGCCACTGACTCGCCGAACCGTGCTCGGAGTCGGTGCGCTCAGCGCAACGGCGGTCCTCTCCGGACCGATGGCGGCCACCCCCGCCCATGCCACCTCGGCGGGAACGGTGCTCCCCCTGGTGACGCCCCTTCCTGCTGGCCTGCCGGACCGCGCTCTCTTTGCGGCCGAGGAGCAGGTCCTCGCCGGCTATCTGATGATTCTCGCGCCGCTTGCGAACAGTGTGGTCGACGACGACCCGGACACGTACGGGTGGATGGAAGACGGCTGGTGGCGTACACCGAACGTCGAGGACAACTCCCGCATCATGGAGCATGTCGCGACTCTGGCCTGGTTCCTGACCAACGACCGCCCCTGGAACCCGTACTACCTCGATGCGAATCTGGCCGGGCGCCTGGATGCGGCGATCGGCTACTACCTCGGTCTGCAGGGGTCGAACGGCACTTTTCCTGTGGACTATCAGGCCAACAGCCTGGCGGCCACCGGGTTCGGTGCTGTGGCTCTGGCGAGCACCTATGGCGACCTCGACCGTGAAGGTGTGCTGACCCCGCGGCTGCCCGAGATTGAGTCGGCGTTGCGCGCCGCGTGCGCCTATCTGCTCGACACCACCACCTACCACTGGCAGCTCCCGATCCGGTACACCAACCAGATCGCCGCGGCTCTCGCAGGAGTGGGGCACACGGCTGAGGTCCTTGGCGACGCCGCCATTGCCGCGGACTTGGATGACCGGATCGAACTGCTCGCTGACGAAGGACGAGCGCCCGCCGGGTACTTCCATGATCCGGTCGGTTTCGACCTGGCCTACAACGCCACGGTGATGCTGTCCGACCTGGCCGATCTGTATCTCATCACCGGTAACCCGACGCTCGTACAGATGGCCGAGGACTGGATGGACTTCGCCCAGTACGTCCTCGTCCGTGAGCCCGGCACCACGGCGTTCGCCACCCTCTCCGCCGCCTCGGCACGCAACTTCGGAGTCTCACGGGACGACACCCCAGCGGACGCCGACGATCGATCCGCTCTCTCGCGCGTGTTCGTGCCCGAGGTGCCCATGCTCGGGGCGTTGCATGTCAGTTCGGGAAAGAAGCAGCAGAAGCGGACCCAGTGGGCAGTCGACACCGATCCTGTCGCCCCGCTCGCCAAGGGAGAGACCTCGCCACGGCTATGGATGCACGTGCCTGAGGCGCCCGACAATATCTCCGGCACTTCCCGCCTCACGCAGATCGCCGCGATGCGCCCACTTGCCGAGAGCACGTTCACCGAACACCGGGAAGGCACGCTCGAGCAGGAGATGCTCTTCGTGCGCCGTCCCGGCTACTACGCCGCTGCCGTCGACGGTGAGATCGAGGGTCGGGTACGAACTGGCACCGGCCTCTATTGGCATCCTGACGCTGGGACGATCGTCTGTTCCCTGAACGGATACTTTGACTCCTGGTGGACCACGTTCTTGCCAGGAGCAGGCCCGGACGGGGCGGACGTGGACAGCGCGCTGACGGACTCCACGGTCACCTACTACGCCGGCCATGATGCCAGCGGTACACCCTTGACAGCAGGTGACCTGTCCGCCGTCACGGGCACCTTCACTGCGCGGTCCGTGAGTGCCGACGGCATGGTGAGTACCGACGTCGTCCATCACCAGAACGGCATCGAGCGCACCGTGACGACGAGCGGCGCTGCCCAGGAACGTATCCCCTTGCTGCTGCTGGCCGAGGATGAGGTCGAACTCTCCGACGGCACTCACTGGGGTGCCGGTCAGGCCACGGTGTCCACCTCCGCCACCTGGATGACGGTGACCCGCGGCTCGCACCGCTTCCTGTTCTCCTGGGGCACGTCGTTGCCGGTGCGGCTCGAGTCGACCTCCAAGTGGTACTTCCCCGCGGGCACCCACAACGTCACCCGGTTCTGGATCGATCATCCCGGCACCATCACGCTCGAGCTCACCACCGTTGACATGGCCACCGTCTCCGGCGACGTTGCTGTGGCCACGACCGGCACCGTCGTCGACGATCCGAGCGGGCGGTACCTCGACGTGCACGCCGTGAACCTCGAACCAACTGCCGTGGACGTGCGCATCGCTGGGACCGGCGGTACGGACCACCAGCTGCTCGCTCCGGGCGAGAGCATGCGTCGACGTGTGCGCACCGATGACCCGGATGTTCGAGCCGTCGTGCTCGCGCGGCTGCACAGCACCACGGGAGTGCGTGTCTCGACCACGCACGTGCCCGCCTCGTCCTGACGTCCATCCGATCACCCGACTCCTGGAGACCTTTCCCGTGACCACCGATACCGCTGCCCCTGCCCGCCGGATCCTGCTGCGTTCCTCGTGGGCGACTGTGAACATCGGCGATGTTGCGCACTCGCCAGGCGCGGCGGCGGTGCTGCACGAGGCTGACCCGGAGGCACAGATCACCCTGTGGGCGGTGCGCCTGAACGACCGGGAGCGTGCGATGTTCGCCGAGCGCCAGCCCTGGTTGGAGGTCGTCGAGGGACGGTTCGACGAGCACGACGTGGCCAGCACGCCCGAGCTCGCCCGGGCGTGGGAGGAGGCGGATCTGCTCGTGCACGGCTCCGGCAGCGGGTTGGTGGCGGGCCGGGACATGTACCGGTGGCAGCGCACCGGGCGCCCCTACGGGGTCTTCGGCATCACCTATGACCCGTTCGGACTCCTCACGCCGAGCACCTTGGCACAGGCGCGGGCGCAGATCGAGGCGCTTCCGGGCGACTACATGTACGAGCGGGACCGTGAGCTGTTCGCGGGTGCGGCGTTCCTCTACTGCCGTGACTCGCTCAGCAGCGACTATCTGGCCAGTCAGGGCACGGGGGCGCCGTGCCTGGAGTGGGGACCCGACGCGACGTTCGCCTACGATCTCGCGGACGACCACGCGGCAGCCGCGCTGATCGCCACGCTGGACCTGCGCCCAGGGTTCCTCATTGCGGTCCCGCGCTCGCGGTACGCGCCGTACCACCGGATCTACGATCGGGTGCCCCAGCAGCTGGACCACTACAAGGACGCTGTCAATGCCGCCCATGACGAGCAGGACATGGCCGTGCTCGCCTCGGCGATCACCTCCTGGGTTCGCCGCACCGGGCAGGACGTGCTGATCGGGCCGGAGATGAGCTACGCGGTGCAACTCGCCGCGGAGCACTTTCCGCGAATCCTCCCCAGTGATGTGGCGCCGCGGGTGCGGGTGCTCACCGAGTACTGGGACCTTCCGACGGCGACCGCGGTGTACCGGCAGGCTGCCGCAGTGCTCTCGATGGACTGCCACTCGCCGATTCTCGCGACCGCAGTAGGGACGCCGTCGCTGTACCTGCGTCAACCCACGGAGACGATCAAGGGCGTGATGTTCGCTGATCTCGGCGCGCCGGAACGCGTGGTGGAGATCGAGGCCCACGACGCAGCCGAACGGCTCGCCGCCGCACTGGCGGAGCTGGCCGCCGACGACGGACGGTCGGCACGGGAGCAGACGGTCCGGATGCGCGAGCAGGCACAGGCCCGGTTGGCCCAGATGGCTGAGCACGCGGTCTCGGCGGCGGGCCGAGCTCGGACGGGCCTGGCCGTGGCGTCCGCGGCCGGACCTCTCCCGCGGGAGTAGGTGACGCGGCCGATTTGAGGCGCGAGGACGACCGGTGGACGGCCCGTCCGATCGATAGTGCGGGGGTATTCTGGCGCTACCGACGAGGAGGGGATCGCAGCGCAGATGTCGAACGCCCAGGAGCAGCCGGTCGCCCCGGACGCGCCCATCGACGGCGAAGATGACAGCTCGGCGGCACGGGCCGAGACGCCGGCAGACACCGCCTCTACGGCCCCAACAGCGAACGACGATGCCCCGGCCGCAGACCCGGTCGTCTCGGGGGCCGACCATGGGTTCCCCACTCGCCCGGATGATGACCCGCACTCCCCGGTGACCCGTGCGGTGCGCGGCGCCGCGGCGTGGTCCTGGCGCTTCATGATCATTGTGGGTGCCGTGGCGTTGGCGGTGGTCGGCCTGATCCAGATCAAGACGGTCGTGGTGCCGGTGCTGGTGGCCGTGCTGGTCGCCTCGCTGCTGGCGCCAGTGGTGGACTGGCTGCACCGCCGGCGGGTACCGCGCGCGCTCGCTTCGTTGCTGGCACTTCTCGGTGCGATCGGCCTGGTCGGCGGATTGCTCACGCTCGCCGGCGCCTCGATCGCCACCGGTTTCCGGGACCTGGCCGATACTGCCTGGGAGGGCATCCAGGAGCTGATTCGTTGGCTCAGCACGGGTCCGTTGCAGCTCTCCCAGACCGACCTGGACGCCTATGTCGCGCAGATCCAGGACTCGCTCGAGAGCAATGCCGAGCAGATCCTCAGTGGCGCGCTCTCGGTGGGGACCTCTGTTGGGCACGTGCTTGCCGGAGCCTTGATCGCTCTGTTCTGCCTGTTCTTCTTCCTCAAGGAGGGCCGCGTCATCTGGACGTGGCTGGTCGGCCTGTTCCCGGCTGCTACGCGCCATCATGTCGACGGGGCGGGTCGTCGCGGCTGGGCGAGCCTAGGTACCTACGCCCGGACGCAGTTGCTGGTCGCGTTGATCGACGGCGTCGGCATCGGGCTCGGGGCGTGGATCCTCGGGGTGCCGCTCGCCCTGCCGCTCGGGGTGCTCGTCTTCGTCGGCTCGTTCATCCCGATCGTCGGCGCCGTGGTCACCGGTGCCGTCGCGGTGGTGGTCGCGCTCGTCGACCAGGGTCCGCTCATCGCCCTGGTGATGCTCGGTGTGGTGCTGCTCGTGCAGCAGGCAGAGAGCAACCTGCTCCAGCCGAAACTGATGGGCTGGGCGCTGAATCTGCACCCGGTGGCCGTGCTGCTCGCCGTGGCCGCCGGCACGATCATCGGGGGAGTGGTGGGCGCCCTGTTCGCGGTGCCGTTGATCGCCGTCGCGAACACCGTGCTGAACTACCTCACCGGCAAACCGGATCCGCTCGGTCCGGACGATCCACGGCTGCACCGCCGGAGGCGGCGCAAGACGAAGATCTCCGCCCCTGCCACCGATTCCTGAACCACGTCGCTGCGCGAGACGCTGCACGCGAGGCGAGGGCCGCCGTCGGGAGATGCGTGATGCCCGCGGCGATCGAACGCCACGGGCATCACGAAGGTGTGCTGCTGCTCAGCCGGCGAAGGGCGTGGCCTTCTTGATCGCCACGCTGATCGAGGCACCACTGGGTGCGTCGTAGGAGGCCTTCTCGCCGACCTTCTTGCCGAGGATCGCCGTGCCGAGCGGTGAGCCCGAGGAGTACACGTCCAGATCCGTGTCGCCGGCGACCTCGCGAGAGCCGAGCAGGAAAGTCATCTCCTCGCCCGCGACGGTCGCGGTGACGACCATGCCGGGCTCGACGATCCCGTCGTCTGGGGGAGCCTCGCCCACCTCGGCAGTGCGCAGGAGCTCGTCGAGCTGACGGATCCGCGCCTCCTGCTTAGCCTGCTCCTCACGAGCGGCGTGGTACCCGCCGTTCTCCTTGAGGTCACCCTCGTCGCGGGCGGCTTCGATCCGGTCAGCGATCTCGGTCCGGCCCACACTCACGAGGTGGTCATACTCGGCCTGGAGTCGGTCGAAAGCGTCCTTGGTGAGCCACGTGGTATCGGACACGGTTCCTCCTTCGTACTTGCGTGCGCCGGCGCTCGACCGCACTGCGACACGTCAGCGGATGTGCGGGAGTACCTGGCCCCCGGGCTGGCTTGCCTGTGCGGCCGCACCGGGGCGGCGGGAAAACAATCATGATACCGCGTCCGGTGGCTATGTCACGCTTTTCTCGCCGAGAGCGGACGTGCTCAGTCGAGCAGCTCACAGTCGCGGACCACTCCGGTGGTGGCCAGCTCGGTGGTGGCGACCGTCGCGGTGTGCCGCGTGGTGGGACCCTCGGCCGGCGGGATGACCACCTCCAGCAGCCCGACCTGCCCGAATCCGGTGTTGAGTGCTTCGAGGGTGCACGTGGCACTGCGGTCGTCGGGTTTGGTCACGTCGAAGGTGACCCGGACCTGGCTGTCGTCGAGCACGGCGAAGCCGACGTCCTGCGCCGTGGCGGCGGGCCGGAGCACGTTGGTGCCGATCAGCACCAGGACCGCTATTCCCAGGATGGCGCAGACGATTGCCACGATCCGGGTGCTGCGGCGCGAGCGCCGGTCCTGCCCGGGGCGGCGCCCGTAGCGTTCAGCGAGCATCGCCGCGACCTCGGGACTGGGCGCCCCGGCGCGTGCGGTGCTCGCTTCGCCCGTGGGTGCGTCGGTCACGCGTGCCATCCTTAGACTAAGAGTGCGTCTCCAGGTCACTGTCGCACGCGCGCGCGGCTGCAGTGACCTTCGATCATTGTCCCTCACCACTGCCCCGGAGGATTCAGCACGTGTCTGGCGAGAACTTGCGGCTGATGGCCGTGCACGCGCATCCGGACGACGAGTCCAGCAAGGGTGCGGCCACCATGGCGCGGTATGCCGCTGAGGGGGTCGAGGTGCTCGTGGTCACCTGCACCGGCGGTGAGCGAGGCGACATCTTGAACCCTCGCCTCCGGGACGACCCGGAGGTCCAACGAGACATGCCCGGTTACCGGCGCCGGGAGATGGCTGCCGCTGCCGCCGCCCTGGGCGTCTCCCAGTGCTGGTTGGGGTTCGTCGACTCCGGCCTGCCCGAGGGAGACCCGCTGCCGCCCCTGCCGGACGGCGCGTTCGCACGTGAACCGCTCGAGGTGGCCACCGAAGCCCTGATGCGGGTGGTGCGCGAATTCCGTCCGCACGTGATGACCACGTACAACGAGAACGGCGGCTACCCGCACCCGGACCACGTGATGACCCACCAGATCTCGATGGCAGCCTTCGAGGCCGCAGGAGACCCGGACGCCTACCCGCACGCAGGTCCGCCGTGGGAGATCTCCAAGCTGTACTACGACCACGGCTTCTCGAAGGCGAGGATCACCGCCGTGCACGAGGCGATCGTGGCCAGCGGCGCCGATTCGCCCTTCGCGGACTGGATGGACCGCTGGGACCGGGACGACCGGGCAGAGAAGGTCACCACCCGGATCGAGTGCGCCGACTACTTCGGACATCGGGATCGTGCCTTGCTCGCCCACGCCACCCAGATCGACCCGGACGGGTTCTTCTTCGCGATCCCGCGCGACTTGGAGCGTGAGGTCTGGCCGGTGGAGGAGTACGAGCTGGTGCACTCCCGGGTTCCGACCGATACACCGGAGGATGACCTCTTCACCGGACTACGCTCGTGATCATGCGTGCCGAGGACATCGACCCCAACCTCGTCAGCCCCGGGATCGGAGCGTTCCTGGCGTTCCTCGCGCTCGCGCTGGTGGTGATCCTGATCGCGCGCTCGTTCACGGTGCACATGCGCCGGATCGAGGCTCGCGCGGCGCAGGACGAGGCAGAACGGGGCGCTTCCGGCGATGAGGATTCCGGCGACGCCTCGTCATCAGGGGAGACAGAGCCGCAGAATGGTGATCAAGGCCCCGAGGAACGGAACTGAGATGACTCTGCCGGTCGCCGTCGTGCAACTCGCAGCCAGTGCGGACAGCGAGGCGAACGTGTTTGCCGCGGTCGACCATGTGCGCGCCGCGGCCACGGCCGGTGCGCGGCTCGTCGTGCTCCCCGAGTACTCCGCGGGGTGGGCCCCTCAGCTGAGCCCGGAGCTTGCCGAGGCGGTTGACGGCCCGTTCCACCAGGCAATGTCTGCCGTGGCAGCCGAATGTGCGGTCGACCTGGTGGTCGGGGCGATCGAGCCCGCCGACGGCGACCCGGCGCGGTGCGTGAACGTCGCCCTGGCCTTCGGTCCCGATGGCGCCCTGCGCGGCCGGTACGAGAAGGTGCACCTCTTCGATGCGTTCGGTGTGCGGGAGTCGGACGTGCTGGATGCCGGTGCGCCTGGGGCGCACCAGGCCATGGTGCTCGATGTTGCCGGGGTGCAGGTAGGCGTGGCCACCTGCTACGACCTCCGATTCCCGGAGACGTTCCGGGTGCTTGTCGACGGCGGAGCGCAGGTTCTGGTGGTGATCGCTGCGTGGGCGGCCGGTCCCGGCAAGGCCGAGCAGTTGGACGTGCTGGTGCGCGCCCGCGCGATCGAGAACACCACCTACCTCGCCCTCGCGAGCCAGCACGGGCGTGGACGCACCGGGCACTCACAGGTGGTCGACCCGCTCGGGCGGCCGATGGCCGTGGCTGAGGACGGGGACGCGGTGCTCCTGGTGAATCTCGAGGAGCAGCAGGTCACGGACGTGCGAGAGCAGGTCCCGAGCCTGGAGCACCGGCGCTACACCGTGGTACCGCGGGGCTGAAACAGCCCCAGCGCCGTCAGCCCTTCTTGCCCTTCGTGGGCTTCTTCGCCGGTGAGTTCTTTTTCGTCGCGGCCTTCTTGCCCTTCTTCGGGGCCGATGGCTTCGTGTTGGTGTCCGCCTTCTTCGCCGATGAGTTCTTCTTCGCGGCTGAGCTCTTCGTCGTGCCCGAACCCTTGATGCTGGCCGCCTTCGTGCCCTTACTGGTCGGGCGCTGCGTCGCGGCGAGCAGCTCCTGCTGCTTCTTGACGTCGTAGTCGGCTTCCGGCCAGGTCAGCTCGAGCGACTCCAGCGCGTCCAGCAACAGCTGGGTCACCGCGAGCCGCGCGTACCACTTGCGGTCGGCGGGCACCACGTACCACGGGGCCTCGTCGATCGAGGTGCGCTCGAGCATCTGCTGGTAGGCGGCCTGGTACTGGTCCCACTTCGCCCGGGTCTCCAGGTCGCTCGGGTTGTACTTCCAGTGCTTGTCCGGCCGGTCGAGTCGCTCGGCGAGTCGCTCACCCTGCTCCTCGTGGGAGACCATCAGCGCGACCTTGATGATCGTGGTGTCCGTGGCGGCCGTCTTCTGGTCGAAGCGCACCAGCTCGTCATAGCGCTTCTCATGCAGCTCGGCCGGTTCGAGCCCCTCCACCCTCACCACCAGCACCTGCTCGTAGTGGGAGCGGTCGAACACACCGATCTGCCCGGGCTGCGGGAGGGCGCGGCGGATCCGCCACAGGTGGTGATGCTTCTTCTCCTCCGCGGTGGGCACGCCGAACGAGGCGAGATCCACACCCTGCGGGTCCACCATGCCCAGCACGTGGCGCACGATGCCGCCCTTGCCCGCGGTATCCAGCCCCTGCAGCACGAGCAGCACCGATCGAGTGCCGCCGGTCCGGCCCTCGGCGAACAGGCGCTCCTGGAGCTCGGAGAGGCGTTCACCGCGCTCGGCGAGCGCCTTCTTCGCGGCCTTCTTCCCGTGCTTCCAGCCGGGGGTGCCGGCTCGGTCGACGGTGCTCAGGTCGAAGTCGTCGTGCACGCGGAGCAGGTCCGCGACGGGGGCGTGCCAGTCGTGCGCCATGGAAGTCCTTTCGGCTGGGGTTCGTCCACCCTACTGGGAGTGCAGTGATCCGCCGAGGGGTGCTGGGAGGCTTCAGCGGGCGAGCACCGCGAGACCGATCGCGGCGGCGTGGCAGACGTACCCGATCACGGTGCCGGCGTGGAACAGTTCGTGGAAGCCGAACCAGCCCGGGACGAGATTGGGTCGCTTCAGCCCGTAGGCGATGGCACCGCCGGTGTAACCGATCCCCCGATGATCACCAGGAGGGCGATGGCAGCGCTCCCGGAGATCCAGAACTCCGGGAGGAACCAGACGGCCACCCAGCCCAGTGCCAGGTAGACGGGCACGTAGAACCAACGCGGGGCACCGAGCCAGAGCACCCGGGCGAGCAGACCGACGAGGGCGCCGGACCAGACCACGATCAGCATGACGCGTGCCGTGGCCTCGGGAAGGAGCAGCGCTGCGAGCGGTGTGTAGGTGCCGGCGATCACCAGGAAGATGTTCGAGTGATCCATCCGCCGCAGCGTGTCGTGCACGCGGGGGACCAGGTGCCGCGGTGATACACGGCGCTGGTGGTGAACAGCAGCACCGTGGTGAACGCGAAGATTGTCGTCGTGACCGCAGCCGTCGTGGAGGGCGAACCGATCACCAGCACCAGGCCGATGACCAAGGCGATCGGCGCCATCACGCTGTGGATCCACCCGCGCAGCCTCGGTTTGGCCCCGGGGGAGTGCGCCGGGGAGGCGGAGTCGGCGAGTGCCGCAGGGGTGCGGGCCATGGTGCGCTCCAGACGTGGGGTGGCGGGTGGCAGTGCCCCTTTCTACGCAATCGTAGGTTACGGGTGCGTAGGTATGCGACCGCTCCTGTGAAGGTACGGTGTGCACGGCGTCGTGGACTTGGCCGGCGACTCCTGACCGGCGATCCTGGGAGCGAAGGAGGTCGCCAACCGATGCGCCCACCCGCGTTCCTGTACGGACTTTACGAACGACGACTCACCCGCTCGCTCGACGGTGCCCGCCTGCCCCACCACGTGGGCGTGCTCCTCGACGGCAATCGCCGCTGGGCCCGTTCGGCGGGACTCGAGCCTGCGCAGGGCCACCAGGCCGGCGCGGAACGGATCGTCGACCTGCTCGGCTGGTGCGAGGGTGTCAACATCAAGCTGGTCACGCTGTGGATGCTCTCCACGAACAATCTCGATCGGGACTCCCGCGAGGTGAAGGACCTGCTGGAGATCATCGCCGCCGCGGTGGCGACCTTGGCCACCACTCGACGGTGGCGACTGCAGCTGGTGGGCGAGCTGGACCTACTTCCCGAGCCCATCGTGGAGCGGCTGCGTGCGTCGGAGGCGATGACCAGCGACGTGGACGGGATCCATGTCAACATCGCGGTGGGCTATGGCGGACGGCACGAGATCGCGGGCGCGGTGCGCTCCCTCATCGCCGAGTATGTGAAGTCCGGCCGGCCGTTGAGCGACCTGGAGGAGACGGTGACGCCGGAGACGATCACGGCGCACCTGTACACCAAGGGCCAGCCGGATCCGGACCTGGTGATCCGCACCTCCGGCGAGCAACGCCTGGGCGGCTTCCTGCTCTGGCAGAGCGAGCAGAGCGAGTTCTACTTCTGTGAGGCGTTCTGGCCGGACTTCCGGCGGGTGGACTTCCTGCGTGCGCTGCGTTCCTACGCCGGGCGAGAGCGGCGCCTCGGGCGGTAGCGCCCCCTCCTCACCGAGCGCAGCGTCCCCCTCGCTGAGCGCAACCCTGTGCGGCGTTCAGTGCCCGCCACGCCGCACCAGGCTGCGCTCGGCCCAGGGTGGTGGGTGCGTAACTGCAGGGGCAGCCGGGAACGAGACGTGGGACGGCCGATGACGGGCCGGTGAACTCTCATGGTGATTGGTCGCCACGCCGCGCCAATCAACGACACGCATGCTGCGCCGTCGTACGTTGGGCTCACCGGACGACATCCCGGTCGTTCGCCGGAAGGCCAGCCCATGACGCAGACGAGTCCGCAGGTGGAGCCACCGGCCGCCTGCGCTCATGTGGTGCCTCCCGTTCTCACCCCGAGCCTGTCGCACGCACGAGAGCGGCAGGTCAGGCCCGCCTGGAGGAGCTAGCCGTGAGCCGAGAGTCCCTCACGTTCGACACCCCGACCGATGCGCCGGAGGGTGGTGAGGGACAGCCTGGCGTACTGCCGGTGGCTGGTCCCGCCCCGACGGCGAACGCACCACCTATGTGCTGGACACCTCCGTGCTGCTGTCGGACCCCCGCGCCATCTTCCGGTTCGCCGAGCATGACGTCGTTCTGCCGATCGTGGTGGTCACCGAGCTCGAGGCGAAGCGTCACCACCCCGAGCTCGGGTACTTCGCCCGCAGTGCTCTGCGGCACTTGGACGACCTGCGGGTCGCGCACGGCTTCCTGGACCAGCCGGTACCCGTGGGGGAGGCCGGGGGACGATCCGCGTCGAGCTCAACCACTCCGACCCGATGGTGCTGCCGTCCGGGATGCGCCTGGGCGACAACGACACCCGGATCCTCTCCGTGGCCGCGAACCTACGGGCCGAAGGGACGTCCGTGGTGGTGGTGTCCAAGGATCTGCCGATGCGGGTGAAGGCCTCGGCAGTGGGGATGTGCGCCCAGGAGTACCGCGCCCAGCTCGCGGTCGACTCCGGATTCCGCGGAATGGCCGAAGGGTCGCTCTCGGAGGAGGAGATGAGTCGCCTGTTCGGCGAGGAGCAGCTGGCCGTCGCGGACGTGGCCGCGAGCGAGCCGCTACGGGACCTGCCGTGCCACACCGGGCTGGTCCTGCACTCCCCGCGCGGGTCGGCGCTGGGTCGGATCACCCCGGACAAGCAGATCAAAGTCGTCCGCGGGGATCGGGACGTCTTCGGGATGCACGGGCGCAGCGCCGAGCAGCGGATCGCGATCGATCTGCTGCTCGACTCCGAGATCGGCATCGTCTCCCTCGGTGGGCGAGCGGGAACGGGGAAGTCCGCGCTCGCCCTCAGTGCCGGCCTGGAGGCGGTGCTGGAGCGCCGGGAGCACCGCAAGGTGATGGTCTTCCGCCCGCTCTACGCGGTCGGTGGCCAGGAGCTCGGGTACCTGCCGGGCAGCGAGTCGGAGAAGATGAACCCCTGGGCGCAGGCGGTGTTCGACACCCTGGGTGCCGTCGTCTCCTCCGACGTGGTCGACGAGGTGATGGACCGGGGGATGCTCGAGGTGCTCCCGCTCACTCACATCCGTGGTCGCTCGCTGCACGACGCCTTCGTGATCGTGGACGAGGCGCAGTCGTTGGAGCGGAACGTGCTGCTGACCGTGCTGTCTAGGATCGGCCAGAGCTCGCGGGTGGTGCTCACCCATGACGTCGCCCAGCGGGACAACCTGCGGGTGGGCCGGCACGACGGCGTCGCTGCAGTGATCGAGTCCCTCAAGGGGCACCCGTTGTTCGCGCACGTCACGCTCACCCGGTCCGAGCGTTCACCCGTTGCCGCTCTGGTCACCGAGATGCTCGAAGGGGCCTGAGCAGCCCACGACGGCGTCCCTCACCATCCGTTGATCGGCCCGCCTCGGTCCTGACTGAGGCGGGCCGACCTATGCTCGGGATGGGTGACGAGGTCGTGAAGGTTTCGTGATTGCCGCACAGATGCCGATCGATATCTCAGATCCGAGATATTGTGCTCGTATGACGGTGATTGACGACACCCAGACCTCACTCGCGGAGATCGGCACTCTCATTCGCGGTGCGCGCCAGAACAGGGGCCTGACCCAGACTCAGCTCGCGGAGCGCCTCAGCACCAGTCAGAGCGCGATCGCCCGGATCGAGCAAGGCAGCCAGAACCTCTCGGTCGAGCTGCTCGCCCGGATCAATGGCGCACTGGATGCGGACCTGCTCTCCATCGGGACACCTCGCGCCGCCCACCTGCGGGTGACCGGTGGTCAGCAGCTCTCTGGGACGATCACCGTGAAGTCCTCCAAGAACGGTGCGGTCGCCCTGCTGTGTGCCTCCCTGCTGAACCGGGGTCGGACCACGTTGCGTCAGGTCGCCCGGATCGTGGAGGTGGACCGGATCGTGGACGTCTTGCGCTCGATCGGGGTCCGTGCCACGTGGTCCGCCGACGGGAAGGACCTCGAGATCGTGCCCCCGGCGGAGCTGGATCTGAGCGCCATCGATGAGGAAGCGGCTCGCCGCACCCGCAGCATCATCATGTTCCTCGGTCCGTTGCTGGGCCGGGAGAGCGCTTTCAACCTGCCCTATGCGGGCGGTTGCGACCTCGGCACCCGCACGGTGGAGCCCCACATGATCGCCCTGCGTCCGTTCGGACTCGACGTGGTGGCCACGGCCGGCCAGTACGAGGCCACCGTGCAGCCCGACCGGCCCAATGAGATCACGGTGGTGCTCACCGAGCGCGGCGACACCGTGACCGAGAACGCGCTGATGGCTGCGGCACGCCACCCCGGTGTCACGACCCTGCGCAACGCCAGCCCGAACTACATGGTGCAGGATCTGTGCTTCTACCTGGAGCTGCTCGGGGTACGGATCGAAGGCATCGGCACCACGACGCTTCGCGTGCACGGGCTGGCCGATATCGACGCTGACGTCGAGTACGCCCCCGGGGAGGACCCCGTGGAGGCGATGAGCCTCATCACCGCCGGGATCGTCACCGACTCGGAGATCACGGTGGCCCGGGTGCCGGTGGAGTTCATGGAGATCGAGCTTGCCACCCTGGCCGAGATGGGGCTGCGCTACACCCTCTCTCCGGAGTACCCGGCGGCGAACGGCCGCACCCGGCTCGTGGATGTGACCGTGCGCCCGAGCGAACTGCAGGCCCCGATCGACAAGATCCACCCGATGCCGTTCCCCGGCCTGAACATCGACAACCTGCCCTTCTTCGCCGTGATCGCTGCGGCCGCCTCGGGAACGACGTTGATCCACGACTGGGTCTACGACAACCGGGCCATCCACCTCACCGACCTGACCCGGCTGGGCGCTGACGTTCGGCTGCTCGACCCGCACCGGCTCGACGTGACCGGCCCGACTCGCTGGTCCGGAGCCGAGGTGAGTTGCCCTCCGGCGCTGCGTCCCGCCGTCGTGATTCTGCTCGGCATGTTGGCGGCGAAGGGTACCTCGGTGCTCCGTAACGTCGACATCATTGCCCGAGGCTATGAGCAGCTGCAGGAACGGCTGATCGAGCTCGGCGCGCAGATCGAGACGTTCCGCGACTGAGCCCGGCTGGTCAGATCGAGCCGATGACCTCCACCTGGCGAGCCTTCCCGTCCGCCAGGGCGTACTCCAGACCCACGATCGCGCAGCGCCCTTCCTCGACCGCCGTCGCGAGCGTGGCGGAGTAGGAGTGCAGCATCCGGACTGTGGCGCGCACATGCTCGGACTGAAGGTTCTCCAGGTCCGGCAGACGGACGGTCCGAGGATCATCGGTGGCCGCGCGGACGCCGTCAGGGCTCCCGGCACCGGTGACCAGGCTCGGGATCACCCGGTCCACCACGGCGCGGACGAAGTTCGACGGCAGATCACCGGTGGTCAGCGCCTGGTTGGCGGCCGCGATCGCACCACAGCTGTCGTGCCCGAGCACCACCACCAGCGGTGCACCCAGCACATCGACGCCGTACTCGATCGACCCGATCACTGTGGTGTCCACGACGTGCCCGGCGGTCCTTACCACGAACAGGTCACCCAGGCCGCGGTCGAAGATGATCTCTGCGGCCACCCGGGAGTCCGAGCATCCGAACAGCACCGCGAACGGGTACTGGGCGGAGGAGAGCTCGGCCCGGCGCTGAGCGTCCTGACTGGGATGAGCCATCTCCCCGGAGATGAATCGGGTATTGCCCTCCTGAAGGGCTGCCCATGCTTCGGCGGGGGTCGCGGGACGGTCGTTCGCGGTCATCCGACTACCTCGTTCTCCAGCTCCTTGCGGGTCGGGGGGTTCGCTCCCGCTCGGGAGACGACGATCGCCGCGATGCGCGCCGCGCGTTCCATCGCGGTGCGCAGGGTGTCGGCGTCGATGAGGGTGAGGGCGTCCCGACGCTTCGCACCGAGCAGCCGGGCGGTCCACAGGGCATCCAGCAGCCCGCTCATATAGGAGTCGCCGGCGCCCACGGTGTCCACGACGTCCACCCGCGGTGCGGGCACCTCCACCTCCACACCGGTTGCGGTGACCCCGACCGAGCCCGTACCGCCACGGGTGAGGATCACGACGGACGGGCCGGACCGGGACCAGCGGCGGACCGCGTCGATGTCGTCGTCATCGGGATAGAGCCAGGCGATGTCCTCGTCGGACACCTTGACGACGTCGGCCAGGCTCACCAGGTGCTCGATGTGCCCGCGCACACTGTCGGCGGCGCCCATGATGGTGGGACGCGCGTTCGGGTCGTAGCTGATCGTGGCATGCTCGCGAGCGGCCGCCGCGATCTCCGCCACGGCGGCGCCGCCGGGCGCCAAGGTGGCGCCGATGGAGCCGGAGTGCAGGACGGCGACGGTGTCGTCGAGCGCGACCTCGGGCACCCGAGAGGTGAGGTCGAAAGTATAGGTGGCGCTGCCGTCGGCGGCGAGCGTCGCCTGAGAGGTGGAGGTGCGCTCGGCATGGTCCGAGCCCGGGACGAGGTGAACGCCACTGGCGGTGAGGTGGTCACTGACCAGCCTGCCGCGGGCGTCCTTGCCGAGCCAGGTGGCGAGCTCGGTGTGCCGCCCCAGCCGGGCCAGGCCGAGCGCCACGTTGGCGGGAGACCCACCCGGGTGCTCGGTGACGGTGCCGTCGGCCGCATGGACCACGTCCACCAGTGCCTCGCCGATCACCAACGCGTGGGTCATCGCTGTGTCTCCTCGTCTTCGTCCGGTGTGCCTTCGGGGCCTGAGTTCTCGAGTCGCGGTCCGTCGCCGTCGCTGCCCTCACCCTCCCGAGCGCTCTGCGCGGCCGCGAGCCGGTCACGGGCAGTGTCGAGCCATGCCTGGCAGCGGTCGGCGAGGGCCTCGCCGCGTTCCCACAGTGTCAACGACTCTTCCAGGGACGCGGCGCCGCTCTCCAGCTTGCCGACCACGTCCACGAGCTCGTCACGTGCTTGCTCGTAGCTCAGGGTGGAGACGTCGGGGGCAGCAGTCACGGGGGTTATCCAATCACGTCGTGGAGTCACGGGTCGGGCCGATGTCACGGACCGAAACGGTGAGGGCGCCATCAGCGACCAGTGCGGTCAGCGAGTCGCCGACGGCGACGTCCTGCGGTGCGCGCACGACGGCGCCGTCGTCGGACCGCAGCACGGCGTACCCACGGCGCAGGGTGGCCTCAGGGGAGAGGGTGCGCAACGCCGTCCGGAGATGGCCCACCTCGCTGCGGCCACGCTCCAGGCGTGCGCTGAACGCAGCCCGGGCTTCGATCCGGAGCCGCTCGAGGGTCTCGCGACGGGCCGTGACCAGTACCTCGGGCCGGGCCAGTACCGGTCGCGAACGCAGGGCGGTCAGTCGTTCGGACTCCAGGGCCACCCGGCGGTGGATGGCGCGTGCCATCCGCTCGCGGGCCTGATCGATGCGGGTGAGCTCGGCAGCGACGTCCGGCACGATGTGCTTGGCGGCGTCGGTGGGCGTGGAGGCCCGATAGTCGGCCACCAGGTCCAGCAGTGGGCAGTCTGTCTCGTGCCCGATCGCGGCGACCAAGGGCGTGCCGCAGGCAGCGGCGGCGCGCACGAGCGTCTCGTTGGAGAACGGCAGCAGATCCTCGACCGAACCACCACCGCGGGCCACCACGATCACGTCCACATCCGGGTCGGCGTCCAGCTCGGCGATCGCCGCGGAGACCTCACGCACGCTGTTCGGGCCCTGAACGGCGACCTCCCGCAGCTCGAACTGAACCTGCGGCCACCGAGCGCGTGCATTGACCAGAACGTCGTGCTGGGCCTTGGCCTCGCGACCGCTGATCAGCCCGACCCGGGCAGGAAGGAACGGTAGCGGCCGCTTGCGATCGACATCGAAGAGACCCTCGGCGGCGAGCACCCGCTTCAACTGTTCGATCCTGGCGAGCAGTTCGCCCAGGCCGATCGCGCGGATGTCCGTGGCACGCAGGCTCAACGTGCCCCGCTTGGTCCAGAAGGACGGCTTGGCATGCACCACCACGTGCGCCCCCTCTTCCACGGGAGTGCTCATGCTCTGGAGGATGCGCTTGAGCATCGTCACGTTCAGGGACATGTCCACATCGGTGTCGCGCAGGGTGAGGTAGGCGGTCGCCGAGGCATTGTGCCGGTTGACCTGGACGAGCTGCCCCTCCACCCAGACAGGTGCCATCTTGTTGACGTAGTCGGCGATCTTCGACGAGAGCAGCCGCACGGGCCACGGCCGCTCGGCCGTGGTCTCCAGGGCCCGGGCGGGCAGGTCGCTGGGCGCCGGGACACCGGATGGATCGGACGTGCTCATGCTCCTAGGGTGCCGTATCGCACCGACGGTCGGTGCTGTGACGCGGACACCGGGCGTCTCCTCCTCGCTGGGGAGCCGGCGGCAGCACAATCACCCGGACGGCGGATGTGCCGGTGCCCCTGCCTCGCCAGGCTGGACCCATGACACTCCCAACCCCACAGGCGCGCCGTGGACCGGTCAGTTCGTCCGAGCGTGCCCTCGCACCGGACCTCGCGCGCGGGTTCATGCTGCTGCTGATCGCCCTGGCGAACACCCCGTGGTTCCTGTACGGGCAGGACACGAACGGGGTGTCGGCACACCCCACGGACGGGTCAGTGCTCGACCGCGTGGTGCAGTTCCTCCTGATCGCCGCGGTCGACGCACGCATCTACCCGTTGTTCGCGTTCCTGTTCGGGTACGGCATCGTGCAGCTGTACCGCCGCCAGATCGAGGCCGGGGTGACCGATCGGGCCGCGCGGGCCATCCTGCGCCGACGGCACTGGTGGATGATCGTGTTCGGCGTCGTCCACGCCGCGCTACTGTGGTTCGGCGACATCGTCGGTGCTTACGGGCTGGTGGGTCTGGTCCTGGTGTGGATCTTCTTCCGCCGGATGGACCGCACCTTGATCGTGTGGTCGGCGGTGCTGACCGGGCTGCTGACCCTCGTCACCGTGCTGGGTCTGGTCTCGCTGCCGTTCATGCCTGCCGACATGACGATCGACCAGGGCGGCTTCGGCGACACTGCTGCGATCAATGCTGAGGAGAACTACGGGGCCTCGGTGCTGGCGCGCCTGGCGATGTGGCCGTTGATCGCCCTCGGCCAGGGCATTCTCGGACTGGTCGTGCCGGTGATGATCCTGCTCGCGTTCTGGGCGAGCAGGCGCCAGATCCTGGAGAACCCCGGTCAGCACCTCCGCCTGCTGCGCCGCACGGCAGTGATCGGGGTGAGCGTGGGACTGCTCGGTGGCCTGCCCAACGCGCTCACCCATGTGGGGGTGATCGGCATCGGCGAGCACCAGGCGTGGATCTTCACCCTGACCCAGTCGCTCACCGGCCTGTTCGGGGGTCTCGGCTATGTCGCCCTGTTCACCCTGATCGCCGCCCGTGTGCAGTCCTCGCCGGTGGCCCGCAGCGTGCCCGTGGTGGCGATCCAGGCGGTCGGCAAGCGGTCCCTGTCCAGCTATCTGGGGCAATCGGTGCTGTTCGCACCGCTGCTCAGTGCGTGGGGCATCGGGCTCGGCGCGAATCTGAACAGCGCCGGGGTGGCGGCGATCGCATGCCTCGGCTGGGTGGTGCTCGCGGTCCTGGCTTACGTGCTCGAACGGCGCGGCACTCGAGGCCCGGCCGAGGCAGTGTTACGCAGGCTCGCCTACCGCTGACGTCTCGCCGCTGACGACCGACGCGACGTTCTGGTGCCCCCGCGGCATCGTGCGCAGGGTGGCTGATCCCACAGTTGCCACCGGCTCCAGCCTGGACCCGGCACGTAGACTGCAAGAGTGACCACCTCCACCAAGCGCATCCTGCTCGCCGCCCCTCGTGGCTACTGCGCGGGGGTCGATCGGGCTGTCGAAGCCGTCGAGCAGGCCCTCGACCACTATGGGGCGCCGATCTACGTGCGCAAGGAGATCGTGCACAACAAGTTCGTGGTGGAGACGCTCTCCAAGCGCGGAGCGATCTTCGTGCACGAGACCGACGAGGTGCCCGAGGGCGCCCGGGTGATCTTCTCCGCGCACGGCGTCTCGCCCGCAGTGCACGCCCAGGCAGCCGAGCGGAACCTGGACACCATCGACGCCACCTGCCCGCTGGTGACGAAGGTGCATAAGGAAGCGGTCCGGTTCGCCAAGGACGAGTACGACATCCTGCTCATCGGGCATGACGGGCACGAAGAGGTCGAGGGCACAGCCGGGGAGGCCCCCGAGCACATCCAGCTCGTGGACGGCCCGGCCGCCGTCGACAGCGTGACCGTCCGGGACCCGGAGAAGGTGGTCTGGCTCTCCCAGACCACCCTCTCGGTGGACGAGACCATGGAGACGGTACGCCGACTCCGGGAGAAGTTCCCTGCCCTGCAGGACCCACCCAGCGACGACATCTGCTATGCCACCCAGAACCGGCAGGTCGCGGTGAAGAAGATCGCCCCCGACGCCGACGTGATGATCGTCGTGGGGTCAGCGAACTCGTCGAACTCGGTGCGTCTGGTGGAGGTGGCGCTGGAAGCCGGCGCCCGATCCGCCTACCGTGTGGACACCGCCGATGGACTGGACCCGTCCTGGTTCGAAGGGGCCACCAGCGTGGGTCTGAGCTCGGGCGCCTCAGTGCCGGAGATCCTCGTGCGTGACGTGATCACCCAGCTCGGTGAGTGGGGCTTCGGCGAGGTGGACGAGGTGCGCACCGCGACCGAGGATCTGATGTTCTCCTTGCCGCGCGAACTGCGGGCCGACCTGAAGAAGGCCGGCCAGCCCGTACCCCGTCCGGCGCGGGGCTCGCGTCGCTCGTTGGACGTCTCCGCTACCTGACGGCGTCCCTCGCCTGGGACAGGTATGTCACCAGGCCTTGTGGTGCGTCACCTGGCCTGGAAGTTCCCGTGCCTGGGTGACCTGTGCGGCGTCGTGTTCTCTTGTGGCCGCGACGCCCTGCGCCCGCTGCGTCAGGCCCGCTTGGAGCGCGCGCCACGCGCTGCATCGGTCGAGCCGCCCTGGGCGCGTGTGGCTTTGTCGGCGTCGCGAGACGCGTCCTTGACGAGTGAGGCGATCTCCGGGTCGGACTCCAGGGTCAGCCCGTCGAGCGGGAGGGGTGTGGTGGGTTCGCGCACCGGCAGCTGGGCGGGGCCACTGTCTTCGCGCGCCTCAGGCGACTCGTACGCGTCCGGCTTCTGCGCCGGTGTGGCGAGCACCTCCAGCGGCGGGTGGCTGGTGAGCTCGGGCTCCAGACCCTGCAGGGCACTGAACCGCCGTGCCTGGGTGATCACCTGGGAGTCCAGCGACCGGTTGAAGGCGTTGTAGGCCTCCACGGTGGAGTTCAGGCGCTTGCCGAGCGTGGTGAGGTGCTTGCCCAGGGTGCCGAGACGCTTGTGCAGCTCGCGACCGACCTGGAACACCTGCTCCGCCTCGGCAGCGAGCCGCTCCTGACGCCAGGTGTAGGCCACCGTGCGCAGCAGCGCCACCAGGGTGGCCGGAGTGGCGAGCACGACGTTGCGCTCGAACGCCCGCTCCATCAGACCCGGATCCTGCTCCAGGGCGGCCTGCAGGAAGGACTCGGCGGGCAGGAACATCACCACGAACTCGGGGGTGTGCTCGAAGTGCTCCCAGTACGCCTTCGCGCCGAGTGAGTCCACGTGGTCGCGCACGTGCCGGGCGTGCGCCTTGAGGCGTTCGGTGCGCACCGAGTCCTCCCGCGCTTCCATCGCCTCGAGGTAGCCGTTGAACGCGACCTTGGCATCGACCACCACCCGCTTCTCGCCGGGAAGGGTGACGATCAGATCGGGGCGCAGGACACCGTCGTCGGTGGTGACGGACTCCTGCTCCACGAAGTCGACGTGTTCGATCATCCCGGCCACCTCGACCACCCGGCGCAGCTGGAGCTCACCCCAGCGTCCACGTACCTGCGGCGCCCGCAGTGCCGTGACGAGCTGGCTGGTCTCCTGGCGCAGGTACTCCGAGTCCGATCGCATCTGCGTCACCTGCTCGGCCAGGGTGGCGTGAGCCTCGGTGCGCGACTTCTCGGCCGCGTCCATCCCGGACTTGACCTCAGTGAGGGTGCGGGTGAGGGGTTCCACCAGCGTGCGCACCGCCTGCTCACGCTTGGCGAGCTCCGCCGTCGAGGCCTCCTGGGCGCGGGTGAAACGTTCCTCGGCCTGCTTGAAGAATGCCTCCTGGGTCTGTGCGAGGACCTTGGCCGAGAGGGACTCGAACTCGTCCGACATCCGCTTGGCGTCCGTGCGCAACTCATCCAGACGCTCGGCGGCGCGGGTACGTTCCGCGTCGATCTCCGCGCGCAGCGCCTGTCGTTCCCGCTCGAAGGCGGCCCGCTCCACGTCGGAACGCTCATCGGCTGCCCGCTCGGCCGCCGTCAGGGCTCGCGTGTGAGACTCGCGCTCGACGGCGAGCCGTTCGGTGAGCACCGGGACGTGCCCAGCCTGAGTCTCGGCGGACTCGAGGCGCTGGGTGAGCCGCGCGATCTCGTCGGCTCCCGGGGCGGCTCGACGGGCGAGCAGGACGCCGGCGACCGCCCCGAGGGCGAGGCCCACGAGCATGGCCAGAATCACGAGCAGGATGTCCATGTCCCACACGGTGCCACGTGCCACCGACATTGCCCGTCCGGGCACGCCGCGCAGGCCCGCCGGGCTCCACTTCCAGGATGAGTCGGAGCGGGGAAATCACTCGCTCGGCGGATCCGGTTCCGGCCGCACGGCCCGTACCTTGGTGTTCATGTCCGACCCGTTCGCACCACCCCCTGCCGGGGCACCGCCCCACACCGGCCACGACGCCCCGCAGCGCGCCGACACGCCCACGGCGTCGCCGTCGCCGGCCGCCCCTGACCCGTCGGCCGCATTGTCGATCCGCGGGCTGTGGAAGCGGTTCGGGCAGAAGACCGCCGTCGCCGGCATCGACCTGGACGTCCCGCGTGGGTCGTTCTTCGGCTTCGTGGGCCCGAACGGGGCCGGCAAGACCACCACACTGTCCATGGCCACCGGACTGCTGCGACCCGACGCCGGGGCTGTCATGGTCAACGGCGCCGACTTCTGGGCCGACCCGGACGCGGGTAAGGCCCAACTCGGTGTACTGCCAGACGGGGTGCGGCTGTTCGACCGGCTCACCGGTCTGCAACTGCTCACCTATGCCGGACTGCTCCGCGGGATGGAGCGCGACATGGTCGCCGAGCGCTCCGAGGACCTGCTGCGTGCACTCGACCTCACGGCCGACAAGAACACCTTCGTGGTGGACTACTCCGCCGGCATGACCAAGAAGATCGCCCTGGGCTGCGCATTGATCCACGCACCGCGCATCCTCGTGCTGGATGAGCCGTTCGAGGCTGTGGACCCGGTCTCGGCGGCGAACATCAGGGACATGCTCAGCGACTACGTCCGCTCCGGCGGCACCGTGATCGTGTCCTCACACGTGATGGACCTGGTGCAGCGGATGTGTGACCACGTGGCCGTGATCGCAGACGGTCACATCCGAGCGGCGGGCACCATCGACGACGTCCGCGCCGGAGGGTCCTTGGAAGACCGGTTCGTCGAGCTCGTCGGCGGCCGGCAGCAGACGGAGGGACTGGCGTGGTTGCGCACTTCGTCCGACTCCGCCTGACCCTGCTGGCGAACACCTTCCGCAGGAGCGTGTGGCAGACCATCGGCTACATCCTGGCGATGCTGTACGCCCTCGGTGTGATCGGTACGGCGATCGTCGGTGCCGTCGCGGGAGGTGGCACCGATCCTCTGCTCACCGGCCAGGTGATCGTGCTTGTGGGTGCGCTCGCGATCCTCGGCTGGTGGATCATCCCGATCTTCGCGTTCGGGGTGGATGCCACGTTGGATCCGCAGCGATTCGTGAGCTTCGGGATCCCTCGGCGCCGGCTTCTGACCGGGCTCGCCGCGGCAGGCTTCACCTCGATTCCCGGCGCTGCCACGGTGCTGGCCGCCGTCGGGCTCGCCCTGGCCTGGTGGCGCACCCCGGCGATCGTGCCGGTCGCCGTCATCGGTGGCCTGCTGGCGGTGGCCTGCTGTGTGATCGGCTCGCGCGCCCTGACGACCGTGCTCGCCCCGTTGTTGGAGTCGCGCCGGTACCGCGAGGTCCTGGCCATCGTCGCGCTCGTGCCGATCGTCATGATCGGGCCTGCGATCAGCACGATCCCCGCCTACTTCGACGACGGCTCCGTCTCCGCGGAGCAGGCGCGCGTGCTGATCAGCGACGTCGCTCAGATCGCTGCATGGACGCCGTTCGGTGCCCCGTGGGGTATCGCGGCTGCCATCCACGACGGCGCATGGGGCCTGGCCGGTGCACGGCTCGCCATCGTCTTGCTCACCCTGACGGTGCTCTGGGTGGTGTGGGATCGAGCGCTGGCACGGTCCTTGGTCACCCCGCCCACGGCGGGCTCCGGCGGGCGTGGCAAGGGCTTGGGCTGGTTCGATCGGCTCCCGGCTACTCCGACCGGTGCGGTGGCGGCGCGTGCGTTGACCTACTGGATCCGCGATCCGCGCTACTCCTCGTCACTGGCCGTGATTCCGCTGCTGCCCATCATTCTGGTGGTGGCCGGCGGTGGCGCATTCTCCGAACTCCTGCTCATCGTGGGGCCATTGGTCGGCTGGATCCTGGGTTTCACGATCTCCAGCGACATCTCGTTCGACCACACCGCGTTCGCGCTGCACGTCTCCACGGGAACGTCGGGCCGTGCCGACCGGGCCGGGCGAGCGATGGCGATCGGCATCCCCGGTGCGGTTCTGGTAGTGATCTTCGCCGTGGTGTCGATCATCGTGACCGACCGCTGGGACCTGGCGCCCCTGGTACTGGGTGTCTCGTTCGGGATGCTCGGTGTGGGGCTGGGCGTGTCCAGCGTGGTCTCGGCGCGGATGATCTACCCCGTGGTGAAGCCTGGGGAGAGCCCGTTGAAGCAGCCGCAGGGCGCGGCGATGGCCACCATGGTGGCGCAGGGCCTCGGCCTGCTCGTCGTCATGGCTCTGTCCCTCCCGTTCCTGGTGACGGCGGTCCTCACCCTCGCGGTGTCCCTCACCTTCGGGTGGGTCACCTTGGCGCTCGGTGTGGTGATCGGCGCCGTGGTGTGCGTCGCCGGGATCCGGATCGGTGGACGCTGGTACGACCGGCGCACCCCGGAGATCCTGCAGCAGGTCCTCGCCCAGGCGTAGGCGCCCGTAGACTCGTCTCCCGTGGCTCTTACTATTGGTATCGCTGGCCTGCCCAACGTGGGCAAGTCCACCCTGTTCAACGCGCTCACCCGCGCCACCGCTCTCGCGGCGAACTATCCGTTCGCCACGATCGAGCCGAATGTGGGGGTGGTGCCGTTGTCGGACGAGCGGTTGGGCACGCTGGCGGAGATCTTCGCCAGCGAGAAGATCCTGCCGGCCACCGTCTCGTTCGTGGACATCGCCGGTATCGTCAAGGGCGCGAGCGAGGGGGAGGGGCTCGGCAACAAGTTCCTCGCGAACATCCGCGAGGCAGACGCGATCTGCCAGGTGACCCGCGCCTTCGCCGACCCCGACGTGGTGCACGTGGACGGCAAGGTCTCGCCGAAGGACGACATCGAGACCATCAACACCGAGCTGATCCTCGCGGACATGCAGACCTTGGAGAAGGCTCTGCCGCGGCTGGAGAAGGAGGTCCGCGGGAAGAAGACCGAGCAGGCCGTGCTGGACACGGCCCAGGGTGCGCTGGCGTTGCTCGAGGCGGGCACGACGATCGCGGCCGGCGGTGCGGCGGCCGGACTCGACCCGGAGATCGTCCGGCAGTTCTCCCTGCTGACGGCCAAGCCGTTCATCTACGTCTTCAACACCGACGACGACGGCCTGGCGGACGAGGCGATGCAGGCTGAACTGCGTGAGCTGGTGGCCCCGGCGCAGGCGATCTTCCTGGACGCGAAGTTCGAGGCGGAGCTGGTGGAGCTGGAACCGGACGAGGCCGCTGAGATGCTCGCCGAGTCCGGTCAGGACGAGTCCGGGATGGATCAGCTTGCCCGCGTCGGGTTCGACACCCTCGGGTTGCAGACCTACCTCACCGCCGGCCCGAAGGAATCGCGGGCCTGGACCATCGGCAAGGGGTGGACCGCCCCGCAGGCCGCTGGGGTGATCCACACCGACTTCGAACGCGGATTCATCAAGGCTGAGGTGGTCTCCTTCGATGACCTCGTGGCCGCCGGCTCGATGGCCGAGGCGAAGTCGCGCGGGCGGGTGCGGATCGAGGGCAAGGACTATGTGATGGCCGACGGCGACGTGGTGGAGTTCCGCTTCAACGTGTGAGGTCCTGGGGTTGGTGCGCGTCGGCAATGACCGAGTGTGTGTCGGGCAAGCCCGGGCCGACGCGTTATTGATGGTCCGGACTAGTTCTGCGCCAGCTCTTGATCGTTTTGTACAGGAGCCACAACGGCACGATCAGCCAGATGAGGGTGATGGGTAAAGGTTCTTCTCCATCGACGCCGACGACTCCAACGGCCACGATGCCGGCAGTGAGTAATCCGATGACGATGAGCTGAATCGTCACTATTGCCCAGGACATTGCTCCGACTGCGGCGTTCTGGGCGCGCGAGAGTTGCAGCGCGGGGCTGGAACCAGTTGATGGGCGGTTCCCAGCTTGAGGATTGCGGAGAGTGATCTCGATCTTGCCGTCTGACAGGAGCGTGAGCTGCTGCAGGTCGGGTCCGGTGATCTTCCACGCCACTAGGCCGGGAACCGCGGGGACGTGGATCACGCGGCCCCCGACCGTGAAGGAGAGCGTACGGCCCACCGTGAAATCGGCCAGGGGAGTGCCGCGGTAGTGGGCCTGCAGGCGGTCGACCATACGACGGTCTTGGCCCCCGGAACTGCTGATGGGGCCATCGGGAGCCTGATACGTCCAATCGCCGTAGATCCGCAGCTTCCACCCTTCGGCGGTGTCAATGATGAGGTTCTCGTCAGTGAGAGCGAATTGTTGGGCAGTCAGGGACATGGGCAGCACGTTCTCCGGAGTCAGATCCTCTAGGCTGAGATGCTCGGAGCTCATCGTTGTTTCATTTCCTTGGCCATTGCCACTCTGAAGATGAGAGCAATGATCCCGGCGAAGATGGCCCCGCCGATGACGCCGATCATGGCGAACACCAGTACGTCGCCCGCGGCGATACCGCCGATCAGCATTGTGACAAAGAAGAGGACGAAGAATCCGACCGGTAGCCATCGCTGGAGGTGCCGCAAGAAGGTGCGTCCGGCGCGCTCCCGCGCCGCTTCCCGGTCAGGCTTCGGTGGCGTCCCGAACCACAGGGCGTAGCTGGGCAGTTGACGTGGGTGGCCGCCGAAGAGCCAGTCCTCAGCTGCCGTGGCGAAAGACTCGGACCCCGGAGAAGCTGGCTCGCCCTCCCAGCCCCACAGGTCTTCCTCGAACGGCAGGCGATCGCCCCAGCCGAAGCTTTCGATGTCCTCGGCGTTCGGCTCATCCTGATCGGAGAACTCGACCTTGCGGCCCACACCCTCCCTGCTCGAATCCCGATACTCGAAGCTCACGTAGTCGTTGCCGGTAACCAGCGTGGCGGTGACGCTGTCGAACCCTTCCGGTGGCGTGGGGTGCCGCTCGCTGATGTCCTCGCCGGAGGTGATGACGACGCCGTCGTTCCACGCCCCGAAGCAGACCCGCGGGGTGTACCCCGTTGCCTCGGTGAGGTGGATGTCGTCGTTCCCGAGAATCTGGCGTGCCTGCGCCTGTGCCTGCTCGATGGGCAACAAGGGAAGCGCGACGGCCTCGGCCGGGTGAGTGCGGGTCCAGGAGAGGGTGTGCCAAGCCATGAATCGCCTCTCAGAGATTTAGGGGCTTCAGGTTTGGGGCCTTCGGCCCGCCGGGTAGTCCGGGCAGGTCCTCCGGTACTGGCCCGAGGGCAACCAAGTCGCTGATGAATTCAAGGGGGCGGGCGCTACGCAGGAAGCCGCCACGGCGGGGCGGGGTAAAGGGCTGCGCGAAACGCAGCGAGTCCTCAAGGGCATAGCTATAGCCCTCAAACTGCAGCACGTGCTCGGGCTTGCCATTGAGGGGCATGGTCACTTCAGTGATGAGCGCCCCCACGCTGAAGTCGACGCTATGGTTCACCAAGAACTCGCGAGCGACGGCGGCCTCCTCGACCACGTCACCGTCGTAGGCCTGCAGGAACCCGTGCATCTCAGCGGGCGCGTCATTGACTCCCTCGAGCGACCGGTACATGACGATCGCGCTCAACCGCCCGCGGGCATCGCGCTCGCCGTCCTCGATGAGCTGGCGGACCTGCCCTAGGCAATCTACGACGTGTTGCGCGATCTCCTGCTGGCTCTGCGTCAGTGGCGAATCTGGTCCGACGCCGGAGACGGCGCCGTCCGGCAGGGACTCGGGCGTCGGATCGCCTGAGGACCGTGGTTCAGGTGAGTTCATGATGAGCTCCGGTGGGTTAGCTGCCGCAGGTCAGCTGGGGCTAGTGCGTTGATCTTCTTGTCCGAGATGGTCAACACATTATGGATTCTTCGTGCCAGAGGAAACTCGTGAGGGGGTACGACAGATCATGCCCAGCCGAGGCGGTTGGGGCCGACCAGACGGTGCAAGCCCAGTTCAGTCGCATGATCCCGCGGCATGCACCGCCTCCGCGTCCCCGTGGGCGAGACGTTTCTACGTGTGGCGACGTGGTGGAGTTCCGGTTTAACGTCTAGCGTTATTGACGCGTGGCCTCGTGCACCGGTTGCGTGATCAGATCGTTCGGGAGCAGGGACACCGAGCGGATCTGGCGCGAGCAGTACGTCAGAGGCGTTGATCGGCTGGTGCAGCGCGCGACCTTGCGGAAGCTTGATCCGATCCATCCGGGAGAGAGCCTGATGGAGGACGTCATCGAGGGCTACGGATCACGCAGAACAAGCTGGCCGTCTCGATCCGCGTGCCGCTGCGGCGGATCAGCGAGATCGTGCACGGCGAGCGGGGAATTACCGCTGACACGGCGATCCGCCTGGCGCGATACTTCGGGACGTCCGAGGAGCTCTGGACGAACCGGTAGTCGAACTACGAGCTGCGGCTGGAACGTCGCACGCTGCACGACACGGTCGCTGCGACCAGTCCGCTGAAGGTCGCGTGAGCGTTGGTCCAGAACGTCGACTCGTTCGAAAGGTCGTCGGCAATGTGGTCAGCGACGGACGGCTGTTGGTGTTCACTCATGACGATGCTCCCCTCAAGATCGTCGGTGGTCATTTCGGGAAGTCGACGTCGCCGTCCTCATCCGCCGATTCGAGGGCGCGCCGTCGCCGAGAACGACGCGCTTCAGCAATCCCGGCGATGATGTTCCACAGAGCGTATGCGAACAGGCCTCCGGCCCCGATTCCCACGATCCACCCGCGGTGTTCCCCATTCACCACATTGTTGACCCAGCCCAGGTACGGGATCGAGTACGCCACCCGTCCCTGGACCTGGACCGAACGGACCGGATCAGGGTCGGGGTCGGCGTTGTTGTCCCCCTGCGTGATGAAGCGCGGACCGTCCTCGTCGGGGCTCGCCACTCCGACCACGCGATGGGTGATGACCTCCGGTTCACCGGACCGGATCTGATATGTGATCACGTCGCCGACGGCGATCTCGTCCACGTCCACGGGGAACACGACGATCAGTGTCCCTGGAGGCGCCGCCGGACTCATGGAATTGGTGAGCACGGTCAAGGGAACTCCGCCGCCGAGCCTCGGGATCACCAGTGCGAATGTCGCGAGCGCGACGACGCCGAGCGCGAGGGCGATGCTGAGGACGAGTGCCACCCAACGCAGCGCGCCGCGGAGTCCGTCCCGTCTTTGCTTCGCCGCGGCGTGCTCTCGTCGGGCCCGTCGGGTCAGGTGCACGAACTGTCTCGCCGACGGCGCTTGCGCACGAGAACCATCGTCGACGCTCCGGTCAGCACCAGTGCCGCTCCGATCACCAGGGCTGTGAATGGCACGTCTGTGCCGGTGTAGGCGAGGTGATCCTCGTCCTGGTCGGGCGGATCTGAGCCGAGCACAGGGAAATCCCTGCCCCGCTCGCACCTCTCCGGCCATGGCGCACCCGCCGCCGTGTCGCGGATCGACGCTGTGAGCGAGAACCGAACCGTCTCCTGCTGCGCAACTTCGGCAGGGACGTCACGAAGCCCGACGCTCAGATCGATGCGCACGGACTCGCCACTGGCCAACTCGAGTGTCGGAACCACGACGGAACAGGGTGTCAGTTCGTCTGCGGTCGCCGTCGTCTCGTCTCCCGTGCGAGCTTCACGTGATGTGATCTCGAAGTTCTGTGCAAGCTCGGGTGAGGACAGTTCGATGTCGTCGACGACGACACGCAGTTCGCCGTCGACCTCGGAATCGTTCCGCAGCCACACGCTGCGGGTTTCGCTCCCCTGCGGCACCAATGCCGGGGGGTGCACGAACACCGGGCGGTCTGTCTCGGCGGCGTAGGTGGTGCCGTCCAAGCTGATGAGGAGCTCGTCGTCGGTGACGGCTGTGGCGGGCGATGCTACGAGACTCGCCGCCGTTGCGAGCATCATTGCCGTACCGAAGAAGTGCCTGAAGTTCATGGCACCGTCACATTCACCTGGTGTGACCATTCGGAGAACCGACCTCCGTCGTCGACGGCCCGCACCTGAAAGGAGTGGTCACCCTCCGGGGTGCCGGTCACGGTGTACGACGTGGCGGTGCCGTTCACGGTCCCCACCTCTGTCGTGCCGTTGCGCCGGATCTGGTATCCGTCGATGCCGGATGCTGCGGTGGACGGGTCCCAGGTGAGCGGCACGTCCGTGGACGTCACCTGACCGTTGGTCCGGAGGTCTGACGGAGTCGTCGGTGCCATGGAAACGGTGGCGTCGTATGCGAGGCTGTTGTTGTTGCTCCCGGTGTCGGCAGTCGTTCCGCTCAGAGCGGCATCCACTGTCATGGTGCGGGGGTCCTCCTCCGCGGTGAAACTGGAGGGAATCGTTCCCGAGACCCAGAAGCGTCTGGTCTCTCCCGAAGGAATGTCCCCCAGGGGGCAGGTCGCGGACGAACCGTCGAGGGTGCACTCCACCGGGCTGGTGCCGGCGTCGTTCGATGTCGAGTACTGCACGTGGACGTCGGTGAGTTCCGAGGGAATCGACAACGTCGCCGACGAATCCGTCGCCGGATCCGGTCCATTGTTGGTTCCGCGGAAGGTCCAGGTCGCAGTCCGCCCAGCTGTGGCATTCAGCGGCGTGGTCAGGGCGGATACGGAGAGGTCGGCATTCGAAGCCTCCGAGTCCACCTGTCCACTCGACTCCTCCATCGGTGGGCTCGACGCCTCCACCTCGATCGGGGCGTTCGTCGGGTCCGCGTCAATCGACCAGTCCGGCGCAAGCTGGCTCGCGGTACTGACCTGTGGCTGATAGTCGATCGTCGATCCTGCTGCACTGGACTGGATCGTGGCGTCGAACGTGACAGTGATCGTTGAGTCCGGGAAGATCCGGCCGGCCGGGATCTGATTCAGTGGCCGGTCGCCGATCGGCGCGGTGATCTCCCGGGTCGCGGAGTCGTAGGTCGCCGTCGACGCGCCGGTCTGATCATCCTTCTCGGGGTCGGTGATCTCCAACGTCCCCGGAACGAGCTCGAGCGAGGGCGGCAGTGTGTACGCGTACGACGTACCGACCCCCGGCGCGTCGCCGGTGTTCGTGATGGTCGTCGCGTATCGAACGCGATCACCGGGGACATAGCTTCCGCTCGTGCCGCCGACCTCCGTCACCGTCGACGACGAGTCCAGGCACGGACCCACACCGAAGGCGACCGCATCCATGAGGTTCCCGGCGTCATGGTTGTTCCCCGATATGGACCGAATACTGATCGTCGTGGACGTCTGGCCCGGCGGCACGACGTACGCGCCGGAATGCACTAGCCACTTCCGCGACGTGTTGTTCGAATAATAGTCGCCCTGGGACACCATGGAGCCCGGGACTCCAATCGAGACGCGAACCGTCTCTGTCCACGAATGTCCCCTGTGGTAGAACGACCAGCCGAGGGTCTCGCCAGGTGTCGTCTCGATCGTCTGCGAGATCGTTCCCCTCGTGGTCGAGTTGAGTTCGATCAGCTGCTCGCCGTGCGGCGCGTACCGAGTGTAGTTGCTCGGATATGGCGTGTTCCAGATCTCACCCGGAATCGTATTTCCGGATGCATCCGTCCAAGTCCACGAGGTCGGCGTTGTGTGCGACCAGCTGCCGTCGCCGACTTCCGGCGACTCGAAGCCGCCGTTGGCCAGCCCTTGTCTGCCGCAACCGCTCACGTCGCCAACGCGCACGTCGCCCGCGATCGTGGCGTCGACGTTCCACAGAGCCGCTGTTGGGGTCAGCAACCCGAGCACAGTGAAGGTGGTGAGGGCAGTGACGGCGAACTGCATGGTTCTTCTGCTCATGGTCGCACCTGCTCTCCAGTGAGAGTGAGGGTGATGACCGCTGTCGCTTCTCGCACGGATGCCGGGGCGGACTCGTCCAGTCTCACCTCGAGACAGAGTTCGTCGGTTTCACCAGGGTCGAGGGACAGTGGGCTCAACGTAGTCGGAAGCGCCGTGCCTCGAGGCGTCGTCGTGCACGTCGTCCCCGTTGCCGGACGCAGTGAGACGATCGCACTCGACGCGAAATCTCCGTTCGAACTCTCGACGGTGGTCCCTTCCCAGTTCACTGAGAGCGGGACGGAACCCTCGTTCGCGATGGTCACAGGAGTACTGCGGACGACCGACCCGCCCGGATACAACCCTGCGAAATCCAGGTCGTCGACTGTGAGGGCCGTCTTCTCGTCGAGCGTCATCTCGATGGATCCCGTGTTCACGTTCGTCGCGTCGGCGGTGACCGAGTCGTTCCAGAACGCGTAGGTCCCACCGGTGGCGGCGGCGCCCACGACAAGACCTGCCGCAACCATGGCGGTCGTGGTGAGAATGGCACGGACCGGTCGTCCGCGTCGGCGTGGGTCACTCCGGGGCGTGGACCGCATCACCTGCTCCCCTCGAATCGTCGGCCACCGGCCGACCTGTTCTCCCGGTTGGTTTCGGTCCTCGGGTCGACGCTCCGGAGACCGTTGCCATCTAGCGGTTTAGGGGCGCACCTGGGTGAGGTCGAAAGCGAGTTCGTCCAGGTCGACCGCGTCGTCGACTTCCTCGCCGTAGGAATCATTGGCGCCGGTCTCCTCGTCCCCATCGAAGGTGATGGTGACCATGCCGGAGAAGGTGATCGTGGTTCCCGGGTCGTAATCGGAGTTCGGGTCGATCTCGTACGTGGTCGCATTGACCTCGGTGATCGTCGCAGAGGTCGTGCCGACCGAGTTCAGCTCGAGCTCGACCGTCACATGATCGGAGACTCCCTGCGCGATCGTGTACGAATCGGGATCGATCTGGAGCTGGGCCCGGAGGTTCTTGCCCCAGGCCGTGACCGTGAACTCCTGTTCGAAGGTGATGACATCCCCTGGAACGATCGAGTCGGTGGTGGGATCGAACGCAGTGTCGTTCTCGTCGACGTCCGGCGATGCGTCGGTCCACTGCTCCGAATCCGCTACCAGGGCGAGATCGAGATTACCGGTCGAAACCGTGCCTCCCTCGGCCGTCACGCTCTCGCTCCACAACGCGAACGTACCCGCGCCGCCCAGTAGCAGCGCGACACCGGCGCCACCGGCGATCGAGCCCTTGACGATTCTGTTCACGACATCCCCCTTTATGCGAATGTTCCACTGCTCGGCGTCCATCAGAGCGGCGTTGCCCGCTGCGTGCGATGAATGACGGTACACCCGGAGGTTTCTCCAGTAAAGTTGGCAGGTTGAGCCGATCGCATAGGGGCAATCCACGCTCTGTGTCCTCTGGGGGCGAACGTTGTCGTCGAGTCGATCGCCTCCGGGCGATCAGGGAACGGCGTGGTCGTCGTATGTGTCGACGTCGGGCCGATGATGACGAGATTCTCGGTGCTCATCGGAGTGCCCCTCGTGACGAGGACACGGTCACCGGGAGTCGTGACACCTGTGCCCGGCACACACGTGATGAGGAGACCTCACGTGTATGGGGTCGAGTCCACTGAGAGGTCGGTGGGTCGCTCGACTCTGTGGTGACAACAGCCGCTGGCCACGGGGGAGACAGTGACGGGCAGGCATGTCAGGTGCAGTGACCCGCGGCCGAGTTCCAGATGTGCGCTGTTCCACACCAACTCGGCGACGCGGCCTGTGTGGAACAGCGCATGCCTGCGAAATCGAACGCTGCCCAGCCGTCGTCGGCCGGGTGTGTCGCGACTGAGACTCGAACGGTGGCCATGCCGTCCTGGAGGTCGTGCGGGTTGAAGTGCTGGCCGTCAGTCGTCGCAGGGTCGACGCCATGTGGAGCCTGTCGGTCGGTGCCGCTCCTCGCAGCGGAGCGTGTACCCACGATGCCGTGGTGCGGAACGGACGTGATGGACCTCCGTACTCGAATGCGGTGGAGTTCCGCTTCAACGTGTGAGCGAGAACTCGTGGCTTTTGTTCTTCGCGAGGGTTCCGTCGTGTCAGGGAACGTTGCGACGCACGGCCTCGACGATCTCGACATCGCCCGTGTCGAGCTCGAGGATCTGCCGCCGGATCCGTGGTTCGTGGATCAGCGCGCCGAGTGTCTCGGCGACGTCGAATCTGGCGATCTGGCCGTGTACCTGCGCAGGTCCGAGCGCCACGCGCCGGTTCGCTGCGTCATCGGTAAGCAGCGAGGGCCGCAGGATCACCCAGTCCAGCTCACTGCGCGTCATCGCGACGTCCGCCTGCTTCTTCACGGCGAAGTAGTACTCCTCGTCGTCGGTGAGATCCCGCTCGCGCCACGCCTCGGGCAGCACTGAGAGCAGCACCGCGCGCTTGCTGCCGGCACCACTCATCGCTTCGATGGTCTTGGTGACGCCGTCGAGGTCAACTGCGCGGGTGGCCGAGGCGACACCGCCGTTGGATCCGGCGGCGAAGACGACGACGTCGGCGTCTCCGATCGCAGACGCGAGCTGTTCAGCGCTCATCTGCGCGATGTCGCCGACGACGGCATCGATCCCCTCGGCAGCTAGCACCGCACGCTGTGGCTCACGGCGCACGAGCCCGCGTACCTCGTCGCCCCGCGTACGGAGCGTCCGCGCGAGCAGAGTTCCGACCCCGCCGGTGATGCCGATGATGAACACGTTCATGGGTGGCAGTTCCTTCCTCGAATGTGTCAGGGCACGCCCATCGGGGAACCAATGGTCCGGCGACCGCATTCCGGTCGTAGCGCGGTCCGCATGCTCCCCTGGCGCAACTTGCTGGGCTGGCGACCAGACTGTCATCGAGTACCCAAGAGTCGCCCTCGTCGGGAGTGGATCCGTCGAGCCTTCTGAAGGTTCGGTCGACTCAGTCCCTGATGCCACCGGAGCGACGGCCGACCTCATGATGGCGTCGATGACGCGCATTCATCGGAGTCGATGCGAGGCGCGTGCGCGATGTAAAACGATCGTCATTCAGTGGGTACTTGGCAGTGACGCGAACCAGTCTCCTCGGCCGAACGATATTGATCTGCTCCTCATCGGGGCCGCGCCGCGCCGCGCCCGATCGTCGATGTGCTGACCGGTGACGTGCAAGCCTGAGGTGACCGAGCAGATGCTGGTGACTTGTCGCCTGAGCGCGTCGAGTTGAGCGCTTGCCGTCGTGCAGACGGCGGAGCGTCACATCGCCACAGCGAAGCTGCTCGCCGAGACGGAAGACCAGGGGATGGCGTTCACCGGGTGCGTATGACGGCGCACGGAAGGCGCTCACGGCCGTTCTTGCGATCGAGGGTTTGCGCAGGGTGGGCGGGGCCCACCGGAACACAGGAATCGCCGCGGCCGCGTTCGTCGATGACCCGTCGCTGGAGGAGTTCGATTGGATGCGGCAAGTGCGCAATGCGACTAAATATCCAGATCTCGATCGTCCGACGGCGACCGCTCGGATGTCACCGAGGCGATCGGCGCTTCGGGCGCGATCGTCGCCGCCTGCGCGGCTCATGTGCGGTGTTGAACCTAACGTCGCCAGAGGTTGTTCGGCTACGAAACGTGGCGGAGTTCCGCTTCAACGTCCAGCCCTCATACAACTAGCCCGAGTTCACCGAAGCGGCGGTAGCGGTTGACCCACTTGGACGCGCACGCACGCGAGATCCCCATCTCCGCGGCGACGTGGGCGATCGGACGGGCGCGGCACCGCTCGATGAGTCGGCGACGGCCTTCAGGAGAGAGCGGCGCATTACGGTGAGACACGGGCAGGTCCTTTGCTGGCTCGACACAGACGAGATGCTTGGTCGCTTCTCATCTTTGCCGCAGAGGGCCTGCCCTTCCGGCTACCTCAGCCCCACCGGCCTGTCATCAACGTCCCGCCCCGCAACATCTAGAGGTGCCACCTGACCAGGGGTTTTGTGTGATTACTCCAGAGTCGCTCAGCGTCCCGCAACGAGCACCTCTGCGAGGCCCGACCGTAGATCGTCGACGAACAGTTCGGGTACCTCGAGGGAAGGGAAATGCCCTCCGTCGTCGGGCTCGCGCCACCGAACGATCCTGCGATAGCGCTCCTGAGCCCACGGGCGAGGACACTTCTCGATGTCCCGGGGATACACAGTGATCGCCGACGGGACGTCGACCGTGAGGTGGGGATCGACCCTGTTCACCCCGCCGTGGCTCTCGGCATAGATGCGCGCTGCCGACGCGCCCGTGCGAGTCAGCCAGTACAGCGTCACATCGTCGAGGATGCGGTCCCTGGCGATCCGCTCGAGTGGACTGTGATCGGTATCGCTCCATGTCGCGAACTTGTCGAGTATCCACGCGAGCAGGCCGACCGGAGAATCCACGAGCGAATAGCCGATGGTCTGTGGAGCGTCTGCCTGCTGTTTCGCGTAGGCCGCTCGGTTGCCACCCCAGAAATCACGGGTCTCGTCGACCCACCTGCGCTCGGTGTCCGTGAGGTCCTCGGTCGGCAGTCCGGGAGGTGCCTGCGCCAGCGTCGTGTGGATGCCGAGTACCCGTTCGGGGAATCTGCTGCCGAGCACCGTCGTGATCACGCCGCCCCAGTCGCCGCCGTGGGCGAGGAATCTCCGGTACCCGAGCCTTCCCATCAGCTCGACCCATGCGGTCGCAATCCTGACGACGCCCCACCCCGATGCCGACGGTTTGTCGCTGTAACCGAACCCCGGCAACGACGGGGCCACGACATGGAATGCGGGTGTGTTCGGGTCTTCGGGGTTCGCCAACTCGTGGACCAGATGCGTGAATTCCGCGATGCTCCCAGGCCAGCCGTGCGTCAGGATCAGCGGGGTCGCGTCTGTGCGTGGAGAGCGTCGATGTAGGAAATGGATGCCCAGATCGTCGATGACTGTACGGAACTGGCCGATCTCCTCGAGTCGGGACTCGAAAGCGCGCCAGTCGTAGGTGGTGCGCCAGTGGTCCACGAGATCTGTGAGATCGATGAGCGGGACGCCCTGGCTCCACCGGCGGGGGCCGGTTGCGCCGCGGGCGACTGTTTCTGACTCCGGCAACCGCACGGCGGACAGCCGCGCATACAGGTCGTCGAGGTCCGCGTCAGTCGCATGTGCGGTGAACGCATGCGCTTCGACGCCCTGATCGTTCATGGTCGCTCCCGAAGATAGGTGAGACGTTCACGTGGAACCAGCTAAGACAGTTCTACCATCGATTGGCTCCGATGTGAACCGGCTATGCTGGTGCGATGAGCGCCGGACTTCCTGACTTCCGCCTGGGCACAGAACTCGCGACGAGCTTCACGGCAACTCTCACGGAGCGCTGCGGTGACGCGCTCGAACGCATCCCGACGCCCGACCGACTCGTGGATTGGCTGGTGATCAGTGGCTTTGCGGTCGAGACCTGCACCGCTGCCGACTGGTCGCGCGCTGTGGAACTGCGGGAGGCCATCCACACAGCAGCGACCGCCGTCGCCCGCCGAGAGCCGTTGCCGGCTTCGGCGGTCTGTGTCATCAACGACTGCAGCAGCACGGGGCGGGCTGCGACCGTTCTGACGCCCAGCGGGGAGCGCCAATGGCAGCTGGATCCGGCGTCGGCTGTGCGTGACGCTCTCGGCGTCATCGCCGTCGACGCCATCAGCATCATTGCCGGAGAGAGAGACGGCAGGCTGGCGCTTTGCGCCTCGTCGACCTGTCGAGCGGTGTTCTTCGACACCAGCCGGAGCCGCACTCGTCGATGGTGTGACATGAACACCTGCGGGAACCGCCAGAAGAAGGCGAGATTCAAAGCCGCGAGACATGATGTCGCGGCGAGGTGACCGAAAGGTTGGTCTGTGAACTCGGTGGAGCTCCGTTCTCGATCTAACGTCTGGGTATCGCCTTCGTGGTCGGCCGAGCCAGTTCGCGGGATCGGTCCCTGGAGTGCGTGGGAATCGGTTGATCACTCCCGGGACATCGGAGTCCATGACGACCCGAAGATCCACGATCTTCTCGGGCGCTGGCCTCCACGTCCGGTTCTCGGCCCGAACGCGGAGCCGGGTCTGGACTGACGATCTTCCTCTCGTTTCACGAGCAGGTTTCCCACTACGCCAGCCAGTTGATGTCGGCGAGCGATCAGCCGCGGGACAGAGGGAGTCGTCGCGCATCAGCACCGGTCCCGCAATGTGACTCAACTCTCCCTGCTTCGATGATGTTCTGAAGGTGCTTCAGACTGATCTTCACCGTGGCTTCAGGATGGTCACCCGGCGGCATCTCTGAGAGCTCGAACCGTACGCCCTGGTCGTGCCACGCCGTGAGTTGTTGCAGCAGTTGATCTGCGAGGCCGTCGTACCAGGCGTTCGTGAACATCTCCTCCTCGAGGATGGGTGCGCTAGAGATGACCCTCTGCCGAAGCGTCATCAGCCCTGCACCGCCAAGCGATCTCGCGGCGCTCAACACGGCCGCACTGGTCTCCGTGGTGTGCAGGGTGACGCGGAGTCGTGGCGATTCGGGGACGCGAGACTCGCTGACCATGACACAAGTATCGTCATCTGAACGGTGACGGGCAAGAATGTCTGCCGTCGGATTCGAGTCGACCTGAATTCGGCATCGTGATGCACGCACTACATGGTCGGCCAGTCGATGATTGCCAGGTCCACGTTCTCATAGGTTCGGCCTGCGTCTATCGGGGAGCAACGGCGGTCGGTTGAATTCACTTCAACGTGTGATGCTCGGCGTGTTGGATGTTCCCAAGCCTCGTGGGTGACAATGGTGCCGTGAGTTTCCACTACCCATTCTCCGACATTGACTTGGCGCAATTCGAAGGTGCGGGTCTTCGCTTGACCCCACATGCTCGTCGCCTGTCGGCGCAGCAGGTGCTGGAGACCTGGCCGCTCGCGTGGGTTCCGCAGGTGCGGCTCGCATGGCCGAGGCATTGCCTGCACCCTGACGACTGTTTGCGTATTGAGGGCCAGGAGCTTGTCGGTAAGGTCTTTGCCGTGAACGATGAGGACGTCCTCGTCGAGCTGGAGAGTGCGTCCGAATCGTGCCTGGTACGAAGCGTGGTCGAATTGAGTTTTGGGCCGGCTGCGGACTCTGGCGAGAGCATCCGAGGTGGTGCGATCTTGCGGACGGTCAACTCGTCGCTGGCGGCGTTCGCCCGGTGCCATCTCGCGTGGCTGAGGGCATTGGCGGAGAGCTGGGAGATCCACCTCACCAAGGGTCCGGATCCGCAGCGTTCGAGCGAACAGGTCGCTGCGCGCTTCTTGGACTCGGTAGCTGCGGTCGATGGTTCGTCGCCATTCTGGGAAGATATGGCATTTCAGATAGAGGACCTCGGAGTTCCGACTACGGCGATCCACGAATGGTTGGTCGGCCGCGACGGGCTACCCGACTGCTGAAGTGCGAGTCACGCGCAGCAGCCAGGTCGGTAGAACTCAGGTGAGGTGCCTACACGGATCGCCTCAGGAAGGTCGGCGAACCGGCCGCCCGTCTGCCGGGTTGGTTCTCGATCGAGGTTGCCCTCGTGGCCTCCACTCAACGGTGCCGGTAGAGGCTGGTCTCTACCGGCACGCGGTGGCGTTCCGCTTCAACGTGTGACCGTTGCCGCGTCACGCACCCTCGGCCGCTTCGGCCAGCCAAGCGTCGAGCAGCGGCCCAGCCGGGTTGAGGCGTCGGGCGAATCCTGCATCGCTCTCGTCTGGCGGCATCGTCGCCACCACAAGCAGTATGCGGGCGCGCTCGACACCTGTGCCGAAGAGTCCGGTCTCATCGAGTCTGCGTAGGGCCGCCTCCATCGACGTCAGCCGACGCCAGTACTCCTCCTCCGCATCTGGGACGTCCATGTCGTGGAGTTGTCCGCGCGCGGTGAACTCCACGTCCGTTCGGGCGAGGATCTCGTCCGCGACCAATGCGTAGGGGCTGTCGGCCAGATCCCATCGGGATTTACCGTGCACAGTCGCGGTGAGGTAGGGGCGATACGCCTCGCCCGAGGTGACGAGCGCGTAGACGCAGAAGTCCGCTCGATGTTCGGAGCGGAGCCGTCGGATCGCCTCGTCCGTGGCCTCGGCGATCGCATCGACCAATGCGGGTATCGGATCGCTCGCGACCATGATTTGATCCCCCGGGTTCGACGCTTGGTCAGAGAGCACTCTGACGTCTCTGTTCTCCATACCGTCGCCCGTCGACGGTGGAAGATGGCGGTGCGTGCCGCAGCGTCGCCCGACTGCACGCCGAGCACGCGGGCTCCGTTCATTCGATCGGGAGCCGGGACAGGCTGGCCGGAACTGTGTCGCACGTCAATCTGTCAGTTCGTGTCGTCACGATGAGGTAGAGATGCCGGCTGTGAGGACTGTGCCCTACAGCCCGCGGTACATGGGCAACTGCAGCTTCTTCGGCGGGTCAGGAGCTGCGGCGATCACTGCGCGCGTTGCGGCGAGCTTCTCGTCATAGGTGCCCGGCGCTGCGCCGAAGGTCTTCTGTTCCCACGGACCCAGGACATGCTCCAGGAGCATCAGGGCGCGCTCGGCCCAGAACCGTAGCGCTGGGTGGATCCATCCAGAGGTCTTGAACTGCCCGCACGCTGCCGCAACGTAGACGTCGATCTCGCCGTGGAGGAACCGGACATGGTTCTCGTCAGCGTCGAGCCAGACGACGATCTCCTCCTGCGAGCTGGTCCAGACAGTCTCGGGAACGAGCGCCCAGTCGGTGATGAGGCTCGCGATGCAGCCGGGCACGTGTTCGTCGGTCCCGCCTTGGATGAAGTGCTCCTGCAAGGTGCTGAGCGTGTCGTGCCCGTCATCGGTGCCGAACGGTGCACGCGGATCGTCCTCGTTCCAGAACCACTCTGGGGCAGCTGCGACATAGGCAGGGTGGCTCGTGTCGGGCGAGAGACCGGCCTGGGAGTTGTCCAGGTACGGGATGTGCTTGGGGCGCTTCACGGGTGCCTCCGTGTCCTGGCGCCGAACATATCGGCGGTCATGATTTCGTCGAATCCCCTGATCAGCCGATCTTCGGCAGAGGCTGCTGTGCGGTCGGTGAGTACCCTGGCGGTCCGGACGATGCCCATACTCCTATTCTTGCAGGGCGAGCATGGCATCCACCAGTGGACCTTCGACTCGATCGCCGAGGCCACGGGACAGTCGATGGGTGCGCGTGCACCGCGCAGGGCGTAGGTCGCCGGATGGCCGTACGTGCCGGCACGTGGTGAAGAGAGCCGCCTACGATCGTTCCCACGGCTGCTTGTCTCTCGATCCGAGCTGTGGAAGTTCAGCGGGGAGCACGCCGGCGTACCTGCGGGGCAAAGAGCGCATGCTCTACAGACGCGGTACTAACGAGCTCGACCTGCGCCTGTTCGCCGACCATGAAGCATGGCGCATAGCCCGCAAGAACCGTGACACCGCCGAGCAGCACCGGCTTCTGTACGACGTCGCGCGCCGATCCTTCGACATCATGCGGAGCAAACGGATTCCGAACTTCGATGTCGACGCCTTCGAGCGCGACGTCGAGTCGATCGCCGGCGAGCACGGCTGGCGGCGATGACGACATCGGCGATCTCACCCGGGCCTGGCCGTGAGGCCCCGTAGGCGAGCGGTAGACCTCCATTGGCCGGCGGTACGTCCCTGATCGCACGACGAGCATTCGTGATCCTGATAGTGGCTGAACCCAGATGGCCCCAAGGGATCGTGTCCCACGATGAGCCGCGCATCGAACGTCGGGCGATCGCGGCCAAGCTCGACGCATTCCAGCCAACTCGGGTCAGTACGAGTTCAGAGGTGTTCAGAGGTCGTCATCGCCGGATAGCTGGTTTGCAGTACCGAGGCGGAAGGCGACATCGTTCGTCCTCATCTGCCCCCTCACGTTGAGCTGACTCTTTCCGAAGGTGGCAGCAGCGCATCATGGTTCGCGCTCTCCCCGGCAGCGTCGTACGCCCGCTGCAGACGGCTGGACGCCGAGGGCTGCTCGGGGGCGCTGCGCGGAATCCCGAGGTGAAGTTCTCGAAGCTCGTCGATGAGGTCGTCAACGAGGTCCGGCGATTCGGCCAGGATGCGGGCCCGAACGGTCAGCTCGGGCGAGGTGGAGCGATGCTGCATGCCCCAGGCGCCGAGCGCCACCATCACGGGAAGGGTCTGTATGCCCGCCTCGGTGAGCGAGTAGGTTGCGCGCTGCCCCCGTGTGGCACTGTCACGGACGAGCAGTCCTTCCTCGACCAGGCTCCGGAGGCGGCTGGCAAGGATGTTGGAGGCAATGCCCTCGTCGTTGCTGGTGAGAAGTTCGCGGAAGTGTCGGCGAGCGCCGAAGATGATGTCCCGCAGAACGATGAGGCTCCATGCATCCCCGAGGACTTCCACCGCGGCGTTGATCGCACATCCCGATCGCGGATGTTCTCTGGCCACCTGACCTCCCAAGTGATTGCAGATGAGGAGCACTCTACGTGATGGCGCAGGTGATTTCCTGGCGCACTCGCCCCCCGAGGTATGTCGCACGTTGTCTCTCTGACGGAGGAGACTGGCAACCATGAGGATGTTGCTCGGTGAGGTGCTGCAGACCGCAGGCGACCTGCCGTGGACGCACGCGCTGTACGCCTCCGCGGGCAATCGGACGTTCGACGAGTCCGTACCGGTGCTGGTGTGCCCGCGACGCGTTTATCGTGTGGCCTCGTTGCCGAGGCGGTGACGTCAGCTGGCGAGCCGATCTGCCAGTTGATCGCCGATACTGCGCGGTTCCCGCCCGAGCAGTCGGGCGAGCGTGGGATCCGATCCGGCGAAATGCCCGCTCCGTGTCGCCTGGAACATCGAGAGCGTGAAGCGCGCGACTGCCTCCGGGGTGCCGTGGGCCATCTCATCGGCAACCCAGGTCTCATCCTCGATCACGACGCGTTCGACGTGGCGGCCGGTGAGCTCGGAGGCAGCCCGCGCAAAATCGGCAAGAGTGACCGGTGCGGACAACGTCAGATCGATGGCGCCGTCGAGCGGGGCAGTGCTAGTCAGGATTGCAGCGGCGGCCTCAGCGGCGTCGCGCCGATCGACCCACGAGAACGGACCGTCAGCAGGCTTGGCGATCACCCCGGTCGCCCGCCATGGGCCGAGCAGTTGATCGGGGTCACCGTAGAAGCCGTTGCGCAGCGCGGTCCACGCGACGCCGGACGCCTCGAGATGCTGCTCCGTGGCCGCGTGGATCGCGAGAGGCGGATAGGGGGTGTCGACACCGGTCCCATGGGCGCTGGTGTACACGATCCGGTGGGCCCCTGCGTCGACCGCGGCGTCGATCGCCGTCCGGTGCTGCCTGACGACGTCCGCGGTGACGTCGCTGGAGGAGACGAGGAGCACCTGCTCGGCGTCAGCGAACGAGTGACGCAGGGCCTCGGGTTCGTCGTAACTTCCTTGCCGCACGCGGACTCCTCGGTCGGCCAGGTGCTTCGCGCGCTCGGGGTCGCGGACGCTGACGCCGATGCGGGTAGGCGGGACGTGCTTGAGGAGATGATCGACCGTGGCCCCGTTGAGAGTGCCTGTCGCGCCGGTCATGACGATCATGATGATTCCTTTCGGTGTGCTCGGGGCGCGAGTTGGTGGGCACGCGGAGGGCTGGTGCGATAAAATTGACTAGCCGAGTCAACTTATTTCCCGGGTCATCGTGCAAGAAGTTGACTCGGAGAGTCAAGTTTCTGGTCGAACGAGGAGAAGGACGATGGCGGAGGCCCGGCCCTCACTGACGCTTCGCACCGATGCCCGCCGCAATGTGGACCGGATTCGCGCGGCTGCGGTGCAGGTGTTCCGAGAGCAGGGGCTCGCTGCGCCTCTTGAAGAGGTCGCGTCGGCCGCCTACGTGAGCAAGGCGACGATCTTCAACCGATTCGGGGGCAGGGTAGGGCTGATCGACGCGGTGATTGACGACGTCGTCGCAGCAGAACTGACGGGCGTCATCGATGAGGCACGGTCCGTTGCTGGGGTCCGGGAGCGGATCTGCTCCTACGTCGGGGCGATCCGGGATCTCCAGTACCGGTGGCCGGCGGTCAATGACGTCCTGCTGCAGGAATTCCCTGACTCCGATCACCTCATGGCGCTGTGTCAGGTCGGAGGGTCCTTCCATGACGACCTGGTTGCCGATGGGCACGCCGCTGGCGTCCTGGCTCCCGGATTCACACCGGGTGACTTTCAGGCGCTGACCCTCGACAACGCTCTTGCTCTCAAGTACGGCGCTCGGCCGTCTCGAGCCGACTACGACCGTCGGACCGCGTTCGTCCTCGGCGGGATCTGCTAGAGGGCGATCGTCCACTCCGATCCGATCGGACCGCAGATGTCGGGCGTCGGGGCCCGTCGGCTGGCGAGAGTAGACCGCGAAGGGAGTGACCATGATCGAGATCCTCAACCGCTTCGTCCATGAGATCGACGAGCACCTCGGCGACGAGATCGACGTCGACGTGCTCGCCGGCCGGATGGGCACGACCGGCTATCACCTACGCCGGATGTTCTCGTCGCTGGCGGGAATGCCGGTATCGGAGTACGTGCGCCGACGCCGAATGAGTGTTGCCGCGTCGGACGTGATCGGAGACGAGGGCCTGCTGACGATCGCCGTGCGGTACGGATACGGATCGACCGAGGCGTTCGGTCGCGCCTTCCGTGCCGTGCACGGAGTCAGTCATGGTGATGTTCGTCGGGATGGTGGCCCCCTTCGCAGCCAACCACAGCTCAGGTTCCGCCTGACCGTCGAAGGGAGCCTTCCTATGGACGCCCGAATCATCGAACGCCCCGCCTTCCGCCTGATCGGCCACGCAGCCCGTGTGCCGTTGATCTATGAGGGCATCAACCCGCACATCCAGGAGCACATCCAGTCCCTACCCGTCGCTGAGCACGAACGACTCAAGCACCTGAGCAGCACACGTCCAGGCGGCCTGCTGCAGGTCAGTGACGACGTCGATCCGGACTACCAGGAGGGCACGGAACTGACGTATCTGCATGGAGTGGCCGTCGAGGCAGGTACCGAAGTGCCAGACGACCTCGACACCTTCGAGGTGCCGGCCGGAACGTGGGCTGTCTTCCGCACCTCCGGGGAGCACCCTGCGGCACTGCAGTCCGCGTATGCGGCAACTGCGACCGAGTGGTTCCCCTCGAACCCGTGGCGGCTGCGACCCGGTCCGTCGATCGTCGCGATCCTCGACCGTTCACCAGACTTCAGCACCGCGACGTGCGAACTGTGGCTGCCGATCGAGCGCAGCTGAAAGAGTCTGATCGCCACAGCGACCCGGTGCCGCGGGCGATCACGAGAACCGGGCGTCGGATTCGAGGGCATCGACGGTGGCAGCCGCGTCGTCCACATCGGGAACCTGCGGACCGGGACAGGCCCGGCAGGATCGACTCCCACCCGTCCATGCTGCTGGTGCCAGTCGTGTGCAGGATGCGAAGGCCGTCGCTGGTCGTCTCGATCCGCGCAGCCGTCATGACGTCACGATGGCATCGGCCTGGCGAAGCTTCTCGCGCAGCGCGTCGCGGTCGCCCTGTCCCCACGGGCCCGAGCAGGCGAGCGGGATCTCGGTCATGAACCGGCGCTCCGGCTCGGCGATGGCCGCGACCACACGGTCCGGCTCGCGTTCAGCGGTGGCGTACAGGTCCGGGCCGTCGGCGTAGTACGGGTCGGTGAGGACCAGCCGGCCGTCCGTCGTTCGCATGACATTGGACGGATTGTCGTCGAGCGGCCCGCACCACGGGAGGTCCCGCTGCGCGTCGTGGTGCACCCGGGTCACAATGTCGGCCAGTTCCTCGAGTTCCGGTTCGGCTGCCGCGAGTCGTGCCAGGAAATCCTCCGCTTCACATGCCGGCACGCTCGTGAGCCGCTCCATCACCTGGAGATCGCCACCTCCCGCCAGGCGCCGGTGTGCGTACAGCCGTGGTGTCTGCCCGGTGGCGGCGGCGTCGTGGTAGAGCCGCGCGGTGTACGGACCCACCGGATCGAACGGGCTGATCCGCGCCACGATGTCGGCGTCGGGTGCGGCGAGCGCGAACGCCCAGTCACCAGCGCCGCACGCAATCCAACCGGAACCACGCAGCAGCTGCTCGACATCCCGATGTGTCGATGTCGCACCGATCGCGTCGAGGACCGCGTGCAGGGGTCGCATGGCCATGCGTCAGGAGCCTATCCGCGTCCCGCGAGGTGACCTCCGCCGAGACCTACCGGGCGTGGGCTCGGTGTGCGAGCATCGCCAGGATGGGGACGGGAAACAGCGGGCACGACCTCCAGATCCGACCAGGTCGCGCCGACGATGCGAGCGCGATCTCCGCCGTCGCCATGCGATCCAAGAGCCACTGGGGCTACTCGCCGGAGTTTCTGGAGGCCTGCCGTGAGGAACTCACGGTCTCGCCGGAGAGATGCGGCTCCGGGGCGGTCGCCGTGGCAGTCCGCGAGGGCCGCATCGTCGGGTTCTACGCAGTGGACGGATCGCCTCCCGAGGGTGAGCTCGGGGCCCTGTTTGTCGACCTCGATGTCATCGGCTCGGGGTAGGTGGCGCGCTGCTGCGCCATGCCCTCTCCTCAGCGGCCGACCGCGGGTTCCGCAGTCTGGTTCTCGATGCGGACCCCGGCGCCGAGCCCTTCTATGCCGCGCACGGCGCCGAGCGCATCGGCTCCGCCGCGAGCGGATCGATCCCGGGGCGGATGTTGCCACACATGCGGTTCGACCTCGGCTGACTGCGGACAGCGAACGGAATTGCCCGCCAGATCTGAGCGCATCGCTGGTCGGAACCGCGCACCGATCTGTTCCACACTCCAGCACAGCCCTAGACTCCCACCATGGACTGGGAGTTCGCCGGCGAGGTGATCGAGTGGCGCGGTCCCGCGCCGTTCGTCTTCGTCGACATCGCCGCCGAGCTCAGTGAGGCGATCAAGGACGAGGCGCGCGGCCTCATCTACTGGGGGCAGGTGCCCGTGGAGGCGACGATCGGGCGCACCCGGTTCACCACCGCGCTCTTCCCCAAGGACGGTCGGTATCTGCTTCCCGTGAAAGTGGCCGTCCAGCGCGCCGAAGAGGTCGTTGAGGGTGACGTGGTGGACGTGGCGCTCGCGTTACGGCGGTCACGATGACCATCCGCAGCTGGCGCGACGTGCACGTCCCACCACCGGTGTTCTTGGTGGCGGCCGGCCTGGCGCAGCGGGCGCTCAGCAGGAATGCGCCACCTCCCGGTCCGTGGCGCCGTGCGGTCTCCGTCACCCTGGTCGCGGGGTCGGCCGCACTGCTCACGACGGCGGCCCTCACCTTCACCTCGCGACGCACCACGGTGAGTCCGCTCGCCCCGGAGCGGGCCACCTCCCTGATCACCTCCGGCCCGAACGCGCTGACTCGCAACCCGATGTACGTGGGGATGGCGGGCCTCCTGGCAGCTCGCGCTGTGCAACGGCGCTCCCGGGCCGCCGTCGTCCCCCTCGCGCTCTTCGTCCTGGCGATCGACCGCCTGCAGATCCAGGGGAGGAGCGCGCTCTGCAGGCCGTGTTCGGTGCCCAGTACGAGGCGTACTGTGCGCGGGTGCCGCGCTGGCTCGGTCCGATTCGCTGAGTCGCTGTTTGCCGAAACGGCAAGCGATGTTGCTCATCGGTGAGGTGGGTTGCAGGATGGCCCCATGACGACGACCTCGCATGACCACGACGGCCAGCACGCTTCGCCCAGCGAGGAGGATGCAGCCACCTACTTCGAATCACCTGCCTGGGAACAGCGTTATGCCGGTGACGGCGCCCACTGGAGCGGGAACCCGAACACCCAGCTCGTGGCGGAGGCGTCAGCATTCCCGCCAGGAACGGCACTGGATGTCGGCTGTGGCGAGGGTGGTGACGTGATCTGGTTGGCGCAGCAGGGCTGGCAGGCGACCGGCGCCGACTTCTCCGCGAACGGCCTCGCCCGCGCCGCGCAGCACGCGCAGGACGCGGGCGTCGGGCAGCGGGTCGACTTCTGGCAGGTGGACGCGCGCACCTTTGACCCCGAGGGGCGCCAGTTCGACCTGGTGACCACCCACTACCTGCACCCGCCCGACGGCGGAATGGTCGCCGTCATGGGACGCCTGGCCGGGGCCGTGGCACCAGGTGGGCATCTGCTGATCGTGGGGCACGCCCCGTCGGAGGGTCACCAGGCCGCGACGAACGCCCACCAGCAGGCGATGTTCCTCGCGGCCGACTTGCTGCCCGGCGTCCCGGCCGGGTTCGACGTGCTTGTGGCCGAGCAGCGACCTCGCACCGTGGTGCGCGAGGGTCGCACTGTCGAGATCGACGACTCGGTCCTCCTCGCCCGCCGCGCCACCGACAGCGCTGACTGACCGGGAGCGGTGGGTACGGTGAGCACCGTGCCCGCCGATCTCGTCCTCACCGAGGAATTCACCCACGCCCTCGACCTGCTCGAACGCGGCGAGAACCTCTTCCTCACCGGGAAGGCCGGCACCGGTAAGTCCACGCTGATCCGGCACTTCCTGGCCACCACGGCGCGCCGCACCGTGGTGGCCGCGCCCACCGGGATCGCCGCGCTCAACGTGGAGGGCTACACGATCCACCGGCTGCTCGGCCTGAGCCCCACCACGTCCCTGGCCGACGTGCGCGACGGCTCCTACCGGCCCGGTCGATTCACGAAGACCCTCGCGCACCTGGACACGCTCATCATCGACGAGGCCTCGATGGTGCGAGCCGACCTGTTCGACCTGCTCACGGCTGCCCTCGAACGCTTCGGCCCACGCCCAGGCACCCCCTTCGGCGGCGTACAGCTGGTGCTCGTGGGCGACCTGTACCAGCTCCCACCGGTGGTGACCGAGCGCGAGGCGGACTATTTCAGCACCCGCTATGAGACCCCGTACTTCTTCTCCGCCGACTCCTACGAGCGCGAGCAGTTCCCCACGATCGAGCTCACCACGGTGTTCCGCCAGCTCGGCGACGACCGGCTCACCGGCATCCTGAACGCGATCCGCGAGGGGGTGCTGCTCGGTCACGCGATGGACGAGCTGAACGCCCGCACGGACCGCGAGTTCGAACCGCCCGAGCACGAGTTCTGGCTCACCCTCGCGCCCACGAACCGGCTGGTCAGCGCGCGCAACCGGCAACGGCTCGAGCGCCTGGAAGGGCACGAACACGTCAGCATCGCCGAACAGAGTGGCGACCTGGCCACCCTCGACCCGCCCGCCGACCAGACGCTGCGTTTCAAGGTGGGGGCGCAGGTGATGATGCTCAGCAACGACCCCGCCGACCGGTGGGTGAACGGCACGATCGGGCGGATCGAGCACGTCGAGGGCGTGGGTACCGACGCATCGGTGGTGGTGACGTTCACCGACGGTTCGGCCGCGGAGGTCCGTGCCTACACCTGGGAGGCGACCCGGCCCGTGGTCGAGGGCGGCGCGCTGCGGCACGAGGTGGTCGGCACCTTCACCCAACTGCCGTTCCGGCTCGCCTGGGCAGTTACCATCCACAAGAGCCAGGGTCAGACCCTGGACCGGCTCGTGGTGGACCTGACCGGCGGCACCTTCTCCGACGGGCAGGCCTATGTGGCGCTCAGCCGAGCGACCTCGATGCAGGGGCTGGTGCTGCGCCGCCCTGTCTTCGCGAAGGACCTCAAGACCGACCGCCGGATCACCCGGTTCCTGCGCTCGGGCCGGCCCACGACGACGCAGACCCAGTTCTGCGGTCTTGGCATCCTCACGGTGGGGGAGGAGGGGCGGATGAGCCGGCCCCGGCCCGTGGAGCTCGCCGTCGCTTTCGCCGACGGCACCGCGCTGAGCACGCTGGTGAACCCCCAGCGAGACCTCGCCGATGCACGCAGCCGGTACGGGATCACGACGGCGGACGTCGCCCTGGCGCCGACCCTCGCCGAGGCCTGGGCGATCCTTGCGCCGGTGCTCGACGGATACACACCGGTGGGGGCCCGAATCGATGAGACCGTGGCGCTGATCGATTTCGAGCTGAAACGCCTCGGTACGGTGCAGCCCCTGCCGTTGGGCGTATCGGTCCCGGACGCAGCGCGGGATGGCGCCGCTGCCCTCGACCTGGCTCACTCGGCTCTGACGGCGTTCGCTGCCGCGGAGGCTCCCACACAAGCGGTCGACGCGTTCACCGACCCGGCCGGCACTCAGGACTCGAGCGGGTTGGGTTACCTGCTCACGCGGGATCAGGACGTACCCGCTCCCCGCCCTGCTCATCTGCCCGGGCTGGCTGAGCTCCTCGCCCTGAGCGGGCCGGTCTCTGCCGCCCTGCTTGGGTTGCCGCGTGAACCCCGGCCGGCGACGACCCGAAGCGACGCACGCCTCGCAGACACCGCCGGACCGGCGACGTCGCTCGCGAGGGCGCAGGTGCTCACCGCAGCCGGTCGGGTGGAGGCGACTGAGGCGGTGCTGACGAGGGTGCGGCAGGTCGAGGACCTCCTGGGCGCGGGGCTGGCCGAGGCCGTGGCGGCGCACGCACCCGCGCCCGTCGAGGCCGGCGACATCCTGTACCCCGATGCCAGGGTGTGCTTCACCGGCGAGGCGCTCACGCCGTCGGGACGCCCGCTGGGCCGGGACGAGATGGAGGCGCTGGCACGTGCCGGCGGGCTCCGGCCCGTCCCCTCGGTCACCAAGACCCGCACCGACGTGCTCGTCACGGCAGAGGCCGGTACCCAGTCCGGGAAGGCACGCAAGGCACGCGAGTACGGGAAAGCCGTGATCGATGCGGAGGCGTTCCTCACCTGGCTGGCCCAGCGTGGCGTGGCGGCGGATTGACGCCTCATCCGAGGGAGGGACACCGATGAAGAAGCCCGATGACGTCCTTGTGCTGCGGCAGATCCACCTGGTGCGGGCGCTGATCGTGGTGACGATCCTGGGGCTCGTGCCGAGCCTTCTCCTGCCGTGGGCGACCTTGACAGGGGACGAGGCGGGCCGTGTGGGGCTGTTCGAGATGGCCCGGCTCATGGTCGAGAACGACGTCATGTCCGACAATGAGGCGCTCAAGGTGATGGCCGTCGTCGGGTTCATCGGGCTTCAGGTGTGCCTCGTGGTGTTGGCTATCGCCGCATCAGCGATGTGGCAGGGATGGATGGGGAAGCGGAAGGTGAGCGTCGTTCGAACGGTGAGTGTCCTGACCGCACTCGGTGGCTGCGTCCCTGCGCTGATGATCGCGGATGCCTTGGCCTCATCCGGAGGTGTCACCGTTGGCCCGGGTGGGCCGTTCTTCGTGATCGGACTCATCGCGTGCCTGTTCCTGTCCTGGAACGTTCACGTCGGTCCCGTGACGAGCAGGCCTACGATCGGGCCATGACGACTGCTGCACAGCTACGCAAGGGCGCGCTTGACCTTCCTGAGAGCGAGCTGAGCGGCACCGCGGGTCCTGCTGCTTTCGCAGTGCGGGGCGCGACGTTCGCCTCGCTGACCACGGACAAGACCGCCGTTGACCTGCGACTTGGACCGGACGCCGTCGAGAAGCTGCTCGCCGAGCACCCCACGGCCGAGGCGATCACCCGCGACCAGACCGTGATCGGGGTGCGGATCCCACTCGCCGATGTGAACGGCATGGTCCTGAACGACCTCGTAGCGCAGGCGTGGCGGCACTGCGCACCGAAGCAACTGGGCGACGCGTTCGACGCCGCCATGCGCGGTGACGCCACGGATCTCCCGGCGATCGGTCGGCCCGCCACCCGGGCGCTGACCGCCGCCGGGATCACCAGCCTGGACCAGGTAGCCACGCGCACCGAGGCCGAACTCCTGGCGATGCACGGAGTCGGCCCTCGCGCTGTGCGGCTCCTCGGTGAGGCACTCACCGAGCGTGGGCAGCACTTCGCTCACTAGCAGCACCTGCCTCCTCGAGCGGACCGTACGAGCCTGCCCGTACGCGCTGTGGCCAGATGCGGACACATCTATCGACACCCCCGGACCGGTGGGCCATGGTGAACGAACGGCCAGGGTTGTCCGTATCGATGGAAGGTGAACGGCATGGATCTGACTCGACGCGACGCACTGAAGGTAGCGTCCGGGATCGCAGGAGCAGCGGCCATGGGGTCGGCCGGAGTCGCAACCGCGAGCTCGGCCCGCGCCGTGGGCCCCGTCCCACCGGCGACGAACGAGGGATATCCGATCATCGCGCCGCACGATCCGACAGAGGTGACGCGCGCGATCACCAGTAGGGGAGCGACGCTCGGCTTCAGCCGCCACGGCGGTGGCTACATCAATTCTCTCGACCTTGGGGACGGGGTGAACCTCGTGGCCCCGGGATTCGGTCGGGGAGGCCAGACCGCGGTTCGTGACGGCCTGCACTCCCGCCGGTTCAACCCGACCCAGGGTGGCTACCGCGACGGGGGCGGAACACCGGTCGACATGTCGGTGACCGCGTCACGGTCCGGCCCAGGAGAACGGCTCGAGATCCCACGCTTCAACTTGTGCCTGTTCGTCGGCGACGGGCAGTTCAATTACAACGAGCACGAGGATCTTTATCCGAAGCAGCCGGTGTATGGTCCGGGCGATACCGACGGGATCGACGAGACCGGCCTCTCCCAGGACGACGAGTGCCGTAGCGAGTACGACTTCTTCGGGTTCGTCGAGGACGCCTCGAGCATGGCCGGATCGGCGGGAATCCCGGTCTTCAAGCACTACACATGCGTGGAGTACCAGCGCGACCCGGGTCCGCCGCTCACCGTGGCCGGGCAGCAGCCGGAGAAGTACAGCGCGATCCATCAGTCCGGACCCGGCGCCGTCCATCGCAACGGCAGGCCCGCCATCGACGAGTCGAACCGCATCACCGACATCGCTCCCGAGCTCTTCCCGGGTGAGGAGGCCACCAACACGGACATGAGCGGCTTCTTCAACCGCTATTCGCTACGCATCGTGCACAGTGCCGGATATCACTATGGGCTCTGGATCGATCCGGCCGGAAACTGGCAGTCGGAATGGCTGGAGCCCGGTACTGGTCCAAGGCAACAGCGGTTCCGGGAGGACCGATACTACGACCTGGTACCGGGCGGCAGGATCCAAGGTGACGGGGGAGCCTTCCAGACGCCGGCTTCGGAAGACCTGATCATCGCAGCCACCGGCGAGGACCCGTATGACTCACTGGGCGTCGGCATCTTCTTCCCGCAGGAGAGTGCCTACAACGCGAACCCGATCGTGGGGATCGACCGCAAGACCGGCAAGGTGCTCTACACCGACGACCGGAGGATGCGCACCCAGGGTCACTTCCACGGCGGGCTCGGCGGTGGCGGGACCAAGACGGTGCAGGGGGCGACATTCGAGAGCTACTACACGATGTTCCGCACTACCCAGTACCTCACCGGGATGTTCGCCCCGGGCATCCACGGCCATGCGGATGCGGTGGAGCGGGCGCAGCGAGAGGTTTACCTCTTGATCGGGACTCCGGAGGAGATCCGCGCTGCCGCGGACAACATCCGTCGTTCGTTACCGAGGGCCTTCCGGCCTGTGCCTGAGGTGTGGGCGTCGTAGGTGGACGAGTGTGTGCGTGAGGAGGCGACGCGCATGGCGCTGCAGAACTCTCTCAGCCAGAGACCGGCCGGAACGAGACGTCGATGACGCTGAAGTTCATGGCCCGGCGGGTGGCGGTCGGTGTGGTGATCCTCTGCGCCGTCTGCCTGATCACCTACGCCCTGCTGTACCTGCGGCCCCCGACGTCGATCGCGCAGAACCTGCTCGGTCCGGACGCGAACGAGAGCGAGGTCGCGGCCAAGGTTCGTGAGCTCGGACTCGACCGGCCGTTCCTGGTGCAGTTCCGTGACTGGGTCGTCCATGCGATCACGGGGGACCTCGGCGCCTCCTACGGTTCCAGCCAGCCGGTCATCGGCATCATGTCGACGCGTCTGCCCATCACACTCAGCCTGGTCACGGGTGGACTGCTGGTCGTGGGAACAGCCAGTGTCGCCGTCGGTGTCATCGCGGCGACTCGCGGTGGCGCGATCGACCGCGCCCTCCAGGTGTTCTCCATCGCCGCGGCGGCGCTGCCGAACTACTGGGTAGCACTCGTGCTGGTCGTGGTGTTTGCGTTGAACCTGAGCCTGTTCCCGGCTACCGGCTTCGTCCCGCCGGACCAGGGAGTGGGGCGATGGCTGGCGAGCATCACCTTGCCCGTCGTCGCGATCGCCGTCGGAGGAATCGCCAACGTCGCGCAACAGGTGCGCGGAGCCATGCTCGGGGAGCTCCGCCAGGACTACATCCGCACCCTGCGCAGCCGGGGGATCTCGGAACGCGCCATCGTGTACCGGCATGCGTTGCGCAACGCAGCCTCCGCCGGGCTCACCGTTCTCTCGTTGCAGGTGATCGGCTTGCTCGGCGGGGTGGTGATCATCGAGCGGGTGTTCGCCCTGCCCGGCCTCGGCACCCTGCTGGTGGACGCCGGCAGTGCCGGCGACGTCCCGATCGTCATGGGGGTCGTGGCGTTCATGGTGCTGGTTGTCGTCGTGGTGAACACCCTCGTCGACCTCCTCAACGGGCTGCTCGACCCGAAGGCGAGGGTGTCATGACGGCCGAGAACCTGGCCAGCGCCGTTCCGAGCCCCCGCGCCCGGCTGCTGACGCGCACCCTGCGGAACCCGCTCGGTCTGATCTCGTTGGCGGTGCTGGTACTCATCGGGCTGGTCGCGATCGTTGCACCGTGGCTGGCGCCATGGCCGCCGCAGACGGTGCGGCTCGACCTGACGAACGCCCCGCCGTTCGGGCCGGAGTATGTGCTCGGCGGCGACCAAGCGGGCCGAGACATCCTGAGTCGGCTGATCGTCGGAGCACGGGGAGCGGCCGTCGCGGCTCTCGTCATGACGAGCGTCTCGGCTGCGATCGGGGTACCGGCCGGACTCGTGGCCGGCTACTACGGCAAACTGTGGGACGCCCTCGCGTCGTGGCTCTTCTACATCCTGATGGCGCTGCCCGGGATCATCCTGCTGATCGTTCTCTACACCGTCGTCGGGACCTCACCCGTGGTCGCGATGGCCGCGTTCGGGGTGATGTCCTCACCCAGCTTCTTCCGGCTCGTACGAGGACTCGTGGTCAGTATCCGGAACGAGTTGTACGTCGACGCCGCCCGTGTGGCTGGTCTTCCGACGCACCGGATCATCGGCCGGCACGTGCTGGCGGCCGTCCGGGCGCCGGTGATCATCATGGCTGCCTTTCTCGCCGGCGCGGCCATCGGGATCCAGGCCGGGCTCGAGTTCCTCGGCCTCGGCGATCCCACCGTGCCGTCCTGGGGCGGGATGCTGGTCGAAGCGTTCAACAACATCTATGTGGCCCCGGTGCAGGTTGTCTGGCCGGGGCTCGCCATCGGGCTCACCGTCGGCGCCCTGGTGCTCCTGGCGAACGCCATGCGAGACGCCCTGGAAGCCACCGACACTGTCCCCAGCACGCGTGTTCGCAGCCAGCAGGTCCGGGAGGCCAAGCGGGTCCTCGGTGTCGACCATCCACCTGGCCGCGCGGACGGTGAACCGGACAGTCGGGACGAAATGCCCGACGGTGCAGCCCCGCCGTTGAGCGTCACCGACCTGCAGATCGCGTATCCCACGGACTCCGGCTTCTCCGTCGTCGTCGATAGTGTCTCCCTCGCCGTCCAGCGAGGTGAGGTGCTGGGTCTCGTCGGGGAGTCGGGGTCCGGCAAGACCCAGACGGCGTTCGGGATTCTCGGCCTGCTCCCGCGGGAAGCGATCATCAGCCGCGGGCAGGTGCGCGTCGATGGTAGGGAGTGCCTCACCGCGACGGAGCAGCAGATGGCGGTGTACCGGGGGCGCAAGCTCGCCTATGTCCCGCAGGAGCCGATGAGCAACCTGGACCCCTCGTTCAAGGTCGGTCAGCAGCTCGTCTACGGGATTCGCGCCCAGTCACACTGCACCAGGCGTGCGGCGAAGGAGCTGGCCCTGACCATGCTGGAGCGGGTGGAGATCCCCGATCCGGCGAAGACGTTCCATTCCTACCCGCACCAGATTTCCGGTGGCATGGCGCAGCGAGTGCTGATCGCCGGTGCGGTGGCGTGCGGACCGGAGATCTTAATCGCCGACGAACCGACAACGGCGCTCGACGTCACCGTGCAGTCAGAGATCCTCGATCTGCTCCGGGATCTGCAGACCGAGCGGGGCATGTCGATGATCATCGTCACCCACAACTTCGGTGTGGTCGCCGACATCTGCGACCGCGTCGCGGTCATGCGGGAGGGACGCGTCGTCGAGACCGGAGAGGTACGCGAGGTATTCGCGCACCCGCAGCACGAGTACACCCAGATGCTCCTCGACGCCATCCTCGACGACACCGAACCCAGGGCCGCGACGGCGAACGGAATGAGTTCATGAGCGACCTGCGTATCGAGGGCTTGCGCGTGGCGTATGGGTCGAGGAGGCACCCCGTGGAGGTGCTGCACGGCATCGACCTCCACGTCGGTCAGGGGGAGACCCTCGGTCTCGTCGGCGAGTCGGGGTCCGGCAAGACCACCGTGGGGCGTGCCGTGCTCGGCCTCGCACCGGTGACGGGTGGCCGGATCACCTTCGACGGCGAAGAGATCACCCACGTGTCCCGCCGACGTCGGCGCGCGCTGGCCCGGCACCTCCAGGTCGTCTTCCAGGATCCCTACTCCTCGCTCAACTCCGCCTTCACCATCGCCGACATCCTCTCGGAACCGTTGATCGCACAAGGGGTGCCGGCGAAGGAGGCGCACTCCCGGGTGACCACCCTGCTGGACCGGGTGCGACTGCCGAAATCGGCCTCGCAACGCTACCCACGGGAGTTCAGCGGCGGGCAGCGGCAGCGCATCGCCATCGCTCGGGCCCTGGCACTGTCCCCGAAGCTGGTGATCTGCGACGAACCGGTATCGGCGTTGGACCTGTCGACGCAGGGGACTGTGCTGGAGCTACTGACGGAGATCCAGGACACCACCGGTGTCTCCTACCTCTTCATCTCCCACGATCTCGCCGTCGTCCGTCGGATGAGCCATCGTGTCGCCGTGCTCTATCGGGGCGACGTCGTCGAAGAGGGCGCCGCCGGGACGGTCACCTCAGACCCTGAGCATCCATACACCCGCAGGTTGCTCGCCGCGAACCTCGTCGCCGATCCCGACGAACAGGCCGAACGACGCAAGGCACGGCTCGCACTTAAAGCAGCAACAGGCTCGGAAGGGAGCGAGGCCGTGGCGTAGCCGCCTGTGGCCGATTGCCGCCCGCGCGACGACGCCGGGCGGTGGACAGTGAAATTGTGGAGAGGACCCAGGACCATGAAAGACACAGACATCGCGCGACCCTTCGGGCGCACCGGTACCAACCGCGGACTCCCGCGGCGCCGGGTGCTCCAGGCGGCCGCCGGCATCCCGCTGCTCGCTGCCTGCAGCACCGAGCAGGGCGTCGAGGATCCCACTGCGGGCGGGTCGAACGGTGGTGAGTCTCGGACCCTGACTCTCGGGATGAACGGGGACGTGAGCAGCTGGGACCCTGCCGAGCTGCCGAACGCAGAGATCACGAACATCTACCGGCATGCCGTCTACGACACCTTGCTCGAACGGAGCGCAGACGGGCGTGAAGTCATCGGGAACCTCGCGAAGACCTGGGAGTACAGCGAGGGCAACACGCTGCTGACCATGGAGCTCCAGGATGGTGTCACCTTCAGCGACGGTGAGTCGCTCGACGCGGAGGCGGTGAAACTGAGCTTCGACCGTACGGCTGAGAAGAACAGCAACCTCTCCGCCATTGAGAGCGCGACCGTGATCGACGAGCACACGATCGAGTTCCGGCTCACCGAGCCGAGCCCGACCATCCTCGACATCCTCACCACCAAGCCCAGCATCGTCAGCCCGGCGGCGCTGGAGGACCTCACCGAGCTGGCGGTGAACCCGGTCGGCAGCGGTCCGTATCTCCTCGACCGAGACGCGTCGACACCCGAGGTGTCCTACACGTTCGTGCGGAACCCGGACTACTGGAATGCCGAGAACTCGCCCTATTTGTTCGACGAGATCGTGATGAATCCGATGCCGGACATCGCTGCACGGTTGAACGCGCTGCGCTCGGGGCAGATCAACGCCGGAGGAGTCGACGCGGCCTCGGCGCCGGCCATCGAGTCCGCCGGGCTCGACCTGTACCGGACGCCGTCGATGTACTTCGGACTGATCCTCGGCGACCGAGACGGTGAGCTGCTCCCGCCGCTCGCCGACGTCCGGGTGCGGCAGGCGATCAACCACGCCATCGACAGGCAAGGGCTGGTCGACTCCATCATCGGTGGCTACGGACGACCCAGCTCACAGATGGCGGGACCGTCCTCCCCGATCCCGCTGTACGTCGAGGAGCTCGACGACCGCTACCCCTACGACCCGGACCGGGCCCGTGAACTGCTTGCCGACGCCGGGTACCCGGACGGGTTCGAGCTGGAACTGCCCTCACAGGGGCCGGTATCCGCCGCCGACCCGGCCCTGGTGGAGCTCCTCGGTGCCATCGGAATCGACGCCACCCTCGAGAACATCCCGCCCGATCGTGGCGTGGAGGTGCGTGAGGGCCAGTTCCCGATGTGGGTCCTGCAAGGACAGTTCGGGAACCTGTGGACCAACGAGTTCCCCGTGGATGGCGTCTGGAACCCGTTCGGGTCGACCACCCCAGAGCTGAGCGAGATGATGAGCGCGGCAGGTGCCGCGCAGAGCGAGGAGGAACGCACAGCAGCCTTTCAGGATGTCGAACGCTTCATGGTCGAAGAAGCATGGTTCGCGCCGTTCTATCACCGGGAGACGCTCTACGGTGCCGATGAGACCGTGCAGGTGAGCACAGAGTACGGGGAGTCCTTCCCGCTGCTCAGCCACTTCCAGCCGGCCGGCTGAGGGATCCCTGGAACGGAGGACTGAGTGACTGAGGCACCCGCGCGCCGGCGGTTCCCCAATCTGGTGTACATCTTCTCCGACCAGCAGTCGCGAGACATGGTCGGAACCTACGGCGTGGGTGACGTGCGCACTCCGAACATCGACCGGCTGGCTGCGGACGGGGTCACCTTCGACCATTGCGTCTCCAGTGCACCGGTGTGCACTCCGTACCGAGGGATGCTGCTCACCGGGCAGCATCCGTTGCGGAACAACTGCTTCGAGAACGATCGTCACCTTGCGACCGACATCGGGGACTCGTTCGCCGAGGTGATGCGCACCGCCGGCTACCGCAACGGGTACGTCGGTAAATGGCACCTGTTGGGAGGTGACCGGGACCGACCCGTGCCCCCTGGCCCGGACCGGCACGGGTTCGACGGGGCGTTCCACAGCAACAACTGCCACCTCAACTACGACCCCGAGCACGCGTTCTCCTGGCAGGACGGCGAACGGGTGCCGTTCGGCGCGTGGGAGGTGGCCGGGCAGACAGACCAGGCCCTGGCATTCCTCGATGAGCAGGACGAGGACGCACCCTTCTCGCTATTCGTCTCCTATCACCCCCCGCATAACCACCTCGGGGGAGACGCTGAGACCTATTCGGGGTTCGCCGCACCCGAGGAGTTCCTGTCCCTGTACGACCCGGACGAGGTACAGCTGCGGCCGACGGTGCCCGACAATGCACGGACCCGTCGCATGGTGTCGGGATACCTGGCGATGTGCAGCGAGATCGATTACCACGTCGGGCGCATCATGGCCCGGCTGGCCGAACGCGACCTGCTCGAGAACACGATCGTGATCTACACCAGCGATCACGGAGAGACGTTCGGTGCGTACAGCAATCATTGGCACAAGAGCAGTCCCGAGGACGTCTCTGTGCGGGTGCCGTTCATCCTTCGCCTCCCGGGTCGGACCGGTGCGGGCCGACGCAGCCAGCTCCTGCTCGGAACGTTGGACATCATGCCCACGGTGCTCGGCCTGATGGGGCTGCCGGTGCCGGAGGAGTGTCAGGGCCAGGACCTTTCGCGCGCGGTCCGCGCTGGGGACGACGACGCCGTGCAGAGCGTGCCGTTGTTCTACTTCAGTACGCCGTGGCGTGGGGTTTACACACGTCGTTGGACCTACTCATGCGAGAACCTCGACCGGGCCGAAGCCGCGGCCCCGATCGCCTCCGACGTCGGACGAACTGCTCTGCTGCGCAGCTTCAACACGTTGTATGACCGCGAGGAAGACCCGGACCAGCTGTACAACCTCTACGGTCATCAGGATATGCCCGGACTGCACGGGATCGAGGAGATTCAACGTGAGTTGCATGCCCTGACGCTCCAGTGGCTCGACTCCTTCGACGACCCGTTCCCCGACCGGAGCGAGCTGGAAGCGGCGCGCGCCCCAGGAGAGGGGCGTCCGATCGACCGGCTGAACGCAGTCTCCCGTGGTGTCAGTCGGGGTCGTCGACGATCCGGATCCGGGCCTCCCGGAACGGGCTGAACCACAGGCCGAGGGCTGCCGCGGCGAACAGGACGGCCGCGGCCGCGAGCACCAGGCTCAGATTCGCCCATTCGGCGACGAGGCCTGCCAGTGGTGCGATCAGCACGACCACGGCCCGGTTCATCGAGCGCATCGTGGTGTTGGTGCGTGCCTGGAGCCCGTCGGGGGTGATTGCCTGCCGGTAGGCCATCTCGTGCGAATTGCTCGCGCCCATCGCAAAGCCGTGCAGTGCTTGCCCCGTGCACAGCAGCGCGATTCCGAACCAGTCCGGCCCGGCGTACTGCGCGCTGAGCACCGTCGCCACTCCTGCCGTGCTGAGGGCGTGCGTCAGGATCACGGTGCCGCCCGACCCGAGCCTCCGCCCGAGAGGGAGGGACGCCATTGCTCCACCCAGCGCACCGACTCCTGCGGCCGCTGTCACCAATCCGAACCACAGATAACTCAGTGCCATGGTGGTGAGCAGGTAGACAGCCAGCACGGCACCGAGCGCCGCCTGACCGGCGAACCACACGTGGGTCCAGATGGCCAGGTGCCGCAGCTCGCGGGTGCGGTACACCCACCGCAGGCCGTCCACGATCTCGCGCCGCAGGTGGGGGCGCGGGCTGGCTGGTACGGCTTCGTTCACCCGGGTCAGGGCCACCATCACCGCGGAGAAGATGAACGTGCCTGCGTTGACGAGCACGGCCAGCGGCGCCCCGACCAGGCTGAGGAGCACGCCGCCGGTGGCAGGACCAGCAGTCTCGGCGACCGCGTTCGTTCCATCGATGCGTGCGTGCGCGCGCTGCAGGTGTACCCGTGGCACGAGGCGCGGAACGAAGGCCTGTGAGGCACTGTCGTTCATCAGCGTCGCGGCGCCGAAGGCGAACACGATCACGAGCAGCACCGGCAGGGAGAGCACACCGGCCCACCAGGCCAGGGGGATGAGCACCAGCAGAATGGCGCGAACCAGGTCGGTGGCGATCATCACCGGACGGCGTGCCCGCCGGTCGATCAAGGCACCCAGGATGAGCCCGAACAGGAGGTACGGGAGCCAGCGCGCCGCGCTGAGCAGGCCGGTGCCGGTCGTTCCGGCCTCGAGATGGGTGACCACCAGCGCCTGCAACGCCAGCAGCGTGATCCACGCACCGAAGCCGGAGACCGCCTCGCCAGCCCAGAACCACCGGAACTTCCGCGGCAGCGGCTCAGCAGGGGACGCGCTCATATCGAGGACTCTGGCACAGCATCGGCTCAATCCCGACTACTCGTTCGCTCCGCGTCTCACGGTCGGGCGCACCTGGCAGGGCCGTTATGGCCAGTACTCCGGGATGTCACAGCCGGAGAGGTCACAGACTGCACCGTCGATGATCACCCACCCCTCAGGTCGATGCTCCATGAGGTAGTTCCCGCCGAAGTCACCATCGAGCACCGAGTAGTTGCGTCGCTCCCCGTCCACGGCGACCGCCGTGGAGCAGAACATTCCCGTGGTCGGAGCGTTGGGTTCGCACGCACCGCTGTAGACGTCCTCGAGGTCCTCGTCCGGGTAGGCGATCGACAGGCAGGCACCGATGGCCTCTTCCGGGGTCGGGTAGGCGCCCTCGGGCACCGCGCCGCCGCAGGGTTCGGCGAGGTTCGGGGTGGGCAGGGGCACCGGCGTGTTCCGTGGGGAGCCGTCGGGTTCGGTGCCGAGCGCGAGCTCGACGGCACGCACCGGTTGGATGACACCCTCGGCGTCTTGCGCCTGGTCGAGGATCTCCTCGACACCGTCGATGCTCAGGGTGGGGTCCGCCTGCATCACCAGGGCCGCCACGCTGGTCACGATGGGTGCGGCACCCGAGGTGCCGGAGTCGAAGAAGTAGCTGTCCTGCAGGTGGGCCTGGATCGTGCTGGGCGGCAGCTGTGCACCGGCCAGCATGGCCTCGTAGGCGGCAAGCAGCTGTGTCGACGGCAGCGTCGGGAACGGCGCGGCCGGGGCGAGCGCGCTGACCGGGTTGGGGAACCCGGGGTGGACCGACGGATCGGCCAGGTAGGGGTCCACCGAGCAGTGCCACCGGGTGCCGGCGGGAGTGCTGGCGCCCACGGAATAGGAGTGCTGGAAGAACGCCGGGAGCGGGGACTGGTGGCGTTCGTAGTGCCCGAAGCCGCACCACTGGGGTGAGTTCTGATTGGGTGTTCCGCCCCAGTTACCCGATCCTGCCACCACGAGTACCCCGACGTCCCGGGCATGGGAGACCGCTGCCTGGAGTCGATTCCGGGTCTCCGCCTCGATCCAGTCCGGTTGCACCGAGAGCGAGACGTTCACCACGTCGGCTCCCGCTGCCACCGCGTGCTCGATAGCGGCGGCCACATTGTCGGGCGAGGTCGTGGACTTGGTGGCGTAGGTGGTCAGGGTCACCCCGGGAGCGAGGCCGGGGATTCGCCCGGTTCCCACGATGATGCCCGCCACCTGGTTGGCATGATGATCGGCGAGCGTCGCCGGGTCCATGTCGGTGATCGGGCCATCGGGTCCGATCGGGATGCTCGGGGCGAGACCGCGGGGCAGGTGCGGATGATCCGGCTCGATGGCGTCGAACTCGATCACTGCTACCGAGACGCCCTCACCGGTGATCTGCGGGTACCGGTCACGGAGGGCATTCAGCTCCAGTACGGTGGCCACCCACTCCGGTGCCAGTCTCGGGACGTCCGACCCGTCGTCGACATACAGCGGGTCGAGCGCGCCGCCGGTGAGTGAGCTGATCGGTCCGTCGTCCGTGCCCGGCTCCGGAATGGTCAGGTCGACGGGTTGGCTCGGCCCGGATCGCAGGTCGCCCTGCTGGGCCTGGACGGTCGCCGAGATCGTCTGCCCGTACCAGTCGGGGGCGAACATGCGGACGCCGAGCCCCAGGTAGCAGAACTCGTCCGAGCATGCCTCGGAGGGAACGGTCATCGCCGGCTGATCGGCGATCGTGACGAGATAGGAGTCGGCTCCGGGGGTGACGGCCCAGCTCACCGCGACGGCGTCCGGAGCCTGGTAGTCCTGAACACTCTCCGGTGCCGCAAGCGCGTCCGGATCCGCATCCGGATCGGAAAAGCCGACCTGCACCACGGCATAACCGCCCAGCACCACAGCCACGGCCACCAGCCCGGCGACCACCCACCGCCCGCGATGCCTCATCGGCGCGGAGGCCGACATCAGGGTGCCCTCGGCGTGTTCGCGAGAACTGTCATGGCTCAGCCCCCTCAGCGTCGAACGATCCCGCGCGGCCAGTGTACGGCGGGAGCCTCGTGCAGGTGTGGGGTGCGTCACCGTCGTAGATGCGCCGGTCCGCGACGACAACGCCCCCGATATTCGCTCGGCTCCTCGCCCGGGCAGGCCGTAGCGTCGCTATATGACCGTCCGCTTGCACCGCTCGCCGTCCCTCGCCGCGACCGACTACGCCTACGCCGCCTCTATCCCGACCTCTGCGCGGCTGGTCCACCTGGCTGGCGCCTGCCCGCTGGGACCGGACGGGACCACGGTGGCGCCGGGGGACTACGTGGCCCAGGCCCACGCCGTCGTGGCGAACCTGCGCCAGACTCTGGCCGACCTCGGCGCGGACCTCACGGACGTCGTCTCCCACCGCGTGCTGGTGGCCTCAGCCACGCAGGCCGACCTGGTCCAGGTGTGGGACGTCGTCCGGACGGCGTTCGGTGAGCACGACGTGCCGTCCACGCTGATGGGGGTGACCGTGCTCGGCTACGACGACCAACTGGTCGAGGTGGAAGCGGTGGCTGTGCTGCCCGAGCGGCCCGCCGCCGACGGCATCTTCGACGACCCGCGGCTGGCGGCCGTGTACGACCCGCTCGACCCGGACCGCTCCGACCTGGATCACTACGTCGCGATCGCCGACGAGTTGGGCGCACGCTCGGTGCTCGACGTCGGGTGCGGCACCGGCACGTTCGCCACCATGCTCGCTGCGCGCGGGCACGAGGTGGTGGGTGTGGACCCCGCGGGTGCGTCATTGGACGTGGCGCGCACGAAGCCGCACGCCGATCGGGTTCGCTGGCTGCACGGCGACGCACCCGCCGCCCGGCGCGAGCTTCCCGACCTGCGGGTCGACCTGGTGACGATGACCGCGAACGTGGCGCAGGTCTTCGTCACCGACGAGGCATGGGAGGAGAACCTGCACGCGATCGCAGCGCTGTTGAACCCGGGCGGACACCTCGTCTTCGAGACCCGGGTGCCGGAGCGGCGTGCGTGGCAGTCCTGGAACGCCGAGGACTCCTTCCACGCGGCGGACGTGCCCGGCATCGGCCGGGTCGAGTCCTGGCACGAACTCCTGGACGTGCGCGGTGAGACCGTCACGTTCCGTAGCCACACACGATTCCCCGACGGCGTCACGATCCCCGCTGAGTCCACGCTGCGGTTCCGTAGCCGCGAGCAGGTGACGGCGTCCCTGACCGAGTGTGGATTCACCGTCCGGGACGTTCGCGATGCTCCGGACCGCCTCGGCAAAGAGCACGTCGTCATCGCCCAGCGCGCCGGTTGACGAGGGTCCGGTGGGGGATGGGTTCGGGGTCTGTAGGTCATACGCTGCCGGGTGTTCTTTCGCCCCTGGTGGAGGGCAACCCCCATGGTCACGTGGGCCTGGTGCGATCGCTGCTCGGCACCTTGCGGCTAGTTGTACCGTGAGTCGCACGAGAATGGGGGCAAGGCGATGAGTCCGACCGGAGCCGATGATGATCGGGTGAACGAACTGGCCGAGCGGTTGGACCTGGTGAGCTCCGTGGCGCACACGGCGTTGTCCTGGGCCACCGTGGCGGGCTTGGCGTGCGCCGGCCTGGTTCCGATGTGGACCTACAACCCGGCGTCGCCCGATGTTCCGGACGGGGCGAGCCTGGTGTGGCTGCCGACCTACTTCGCACTCGGGGACGGCGACGGGACGTTGCTCGGAGCGATCGCCTGGATCGTGCTCGGGGCTCTCGTGTGCGCAATCCTGGTGGCATCCTTTTACCGACGTCCGCCGCGGTGGCTGCGCCTGACCGGTGCGGGGAGCTTCACCGTGCTGATCCTCGCGTCCCCGCTGTTGCTCGTCGTCGGCGCCGAGGAAGACCTCGGCTGGGGGATCCTGTTCCTGGCCGTCGCGTTGTTCCTGTTCGGCATCCTCATGTGGTCGCCTACGGTCGCCAGGCTGCGGACCTGAGCAGGTTCGGCCCGTTGGGTGTGACTTCCGAGGGGCCGGGAACATGGGGGCCGCGAACCGCATCACCACGCTTGCCACCGCGTGGGCCTCCGGCGGCAGTGCCTGCTACCAGACCCCGATCTGCTCAGCGACCTGCAGGGAGCCCTGTGGTTCCGCTCCGGGCAGTACCGCGCAGACCGGGGCGGCCCGGCAATTGGTGGTTCTGGGAGATCGGCCTGCCGCGCCGGATCGCCGACACCCTGATCCTGCTCGGTGACGCGGCGTCTGCGGAGGACGGCAACAAGCCCCAGGGGTGGATGGCGGTGTACGTCTTCTACGGAATCAACGGGTGGGATCTGGCCGCACCCGAGGACGACGCCTATGACCTGGTCATCGCTGTCTCGACCGGGGTGCTGGAGCCCCGTACCGCCGCAGATCGCCTGGCCAGATGGGTACGCGCGAACTGAGGTCGGCCGATTCGTGGGCGCCGCGCGCATGTCCTCGCGTGGCAGGCATGTGTCGAGGGCGCGCGCAAGGGCTGGTGGCCTGGCGTGTGATCGTCGCCCGTCCGGTCTGTAGCCACGTGCGTCGTTGTGGCTTGTGCTCGCAGTGAGTCTTCGCTACCGTCCGTTAAGAATTGCTTTCACCAAGGTAACGGAGCCTTTGAAAATGGATTTCACACCCTCCCGTCGGACCTTCGTCCTCGGCGCAACCGCAGCGATCGCAGCCGCGAGCACTGGGATCGCCACCTCTGCCGTCGCGGCAGACCCGTACACCGACCTCATCGATCGGCGCCGGGCCTTCCTCACCGGCGGTGATGTCGCGGCCACCCACCCCGCGCTGCAGGAGAAGCGCGAGACGATCGACGCCGAGGTCGATGAGCTGGTCGCGACGTTCTACCGCGAGTCCGGCCGGACCTACCTGTGGCCTGACCTACCGATCAACGCCGTGTCCAACACCGCCGAGGTCGGGAACATGGGGGTGACGGCGAACCGCATCACCACCCTCGCCACCGCGTGGGCCTCCGGCGGCAGCGCCTACCACCAGGACCCCGACCTGCTCAGCGACCTGCAGGGAGCCCTGTGGTTCCTCTCCGGCCAGTACCGCGCAGATCGGGGCGGCCCGGCAACTGGTGGTTCTGGGAGATCGGCCTGCCGCGCCGCATCGCCGACACCCTGATCCTGCTCGGTGACGCCGCGCCGGCCGAGGCGTCGGAGCTGCTGATCGAGGCGGTGCGCTTCCACGCCCCGGACCCGAACGTCCGCCGGGACTACTCGTGGCTGAAGGAGACCGGAGCGAACCGCGTGGACAAGGCGCTCTCCTGCATCATGCGAGGACTGCTCAGCGGCACCGAGAGCGAGGTCGTGCTGGGCCGTGATGCGCTCTCCGACGTGGCCGACGGCGGCCGCAACAGCGTGTTCGGCCGGGTCACCTCCGGCGACGGCTTCTACGACGACGGCTCGTTCGTCCAGCACGGCCGGCTGCCGTACTCCGGCACCTACGGCGGTGTGGCGATCACCGGTGTGGCCGAGGTGCTCGCGCTCCTGGCCGGGAGCCAGTGGGCGGTCACCGACCCACAGATGGGCAACCTGCTCGAGGCGATCGACATCACCTTCGCGCCCTTCCAGTGGGACGTGCGCACGATGGACACCACCCGCGGCCGCGCCGTCTCCCGTCAGCACGGTCAGGACTTCCACTCCGGGTTCGCCATCGTCTCGGCGATCATCGTGCTCGCCGATTCCGCGCCTGCCGAGGACGCCGCCCGGTACCGCGCCATGGTGAAGGGGTGGCTCGAGCGGACCGAGGACCAGCAGGTTGCCACGAACAGCCAGACTCTGGCGGCCACGGCGCGCAGCGTAGCCGTGCTGGAGGACCCGGCGGTCGACGTCGCGCCGCCGCGGACCGGGACGACGAACACGTACCACCAGGAACGGATCGTGCACCACCGGGGTGACTGGGCCGCCGTCGTGAACACCTCCTCGGCGCGGATCGGACGCTACGAGTGGGGCAACCGGGAGAACAACCTGGGCTGGTACCAGGGGGACGGGATGATGTTCCTGTACCACCGCAACGACCCGGCGCAGTACTCAGCCGACTTCTGGCCCACCGTCGACCCGTACGCCCTTCCCGGGATCACCGTGACCGGTGAGGAGCGCACTTCCGGGCTTGGGGACGGCACCGGGATTCCGCGGGCGCAGAACGCCTACGCCGGTGGTCTGACCCTCGACGGTGAGATCGGTACGACGGCGATGGACCTGGAGAACTTCTCCGGGAACCTGCGGGCGAACAAGTCCTGGTTCTACCTCACTGACCGGATCGTCTGTGTCGGTTCGGGCATCACCGACAGCTCGGGCACCGGGGCGCGCACGATCGCGGAGAACCGGTCGTTCCCGGTGGGCGAGATCCCGGCGGTCCAGGTCGACGGCGCCCCGACCGCCCTCTCCGATACGCCGGTCCCGGCACGCTCGGTGCACGTGGCCGGGCACGCCGGCGTCGTGTCGCTCACCCCGGCCGGCGCCGACGAGGCGGCGTTGTCGGTCCGCGCTGACACCCGGACCGGCACCTGGAAGACCATCAACGACGGTTCCGACACCGGTGGCTCGGACGAGGAGGTCAGCCGCGACTACCTGCGGATCGAGCGCGAGCACACCGGCACCGACGACTGGTACGCCTATCAGGTCCTCCCGCTCGCCGATGCGGTGACCACGGCGGACGAGGCGGACAGCCCGGGCGTCGCCGTCGTGCTCGCTGACCCCTCGGCGCACCTGATCGAAGCCTCGGACGGGACCCGGATGGCGCACTTCTTCGCCGGAGGAACCTACGAGGGATACACGGTGAGCGGACCTTGCGCCGTCGGGCACCGGCAGACGCCGCCACCGCAGAGCGAGGGCAACCCTCGCGCGAAGCGGCAGGTGGAGGTCGTCGTGGCGCAGCCGACGAAGGCCGGCGGCACCGTGACGGTGACCTTCCCGATCGACGTGCCTGATGCGGTGATCGAGGCGGATGAGACGGTCACCGTGGTCTCGACGGCACCGTTGGTGCTTGCGGTCGACACCGGGCAGCGGCGCGGTGGCGAGCACCGCGTGCACTTCGCCAGCCGGTAGGCGATCCGACAGACAAGGAATCCCTCGTCGATCTGCAGCCAGATCGACGAGGGATTCCTTGGTCTCAGGTCAGGCCGTCAGTGCGGCGAGCACCTCGTTGAAGGTGGCCGACGGGCGCATCACGTCCGCCGCCTTGGCGTCGTCCGGGCGGTAGTAGCCCCCGATGTCCGCGGGCTCACCCTGCACGGCGAGCAGCTCGGAGGTGATGGCCTCCTCGTTCTCGGCCAGCGCCCCGGCGATCTGGTCGAACGCACGGGCAAGCTCGGCGTCCTCGGTCTGCACGCTGAGCTCGCGGGCCCAGTACAGCGCCAGATAGAAGTGGCTGCCGCGGTTGTCGATCTCGCCGCACTTGCGGCTCGGGGACTTGTTCTCGAGCAGGAACGACGCGGTGGCTTTGCTGAGCGTGTCGGCGAGGATCTGCGCACGGGCGTTGCCGGTGGTGGTGCCCAAGTGCTGGAAGCTCTCCGCCAGGGCGAGGAACTCACCGAGGCTGTCCCAGCGCAGGTGGTTCTCCGCGACCAGCTGCTGCACGTGCTTGGGAGCAGAGCCGCCGGCGCCGGTCTCGAACAGCCCGCCGCCGTTGATCAGAGGCACCACCGAGAGCATCTTGGCGCTGGTGCCCAGCTCCAGGATCGGGAACAGGTCGGTGAGGTAGTCACGCAGCACGTTCCCGGTCACCGAGATGGTGTCCTCGCCGCGGCGGATCCGCTCCAGGGAGAAGCGGGTGGCCTCGACCGGGGACATGATCTCGATCTGCAGACCCTCTGTGTCATGTTCGGTCAGGTACTCGTTCACCTTCGCGATCAGGTTGCGGTCGTGCGCGCGGGTCTCGTCGAGCCAGAACACGGCCGGGGAGCCGGTGGCACGAGCACGGGTCACGGCGAGCTTGACCCAGTCCCGGATCGGGACATCCTTGGTCTGGCAGGCGCGCCAGATGTCGCCGGGGGAGACCTCGTGGGAGAGGAGCACCTCACCGGAGCTGCTGACCACCTGGACCGTACCGGCGGTGTCGAGCTGGAAGGTCTTGTCGTGGCTGCCGTACTCCTCGGCCTTCTGCGCCATCAACCCCACGTTCGGCACCGAGCCCATCGTGGTGGGGTCGAAGGCGCCGTTCGCGCGGCAGTCCTCGATCACGGCCTGGTAGACGCCGGCGTAGGAGGAGTCCGGGATCACCGCGAGGGTGTCGGCCTCGGCGTCGTCGGCGTTCCACATGTGCCCGGAGGTGCGGATCATCGCCGGCATCGAGGCGTCCACGATCACGTCGCTGGGTACGTGCAGGTTGGTGATCCCCTTGTGCGAGTTCACCATCGCCAGGGCGGGGCCCTCGGCCAGGCCCTTCTCGACGGCGGCCCGCACCTCGTCCGCAATGCTCGGCTCGAGCGCGTCGAGGCCGGCCAGGATGGCACCAAGGCCGTCGTTGGGGCTCAGGCCGGCGGCCTCGAGCTGCTCGCCGTAGCTGGCGAAGACCTCGGGCAGGAAGGCACGCACCACCCGGCCGAAGATGATCGGGTCGGACACCTTCATCATGGTGGCCTTCAGGTGCACCGAGAACAGCACGCCCTCGTCCTTGGCGCGCTGCACCTGGGCGGCGAGGAACTCATCCAGCGCCGCAGCCCGCATCACGGTGCCGTCGACCACCTCACCGGCGAGCACCGGCACGGACTCCTTCAGCACGGTGGTGGCACCCTCAGCACTCACGTGCTCGATGCGCAGGGTGTCGTCAGCGCCGATGACGACGGACTGCTCGTTGCTGCGGAAGTCGTCGGCACCCATGGTAGCCACGTTGGTCTTGGAGTCGGCCGACCAGGCCCCCATCCGGTGCGGGTTCTTGCGCGCGTATTCCTTGACGGCGATCGGGGCGCGGCGGTCGGAGTTGCCCTCCCGCAGCACCGGGTTCACGGCGCTGCCCTTGACCTTGTCGTATCGCGCGCGAGCGTCCTTCTCCTCATCGGTGCTCGGCTCGTCCGGGTAGTTCGGCAGGTCGAAGCCCTGCTCCTGAAGCTCGGCGATCGCGGCCTTGAGCTGGGGGACCGAGGCGCTGATGTTCGGCAGCTTGATGATGTTCGCCTCAGGCGTCTTCGCGAGCTCACCGAGCTCGGCGAGCGCGTCACCCATGCGCTGCTCGGCAGGGAGAAGGTCACCGAAGGCGGCGATGATCCGGCCGGAGAGGGAGATGTCCCGGGTCTCCACGTCCACGCCGGCGGTGGAGGCATAGGCCTCGATGACCGGCTTGAACGAGTAGGTCGCCAGCAGCGGGGCCTCGTCGGTGTGGGTGTAGATGATGGTCGACATGCGCAGATGAGTCCCGTCGTCTCGGGTGTATGTACCAGATTGCTCGACATCAAGATATCGCCTCGCGGCTGCTGCGTGGCGAGGTGACCGCGGGAGCGAGGGGCGGTGGTGCTACCGGTCGCTGGTGCATGAGGTCCGCCGTGGGGTCTTCGAGTGAATCCCGCGGCTGGCGAGAAATGCTCGGTCGCCGCGTGCTATTGGCGAATTTCGTCATGGCCAGTAAAGGGAACGAACCCGTGAGAAGGCTGGTTTGTCTCGCCCACTAGAACGACGGTCCGCATGATGAGACTCGTTGTGGGGTCGGCGTCTGACCTGCACCGACGGCGGCTGAGGGCCAGCCGCGCAATCTCGCGGATTCGCTCTTCAGGGCCCGGAGAACGTGCGATCTGAGGTCATGAATGGCCGTGCCGATTGGCCGCTATAGACAGGGGCATGTCGGTTAGGTAACGATGCGGATACAAGATTGTTCGTAGGGGCACTCAGCAGTTCGGGGCGTGTGTACAGTTCCCGTGTCCATGGCGGACGCTATGTTCGTCCGACCCACGAGGTCGATCCGGACTCCGGTCTGGGGCGAGCGGCTCCACGCCATCCAAAGGAGGAACAGTGAAGATCAGGCGAATCACCGCCGTCGCTGCCACGTTGGCAGCGAGCGCGCTCGTACTGAGCGCGTGCGAAACACCGGAGACAGAAGGCGGATCCGGGATCACCGAGGACACAGCTCTCTCGGTCGCATGGAACCAGTCGTTCTACGAGTACAACGATGACAGCGCCACGGGGAACGCGACGGCGAACGCCATCATCTTGTACATGATGAACTCGGGGTTCACCTACTACGACGGCGATCTCAACCTGGCACAGGACACATCGTTCGGGACATACGAGAAGACGAGCGACGACCCGTTGACCGTGGAGTACACGGTCGACGATGATTCGGCGTGGTCCGATGGCACACCCGTGGACGCTGCCGACATGCTGCTGTTCTGGGCCGCCATGAGCGGACACTTCAACACTGCGACCTTCGACTCCGACGACGATGGTGTGACGGTCTACCCGGAAGACCACGAGGACGCTGGCGAGCCGGTTCCCGAGGACGTCCTGGCGAACCAGGTGTTCTTCAACGCGACCAATCCGAACATGACCGAGATCGAGTCGATGACGGTCTCCGAGGACGGCAAGTCGGTCACCGCGGTCTACGCGTCGCCGTTCGCCGACTGGGAGCTGAATGTCGGAATGGGTGTTCCGGCGCACGTCGTGGCGATGCATGCTTTGGACATCGAGGACCCGATGGAAGCCAAGCAGGCCCTCATCGATGCGGTCGAAGGTGAAGACGCTTCGGTTCTCGCCCCGATCGCGGATTTCTGGAACACGGGCTTCCAGTTCGGCGACGTGTTGCCGGATGATGAGTCGCTGTACCTCTCCAGTGGCCCGTACCTGATGACGGACTTTGTCCGCGACCAGTACGTGACCCTCGAAGCCAACCCGGACTACACCGGGGATCTGCAGCCCAAGGTCGAGACGATCATCGTCCGCTACTTCGCCGATCCGATGGCGGCTGTGCAGGCGCTCGAGAACGGTGAAGTGCACCTCATTCAGCCGCAGGCGAGTTCCGACACGCTGCAGGCGTTGGAGGGCCTTGGTGACGGATTCGATGTGATCACCGGTGACGGCGCCACCTACGAGCACGTCGATCTGATGTTCGCCAATGGCGGTCCGTTCGATCCGGCTACCTACGGTGGCGACGAGGAGACAGCGCTGGCGGTCCGCCAGGCGTTCCTCAAGTTGATTCCACGGCAGGACATCGTGGATCGGGTCGTTGCTCCGCTGAACCCTGAGGCAACCGTGCGTAGCTCCTTCAACGCCATCCCGGGTGCGCCGAACTACGACATGCTGGTGGAAGCGAACCAGATGGACACTGCCTTCCCGCTCGAGATTGATCGAGAAGGCGCGGCCCAACTTCTCGAGGATGCCGGTGTGGAGACGCCGGTCGAGGTGCGTTTCCTCACTGCCTCGGACAACCCGCGCCGGATGGACCAGCTGGCACTGATCACCGAATCGGTGGAAGCGGATGGGCTATTCGCGATCAATGATGTGTCCAGCGCCGAATGGGGATCGATGCTCGCCGACCCGAGTCAGTACGACGCCTCGATGTTCGGGTGGCAATCTACCTCTACGTCGATCCTCAACTCTCGTTCCACCTTCGAGACCGGCGGCGGCAACAACTTCGGCGGATTCTCTGACGCACGGGTCGATGAGTTGTGGGCTGAGATCGCCGTTACTCCGGACTTCGACCAGCAGAGCGAGTACCTCGCGGAGATCGAGTCCATTCTGGTGGAGAACGCGTTCGGAGCCAGCCTCTACCAGCACCCGTCGATCACTGGGTACAACACCGATCTCCAGAACGTGAGCTCCATCCAGGTGAGCCCGACAATGTTCTGGAACTACTGGGAGTGGGAGACCACGCTGACCCAGGATGACATCGTCGAGGGTGAAGGCGAGGAGGGCGAGGGCGACTCCTGATCATCAGGATCCGCTGAACGTGCGCACGGTGTGGGGGTGCCGGTATCGGCCGGTACCCCCACACACGTTCGCCCACCTATCGTCCGCCCTAGTCCTGCGGCCGGATCGGAGTCGACATAGACTCCGCGGCACGGCTGCTCGAGCTATCCACCTGAGGGAATCCGACTCATGTTGACCTTTATCGTGCGCCGTACGTTGATCGGCCTCGGCATCCTGCTGGTCTCCTCGCTGATCATGTACGTGCTGGTGGATTTCACCATCGACCCCCTGATGGACCTGCGCACGAGCACTGCCCCAGATCGGGATATCCAGATCCAACAGCGGATCGACCTGCTGCGCCTTGACGACCCGGTGCTGCAGCGCTACCTCTCCTGGATCGGTGCCTTCGTCACCGGCGATCTTGGCACCGCATGGACAACCGGTCGCGATGTCGCCGATATCCTCGCCGGGGCGATCGTATCGACTATTCAGCTTGTGACGGCGTCGACCCTTCTCGCGATCTTCCTTGGTATTGCGGTCGGGATCGTCTCGGCTCTGCGGCAGTACACCAGCTTCGACTATCTGATCACCTTCTTCTCTTTCCTCCTGTACTCCCTGCCATCTTTCTGGGTGGCTGTCCTGCTCAAGCAGTGGGGTGCCATCGGCTACAACGACTTCCTTCGTGACCCGGTCATCGCCATCCCGGTGATCTTGGCGATCGTTGTCGTCACGGGATTCCTCTGGTCTCTGGCCTTCGGCGGCAATCTTCGGCGCCGGTTGACTGTGGCCGGTACAGCGGCTGGGGTGACGCTCGCGGTGCTTCTCTACATGCAGCTCACCGACTGGTGGAGCCGGCCGAACATCGGTCCGGTACTGCTGACCATCACGGCAGTGGCGATCGCGCTTGCCGTCACCACCTTGTCGACCGGTCTGAAGAATCGCCGCGCGCTCTACACCGCTCTCACCGTGGCGGTTCTGGGTATCGCGCTCTACTTCCCGATGCAGTGGGGCTTCTATTATCTGACCGTCTACGGCTGGATGAGCTGGGGCACGGCGCTGCTGCTCGGCGCGGTCGCTGCGGTGGTGGGCGGTGTGATCGGTGCTCTCTACCGTGGCCCGGACTGGCGCCAGTCGGTCCGTACCGGGGCTCTGACCGCTGTGCCGATCGCGGCACTGCTGTTCGTGGACCGTGTGATGCAGGTATGGCCGGACTACGCGGATGCACTCGGTGGGCGACCTATCGCAACAGTGGGCGACCGCACCCCGAACCTCGGCGGGGACTTCTGGGTGGTCACCCTCGATCAGTACACGCACCTGTTGCTGCCGACGATCTCGCTCATGCTGATCTCGTTCGCCGGGTACACGCGTTATGCACGCGGCAGCATGCTCGAGGTGATGAACCAGGACTACATCCGCACGGCCCGGGCCAAGGGACTCACCGAACGGACCGTCGTGATGCGGCACGGGTTCCGTAACTCACTCATTCCGATGGCCACGATCGTGCCGATCGATGTGATCACCCTGATCGGCGGGGCCATCATCACGGAGAATATCTTTGGCAGACCGGGGATGGGACAGATGTTCCTCAGACATCTCGGGGAGAACGACATTGAACCAGTGATGGCGTACCTGTTGATCGTCGCCGCTCTGTCGATCGTCGCCAACATCGTGGCGGACCTCATCTATGCCGTCCTCGACCCACGGATCCGGGTGAACGCATGAACGCGCAACCAGAGTCACACGAGCAGGCCGAGAACGCTATCGAGCTGAAGGCGGTCGAAGGCAAGTCCCAGGGCAAGATCGTCCTGGAGCGCTTCTTCCGCCACCGTGGCGCGATCATCGGGCTCGTCGTACTAATCATGATCGCCCTGCTGGCGATCACCTCCATCGGTTTTCCGGTGTTCGGGTGGTATGTCGGTGGTTGGTGGAAGTGGAACGCGGCGGAGACGATGGCCCTGGCCAACCCGGGCGGCACCCCCACACTGACCATGCCGTGGAGCGAGGCCGGCTTCGCCATCGGGGACCACCCGTTCGGGCAGGACGGTATCGGGCGTGACATCTTCGCCCGCACCATGAAGGGTGTGCAGACTTCCCTGGTGATCATGGTGGTGGTCGGGGCTGTCGCCACGCTCATCGGGGTGCTCGTGGGGGCTCTCTCCGGCTTTTTCCGGGGGTTCACCGACACGCTGCTGATGCGAATCACCGACCTGTTCATCACGATGCCGTTGCTCGTGATCGGCGCCGTGCTCGGCAAGCTGGTCAGTTCGCCGAGCGCAGTTCTTCTTGCCCTGATGCTCGGTGTCATCTCCTGGACCACCCTCGCCCGGCTAGTCCGCGGAGACTTCCTCTCCCTGCGTGAACGGGAGTTCGTGGACGCCGCTCGGGTGGCCGGTGCCAGCAACAGCCGGATCATCTTCAAGCACATTCTGCCGAATGCGATGGGCGTGATCATCGTGACCGTCACCTTGTTGATGAGCGCGGCGATCCTGCTGGAGACGGCGTTGAGCTATCTCGGGTTCGGGATCCGGGATCCCAACATCTCCCTGGGCAAGATGATCAGCGACTACCAGAGTTCCTTCGGCACGCGTCCCTGGCTGTTCTGGTGGCCTGGCCTGTTCATCATCACCATCGTCCTGTGCATCAACTTCGTGGGTGACGGGTTGCGCGATGCCTTTGACCCGCGGCAGAAGCAGCTGCCGTCGGCGCGGAAGATGGCCAGAGCGAGCCGCCGCGAGCATCAGAGTTCCTCGGCGACGGCGCAGTGATGGTGGGTACGAGGGTGCTGAGTAGCCCGCGGGTCCGGGAATCGGGATCGTCGGTGCCATGCAACCGCCGCGACTTCGGTCGCCCGGACATGACCGTCAGGCGCTCAGCCGAGCCAGGATGCCGCAGTGAGGACGGACGCCGCGATCAGCGCCACGATCACCGGGCGGTGCCACGTGGTCGTGACCGGCAGAGTGCCACGGCGGGCACCCGTGAGGTGCCCGGCGTCCGCCAGCGCGGAGCGGCGCTCGCCGATCGCCAGGGCAGCGGCTTCGGCATTGCCGCGACCGGTCAGTCGGCGCGGTGTCTCCGTGGCAGCGCGCTCCTCAGCGCTGGCACGGCGCGCACGCCCACGGGACGCGAGGCGTGTGCCGGTGCCGCTGCTGGCCGGCACGCCCCAGGAGCTGACGGTCACGTCCCCGGCCCGGACCTGCAGCGACCACCGTGCCTCGGCCTCGGTGAACTCCGGCCAGGGCACGTGCACGGTGCGCAACACGTTCACCACGGTGATCCCGCCGTCGGAGACCTCAGCCCCCGGAACCCAGAACAAGGCCCACATCACCACGATCACGAGCGCCGCCGTCGGGCCGGAACGCCAGAGTTCGGCCGGGCCACCGATCCAGATGAAGTAGCCCAGGGCCACGAGACACACCGCAGCCACGATCACAACCAGCGGACGTGCCATCGGGGACCGGAACACCAACGTCTCACCCATGACCCCATGCTCTCACCAGCACCAGGAAGGAACGGTGATCGCGCGTGAGCACCCAGGCACCGGAGTCGGTACGCACCGACGATCCGATCATCAGCGTGCGCGACCTCAGCATCGACTTCTTCGTCGAGGGGGAATGGTTCCCGGCTGCCTCGAACGTGTCCTATGACGTGCACCCGGGGGAGGTGCTCGCCATCGTGGGCGAGTCCGGCTCAGGGAAGTCGCAGTCCTCGATGTCCCTGCTCGGCCTGCTGCCCGCGAATGGGCGCGCCACCGGGAGCGCCAAGCTCGGGGACACCGAGCTGATCGGTCTCACCGGTGCGCCGATGCGGAAGATCCGCGGCAACGACGTCGCGGTGATCTTCCAGGAGCCGATGACGGCGCTGAACCCGGTGTACCCGGTGGGTTTCCAGATCGTGGAGACCCTGCGCACCCACTTCGACATGGGGCCGACGGCGGCGAAGAAGCGCGCGATCGAGCTGCTCACCATGGTGGAGATGCCGGATCCGGTCACCCGGTACAACTCCTACCCGCACCAGCTCTCCGGCGGGCAGCGTCAGCGCGCGATGATCGCCCAGTCACTGGCGTGCGAGCCGAAGCTGCTCATCGCCGATGAGCCCACCACAGCCTTGGACGTGACGGTACAGGCAGAGATCCTGAAACTGATGCGGGACCTGCGCAACCGGATCGACGCCGGGATCATCCTGATCACCCACGACATGGGCGTGGTGGCGGACATGGCCGACAAGCTCGTGGTGATGCGCCGCGGTGAGGTGGTCGAGCGCGGATCCGCCGATGAGATCTTCAACCGGCCGCAGCACGAGTACACCCGGGAGCTGCTCACCTCGGTGCCGCACCTGGGTGGCACGCTCAGCCGTGCCGCTGGCGTGGTCGACGACGCTGCGCGCCGGCCGCCGCAGGCACGCCCGACTGGAGCCGAAGCCGCGTCGATCGGCGGCGAGCCAGTGCTGGAGGCCGTGGACCTGGAGATCGAGTACCCCAAGCGGGGGCGTACCCCGGCGTTCAAGGCGGTGGACCAGGTGAGCCTGACCATCGCACCCGGCGAGGTGGTGGGCCTGGTCGGTGAGTCCGGGTCGGGCAAGACCACCATCGGCCGCGCCGTGGTGGGGCTGCTCCCGGTCTCCGGTGGGCATTTGAAGATCGACGGGCAGGACATGGTGGGCATCGGGCCCAAGGAGCTGCGTGCCCTGCGCAAGCGGGTCGGCATCGTGTTCCAGGACCCGGGATCCTCGCTGAACCCGCGGCTCCCGATCGGGGAGTCGATCGGGGAGCCGCTGTACCTGAACACCGGTATCAAGGGGCCCGAGCTCACCAAGAAGATCGATGTGCTGCTGGACCAGGTGGAGCTGCCGCGGTCGATGCGCAACCGCTACCCACACGAGCTCTCCGGCGGGCAGCGCCAGCGCGTGGGTATCGCCCGGGCGCTTAGCCTGGAGCCGAGCATCCTGGTGGCCGATGAACCGACCTCCGCCCTGGACGTCTCGGTGCAGGCGCACGTGCTGGAACTGTTCCAGGAGCTGCAACGTGAGCACGGCTTCGCCACCTTGTTCATCAGCCACGACCTGGCGGTGGTGGAGATGCTCGCCACCCGGATCGCGGTGATGCACCACGGCAAGCTCGCCGAGATCGGGCCCACCGACCAGATCGTGCAGAATCCGCAGGACCCGTACACCCAGCGGCTCATCGCCGCTGTGCCGGTGCCGGACCCTGCCGAGCAGAAGATGCGGCGGGAGCGCCGGGACGTGCTACTCGCCGAGGCGGCTGCCGAGCTCGCCGCGGAGGAACAGTACGAGGTGGAGCACCGCAAGGATCCGCGCTCGGAACTGTAGCGCCGGCGGCCCCGAGCATCGGATGGGCGTGCCCCGAATGTCTGACATACCGTCGACAGACTGACCGATCTCCGGTGGTGAGTCGGACTGCCGACGATCTGTCAGACGCGGTACCGGCGTGGTGGTGACGGTCGTTACTGGCCCTGCCCCTGGGGCGATCGGCTCCGGGCCAGTAGACTGATGGTCAGCGCCCCGGCCGAGCGCGCGTCACCCGCGCGCCCATCTGCGAGTTCTGGCGCGTTCCCACCGACAGAGATGACCTTCGAATGAGTGTGCCCACCCTGGCGTTGCGCAGCGACCTGCGCAACGTGGCGATCGTCGCCCACGTCGACCACGGCAAGACCACCCTGGTGGACGCCATGCTGTGGCAGTCCGGTGCCTTCGGCGCCCACGACCACGTGGACGAACGGGCGATGGACTCCGGCGACCTCGAACGCGAGAAGGGCATCACCATCCTCGCCAAGAACACGGCAGTGGCCTACTCCGGCCCCTCTGCCGCGGCCGCCGGGCACGAGCGCGTCATCATCAACGTGATCGACACCCCCGGGCACGCCGACTTCGGCGGCGAGGTGGAGCGCGGTCTGTCCATGGTGGACGGTGTAGTGCTGCTGGTGGACTCCTCCGAGGGGCCGCTGCCGCAGACCCGGTTCGTGCTCCGCAAGGCGCTCGCGGCGCACCTTCCGGTGATCCTCGTGGTCAACAAGGTCGACCGGCCCGACTCGCGCATCTCCGAGGTGGTCTCGGAGTCGCAGGACCTGCTCCTCTCCCTCGCCTCGGACATGTCCGACGACGTCCCGGACCTTGATCTGGACGCCGTGCTGGACGTGCCGGTGGTGTACGCCTCCGCGAAGGCCGGCCGAGCCTCGACCACTCAGCCGGCTGACGGCGAGCTCCCGGACTCCGAGGACCTCGAGCCGCTCTTCGCCACCATCCTGGAGAAGATCCCCGCTCCCAGCTACGACGAGAACGCCCCGCTGCAGGCACATGTGACGAACCTGGACGCCTCGCCGTTCCTGGGCCGGCTCGCGCTGCTGCGCATCCGTGGCGGCACGATCCGCAAGGGCCAGACCGTGGCATGGGCGCGCAAGGACGGCACCCTGAAGAACGTGCGGATCAGCGAGCTGCTGCGCACCCAGGCGCTGGACCGGGTACCGGCCGAGTCCGCGAGCGCGGGTGACATCGTGGCCGTCGCCGGGATCGAGGAGATCACGATCGGGGAGACCCTCACCGACCCGGACAACCCGCAACCGCTGCCACTGATCACCGTGGACGACCCGGCCATCTCGATGACCATCGGGATCAACACCTCTCCGCTGGCCGGTCGCGTCAAGGGGGCGAAGGTCACCGCTCGCCAGGTCAAGGACCGGCTGGACCGGGAGCTGATCGGTAACGTCTCCCTGAAGGTGCTGCCCACCGAGCGTCCCGACGCCTGGGAGGTGCAGGGGCGTGGCGAGCTGGCCCTGGCCATCCTGGTGGAGCAGATGCGCCGCGAGGGCTTCGAGCTCACCGTGGGCAAGCCCCAGGTGGTCACCAAGGAGGTCGACGGCAAGCTGCACGAGCCGATGGAGCGGATGACCATCGACGTGCCGGAGGAGTACCTGGGTGCGGTCACCCAGCTGCTCGCCTCCCGCCGGGGCCGGATGGAGACGATGACGAACCATGGCACCGGCTGGGTCCGGATGGAGTTCGTGGTGCCGGCCCGCGGGCTGATCGGTTTCCGCACCCGGTTCCTCACCGACACTCGTGGCACCGGGATCGCCCACTCGATCTCGGAGGGCTTCGAGCCGTGGGCCGGGGACATCGAGTTCCGCACCTCCGGGTCGTTGGTCGCCGACCGGGCCGGGGCGGCGACCCCGTTCGCGATGCTCAACCTGCAGGAGCGTGGCTCGTTCTTCGTCCAGCCCACCTCCGAGGTGTACGAGGGCCAGATCGTCGGGGAGAACTCCCGAGGTGATGACATGGACGTCAACATCACCAAGGAGAAGAAGCTCAACAACATCCGCTCGGCCACGTCGGAATCGTTCGAGAACCTGACCCCGCCGCGCACGCTGACGCTGGAGGAGTCCCTGGAGTTCGCCCGCGAGGACGAGTGCGTGGAGGTCACGCCCGAGTCGGTGCGGATCCGCAAGGTGATCCTGGACCAGCACGAGCGCACCAAGGCGGCCCGCCGCAAGGTCTGAGACCTCCTCCCCCCCCTGCCGAACGCAACCTGGTGCGGCTTCTGCCGCCGAAAACGCCGCACGGGGTTGCGTTCGGCGGTGGGTCGGGGTGGGAGAGGATGGATGGGGTGAGCACCATGGAGCCTGCAGAGACCGGTGTGAGCGAGTCTGCGCCGTCAGAGGAGTTGCGTGTGCTCGGCGCGTTCGCGCACCCGGACGACGAGACCCTCGTGGCCGGCGGCCTGCTCGCCTGGCTCGCCCGGAGTGCCGAGGTGCACCTCGTCACCGCGACCCGTGGCGAGCGTGGTGAGGTGATCCCTGGTGACATCGCCCACCTGGAGGGCGATGGTCCCGCGCTGGCGGCCGTGCGGGAGGCCGAGTTGGCTGAGGCGCTCGCAGCGCTGGGGGTGGGCTCGCACCACTTCCTGGACGCCCTGCCCGGACTCACCGACCGCCGTCCGGCGAGGTATGTGGACTCGGGCATGCAGTGGGACGGCGACTCGCGGGTGCGAGCCGTGCCCGACCCGAGCTCCGGCCGCGACGCGTTCTCCCGAACCGACGCCGAGGTGGCCGCCGGCGTACTCGCGGCGCACCTGCGCCAGGTGCGCCCGCACCTGGTGCTCATCGACGAGCCCGACGGCGGGTACGGCCACCCCGACCACGTGCGCATGCACGAGGTGATGATGCGCGCGGTGGGAGTCGCCGCCGAGCAGGAGAGTTTCAAGCAGGAGACCGAGCCCTGGCGGGTCCCGGTGGTCGCGTGGGTGGTGCGCCCCGAATCGGCGGTCCGGGCGGCCGAGCAGTGGTTGGCGCGCACACCGCACCGGCCCTTTCTGACCACGCTGGGCCGGCCGCTGGCCCTGCCAGAGCCGGACGGGATGCTGGCGAGCATCGTCAAACCCGACGCTGCGGTGGACCTGGTGGTGGATACGACCGCTGTCGCCGACCAGGTGGTGGCCGCCTTGCGCGCGCACCGCAGTCAGGTGCAGGACGCCACGTTGCTCGCTGAGGTGGCAGGGCCCGACGGCGCAGCGCCGGCGGACGAGAGGGGCGGCGCCGTGGGGTGGTTCGCCTTGAGCAACGAGATCCTGCAGCCGCTGCACGCGCGGATCGGCCTTCGGGTGGCGCCCGGGTGGGGGAGCCCCGCGGCACTGCGAGGTGCGCTGGCCGCTGCCGAGGCGCACCGAGCCGGTGCGACCGGTGCGGTCAGTGCCGGGTCTATTGCCGGCGACGAGGGAGCCGACGAGCTCGGTGATCCGCCGGGCTGGTACCTGGTGCTGATGCGCGCTTTCACCGGCTTGATGGGGGTGGTGGTCACTGCTGCCGCCACCGCCTTCCACCGGTGGGAGCCCCCGTTCGGGGTGATGATCGCGTTGCTGGTGGTCCTCAGTTCGGGCGTGCTGGCCCGCAGCTTCGCGGACCGGATCGGGGTGCTCGTGCACGGGCTCGCCGTGGCCGCGACGGTGCTCGCGATCGCCTACCTGCGGCCCGGCGGCGACGTGGTCGTCACCGATGAGGCGATCGGGACGGTGTGGTTGCTGGGCGCGCTGGTCGCCGCAGTGACGCCCACTGTGCTGCCGGGGAGTTGGTTCCGTGACGGACGTTGACGTCGAGGGGTTCCGGACCGCGATGGCGCACCTGGCGGCCGGGGTGAGTGTGGTGGCCCTGCGGGACCGGCACGATCTTGCGATCACCGCCAACTCCGTGGTGTCGGTCTCGCTGGAGCCGCCCACGGTGCTGTTCTGCGTGCACGAGGACTCCCGCATCAGAGAGGGCCTGGAGACCACGGATCGCTGGGCAGTGAGCATCATGAGCGCTGCTGGGAGCGCGGCCGTCGAGTGGCTCGCCAGCCCGGGCCGGCCCACGCGCGGCCAGCTGGACCGGGTACCGCACTGGCGGGGTGAGCACAGTGGAGCCGCCATTCTCGACGCGGCGAGCGCCTGGGTCGAGTGCGAGACCGAGTGGATCCGCGATGCCGGGTCTCATGCGGTGGTGGTCGGCCGGGTGCTCGCGTCGGGGACGAACCCGCAGAACTCCGGGGCGATCGTGCATCGGCTCAGCCGCATGCTGCCGTTGCAGTGAACGTGATGGGATCGTGACCGGGTACAGGGGCCCTTCAGCGCCGAATGCCAGGGTGGCCGTGGATAGACTGCGCGGGGGTCATATCGGTGGACAGGGGCAACCGAAAGGGCAGTTGCGTGCGTGAGGAAGAGACTCCGACACCGGATGAGGTGACGGACGCCGAGGGCGTGCCCGCCGATTCCGAGGAGTCGAGTTCCGGCGCCGCTGAGGCGACCGATCAGTCGGGTGAATCGGTGGACGAGACCGAGCCGGCAGAGCCTGCTCATGGCACAGAGTCAGCCGACGCGGCAGAGTCAGCCGACGAACTGGCGGCCGCGGCGCAGCCGGATCCGTTCGATGAGCCCGAGGCGATTGAGCCGACCGTAGGCCCCGATGAGGGCGAGCCCGCCGAACCCGAGACCATCGTGCTCCCTGCCACGCCGGAGCCACCTGCGGATGAGGATGCCGTGACACCCAGCAAGAAGAAGCGTCGGCGCGGACGTCGTGCGGTACTGATCGCCGCCGGTGCGCTGGTGCTGCTCGGTGGTGCGTACGTGGCGGGCGCCTGGTATCTCGGCGACCGCGTGCCGGGGGAGACGACCGTGGCCGGCGTGAACCTCTCCGGTCTGCCCGCCGACGAGGCCGAGCGGGTGCTCACCGACGGGCTCGCCGAGGCCACCACGGAGCCGATCGACGTGCATTTCGGCGACCTCTCCGCCGAGGTGGACCCGCAGGCCGCCGGTCTCGCACTGGACGCGGAGGCCACCGTGGCCTCGTTCACTGGATTCACCCTCGACCCCCAGGTGGTCTTCGGGCACGTCTTCGGTCTCGGTGAGCAGGACCCGGTCACCACCGTGGACTCGGAAGCGCTGGAGGCGACCCTCAGTTCGATCGCCGAGGACCTGGATGTCCCACCCGTGGAGGGTGCGATCGCGTTCGAAGACGGGCAGGCCGTGGTCACCGAACCGGTGGACGGCACCAGCCTGGACGTGCCGGGTGCTGCCGACGTGATGGCCGAGGGGTGGCTGACCGCCACCGGCACGCTCGAGCTGCCCGCCATGGTGGCGCCCCCCACCGTCGATGCGGAGGTGATCGAGGAGACGATGTCGACCATCGTGGACCCGATGCTCTCCGGCCCGGTGACCGTGGCCGTGAACGACGAGTCCACGGAGATCACCCCGGCCGAGCTCGCCGCCGCTGCCACGATCGAGGCCGACGGCGCGAACCTCACCCTCACCCTGGACGGTGCGCAGCTCGCCGGTCTGGTGACCGAACGGGCGTCCTCGGTGGGGGAGAGCCCGCGGGACGCGCGGATCGAGCTCAGGGACGGCGAACCGCGGATCGTCCCGGCTGTCACCGGCACCGGCCTCGACCCGGACGCGCTGGCGGAGGCGGTGGCCACCAGTGCGGTCGCCACGGACGAGGAGGGGCGCACGGCTGCCGTCGAGCTGACGCAGACCGACCCGGAGTTCTCTACCGAGGACGCCGAGGCGCTCGGGGTGACCGAGGTGATCGGTACCTTCCGCACCCCGTACCCGTACGATCCGGTACGCACGGCGAACCTGCGCGCCGGGACCGGGCACATCAACGGGACCCTGGTGATGCCAGGGGAGCAGTTCTCTTTGCTCGACGCGCTGCGCCCGATCAGTACTGCGAACGGCTACACCGTCTCGGGCGTGGTGGTGAACGGATTCCACAGCGAGGCGATCGGCGGCGGGCTCTCCCAGGTGGCGACCACCAGCTTCAACGCCGCGTACGAATCCGGGTTCACCGATATCACCCACCAGCCGCACTCGCGCTGGTTCGACCGGTACCCGATGGGCCGCGAGGCCACCATCTTCGACCCGAGCATCGACATGGTGTTCGAGAACAACACCGGGTACGGCGTCCTCATCCAGTCCTACGTCACCGATTCGCACGTGGTGGTGACCATGTGGGGCACCGACGTCTTCGACGTCAACATCAGCACCAGCGACAAGTACAACTTCACCTCGCCGCAGACGGTGTACAACCCGGACCCGGAGTGTCACGCCGAGGCTGGCGGGCAACAGGGTTTCACCGTGGACGTCACCCGCACGGTGTCCAGGGGCGGTGAGGTGGTCGAACACGACGCCTACAGCCACACCTACTCCCCGTGGAACCGCGTGATCTGCGGTGAGGAACCCAGTGACGAACCGAGCGAGGACGCCAGCGAAAGTTCCGGGGACGACTAGCGGCGACTCCGTGGCGGCGGCGGCACCCGCTTCGCGTGCACGATGTCGGCGGCAGCCACGTCGATCGGGCCACGCCGGGTATCCACTCGCACCCCGGCGGCGTCGATGGTGAGCAGTTCCCCGAGCGCGTCGCTGAAGCCGCCCTCGGGGAGCCGGAACCGCACCACGACGCGTTCGCCGGGCTGCCAGGACCGCCACAGGTGCGGATCAGGCGGGGGCACAGGCATCGATGTGTCTCATTCCTCGGAGCGGACCGGGGTCGAGATCGCTCGACACCGGGTACATGCTGGATACTAGACACAGAGCATGGTGGTGCACTCGGTGCCCACCCGGTCTGGCCACGGTCAGTACCACCCCGTGATGGAAGGAATCGCTCGTGACGTACGTGATCGCACAGCCGTGCGTGGATGTCAAGGACAAGGCCTGCATCGACGAATGCCCCGTCGACTGTATCTACGAAGGCGAACGCTCGCTGTACATCCACCCCGACGAGTGCGTGGACTGCGGGGCGTGCGAACCGGTCTGCCCGGTGGAGGCGATCTACTACGAGGACGACGTGCCCGAGCAGTGGTCGGAGTACTACCGGGCGAACGTCGACTTCTTCGACGACATCGGTTCTCCGGGCGGGGCCGCGAAGGTCGGCCTGATCCCCAAGGACCACCCGGTCATCTCCGCCCTGCCGCCCCAGGCGGACTAAGCAGTGGGCTTTGTCCAACTGGCTGACGCCTACCCCTGGGACAAGGTCGCACCGTACGCCGAGCGTGCCCGCGCGCACGCCGACGGCATCGTGGACCTGTCCATCGGCACCCCCGTCGACCCCACCCCGGCCGTCGTGCAGGAGGCGCTGAGCGGTGCCGCCGACGCCCCCGGATACCCGACGGCGCACGGCACCCTGGCCTTGCGCGAGGCGGTGGCCGCCTGGTTCGCCGAGCGCCGCGGGGTGGCAGCGCTCGACCCCGACGGGGTGCTGCCGACCGTGGGGTCGAAGGAGCTGGTGGCCCAGCTGCCGTCGCTGCTGGGGCTGGGCCCGGACGACATCGTGGTGGTGCCGTCGGTGGCCTACCCGACCTACGCCGTCGGGGCCCGCCTGGCCGGGGCACAGGTGCTGGTGGCCGACGACGTGCAACTGTGGGCAGGAAACCCGGCCGTGCGCCTGGTCTGGGTCAATTCCCCGTCCAACCCCACCGGTGCGGTGCTCGGCTCCGAGCAGCTGCGCCAGGTGGTGACGGCGGCCCGTGAGATCGGGGCGCTGGTCGCCTCGGACGAGTGCTATGCCGAGCTCGCCTGGTCACCCGCGTTGACCGACCCGGCCGGTGACGGCGTCCCGTGCCTGCTGCAGGAGAGTGTCAGCGGTGGGGATCACACGGGGCTGCTGGTGGTGTACTCGTTGTCCAAGCAGTCGAACCTGGCCGGCTATCGGGCAGCGTTCGCCGCAGGCGATGCCGCGCTGGTGCATCGGATCCTGCAGTTGCGCCGGCACATGGGGATGATGGTCCCCGCACCGGTGCAGGCGGCGACCATCGCGGCGCTGGCCGACCACGCACACGTGCGGCAGCAGCGCGAACGATACGGCCGCCGTCGGGAATCTCTGCTCGGGGCGCTCGGCGAGGCCGGGTACGCCGTGGACCACTCCGAAGCCGGCCTGTACCTGTGGATCCGGCCGGCGGACGGGGCAGAACCTGCCGACTGCTGGTCGATGCTGAGCGACTTCGCCGACCGGGGGATCTTGGTAGGCCCAGGGGAGTTCTACGGCAACGACAGCGGCGATCATGTGCGGGTGGCACTGACCGCCTCCGACGATCGGATCGCGCGCGCGGTGGAACGGCTCCGGGTGTGACAAGTCATACCCGCCAGAATTTCCCCAACCGCGCGATCCGCGGGTACGTTGTGTAGAGATTCTTTGCCTTCGGACTCGTTGGGGAGCCCGAGAAACGTTCTTCTTGACGCTAGGAAGGGACACTCATGTCCGACGCCACCCTCACCCCCGCCACGTTCCGTGTGGACGACCACGAGCTCGAGTTCGCGCGTGTCCCGGCAGTGGAGGGCAATGACGGCGTCCATATCTCCAACCTGCTCAAGGAGACGGGGCTGGTCACGCTCGACTCCGGCTTCATGAACACCGCGAGCTGCGAGTCGAAGATCACCTACATCGACGGCGACGCCGGCATCCTGCGCTACCGCGGGTACCCGATCGAGCAGCTCGCCGAGCAGTCCTCCTTCCTCGAGGTGGCCTACCTGCTCATCAAGGGCGAGCTGCCGACGGCGACCGAGCTCTCCGCGTTCACCGAGCGGGTGGAACGGCACACCCACCTGCACGACAACTTCAAGGCCCTGATAGGCGCCTTCCCGCAGGACGCGCACCCGATGGCGGTGCTCTCCTCCGCGGTCTCCGCACTGCCGGGCTACTACCCGGAGAGTGTGGACCCGTTCGACGAGAACGCCGTGGAGCTCGCCACCGTGCTGCTGCTCGCGAAGCTCCCGACGATCGCCGCCTACGCTTTCCGCCGGTCCCGCGGCGAGGAGATGATCGGCCCGGACCAGTCCTTGGGCTACGTGCCGGACTTCCTGCGGATGAGCTTCGCCAACGGCGGCGGGTATGAGACGGACCCGGAGCTGGTCAAGGCGCTCAACCTGCTGCTCATCCTGCACGCCGATCACGAGCAGAACTGCTCCACCTCCACGGTGCGGATCGTCGGGTCCGCGCACGCGAACCTGTACGCGAGCGTCTCCGCGGGTATCGGCGCACTCTCCGGCCCGCTGCACGGTGGGGCGAACGAGGCGGTGCTCGCGATGCTGAACGACATCCAGTCCAGCGATGACGACGTCGACACGTTCATGACGCGGGTGAAGAACAAGGAGCAGGGCGTGCGCCTGATGGGCTTCGGCCACCGGGTGTACAAGAACTACGACCCCCGTGCGGCCATCGTCAAGGGGGTGGCGCACACAGTGCTGGAGAAGCTCGGCAAGAGCGACGAGCAGCTCGAGATCGCCATGCGCCTGGAGGAGATCGCGCTCTCCGACGAGTACTTCATCCAGCGCAAGCTCTACCCGAACGTGGACTTCTACACCGGCCTGATCTACAAGGCCATGGGCTTCCCGACGAACATGTTCACCCCGCTGTTCGCGGTGGGCCGCGCCCCGGGCTGGATCGCCCAGTGGCGCGAGATGATGAACGACCCGACCACGAAGATCGGCCGTCCGCGTCAGGTCTACACCGGGCACGCGGAGCGGGAGTACGTGGGCGTCGACGCACGCTGACCGGGCCACCGCGGCGTCCGGCACCCCACCCCGCCCCACCCCACCCCGCCGAGCGCACCACCCCGCCTCCCGCCGAGCGCAACCCTGTGCGGGATTTCCTCGCCGAAAAGCCGCGCAAGATTGCGCTCGGCGCTAGCGTGTGTGCATGGGGAACGCCGGGTTGAGGGTCGCGCCCGGTGGTGTGCCGGGTGACGTTCCGACGGCGGAGGAGCGTGTCGGTCAGTCGGCAATGAGACTCGTATCGGTGCGGGTGGTGCTCCTCGTCGCACTGCTGCTGGCCGCGGTGCCGGCAGCCACCCAGGCTTACGACGAGCCGCTGCACCAGTTGCGTGCGGACCTGGAAACGGGACGGGTCACCTCGATGGAGATCGAGCGACCCGAGCCGGGGATGGGTGCTGAAGGGCAGTTCGCCGTGCGTTGGGACGCGGGTCTTTTCGACTCCATCACACGGTACGAGTACTCCTCCGAACGTGACATCGACGAGGGCGCCGAGCTCGTCGCTCAGGCTCGGGCCGCCGGGGTGGATGTCGCACTCGTTGATCTGGACAACGACGTCGTCGCGATCGACGGACTCTTCGCCCGGCAACTGGCCCCGGTCGTCCTGCTGGGGTGGATCGGTGCCCTGGTATTCCTCGCCAAGGGACCGCAGCCCTGGTTCGCCACGAAATGGGCATGGTTCTGGTTGACTGCGGCGATTCCGGCGCTGTGGTTGGTCTTTCTGCTCGCGGAGCCGCGCCCATTGTGGCTGAGCGCCCGCCTGGCCCGGGCCGGGCGGGAGCCGGTGCAGCTGCTCCAGCAGCGAGACGCGCGGCTCACCGGCGGATGGGCCTTCCTCATCGGCTGTGTCGCGTCCTCGATCCTGGCGTGGTCGGGGCTGCCGATGCTGTCCGGCTGGTAATCGTTCGGTCCCTGACCGACATACCTTCCACGCGACTAGGGCGTGTTGAACAAGTGGATTCGGCTAGGTGCGTCTTGAACGGTGACGCAGTAGGAGATCTCCGACGACGTGTGGGCTGTGATGGAGCCGTTGATGCCGACGGTATCGGACCGGTCGTGGTGGTGCTCCGGCATGCGGCCAGCTCCACCGAGGCGCCGGTGAAGATCTTCACTCTCGGAACCCCGGCGGATGTCGCCGGGGTGTGGGTGGCGGGCGAGCAACTGGACGCGTGGACGCTCGGGCAGTGGATACCCCCGCCTGAAGGTGGAGCGGTTCGCCGCCCACAGCCGGTCCACCCACGGATCCAGTGCTACTGCCACGTCTGCCGGTTGAAAGCGCACCGCCACTGTCCGACGGACACCCGCACCCTCGGACGGGTGTCCACGATCAGCCGCTGCAGACGGCGTCCTCAGGAGCGACCGTCACATCGACGTGACCACCACCCGGGCTGAAGGCGATGCAACGGGTCTCCTCGGCGGCGCCGTCCGGACTGGTAGCGCGGTACTGCAGCAGTTGACGATCGGACCGCTTCAGGTCGAACGGGCCGGAGTACACCTCCCAGTCGCTCTCGTCGCCGAACCGGTACTCGATGTGACCGATACCGGCTCCAGCATCCTCGGCAGTCAGCGTGACCGTGACCCGATTGCCACCCGTGTAACTGGCCGTCGTGGTCGGCTCCTCGACGACTGTCACTACCCGCGATCCGATCGCTTGGTTGCCATTGGTGTCTTCGACGACATAGGTGAGTGCGTACACGCCAGGAGAGGTGGTGTCGACACCGCCGATGACTTCGATGCGGTCACTCACATCACCGTCGGTGCTGTCCACGGCGCTGACGCCCTCGAGCACATCGAACGCCGTGCCCACGGTGACAGTCGTAGCCTCCGGGATCGTCAACACCGGCGGCTGGGTGTCCGTGCCGGCGGGCGTCGCCACGAAGGTGCCGCCGAACTGGCTGATCACGCCCGTGGGTTCGGCCGCCTCCCTGCTCACCGCGATCCAGGCATATCGCTGCCCTTCCGTCAGACCGCTCCACGTCACGGTCGCCGGGAAGCCGGACGCCACCGTCTGCGTACCGATGACGTTCTCGGTCGGCGCGGCCACCGCAAGACCGTCCGTGGCGAACGACGTCTGGCGGGTGGTCAAGTTGACCGGCACGGTGAGGTTGTCCTCGGCGCCGTTGTAACGGTCGATGGGCTCCGGTGTCGTCTTGGGCGAGCTGCCGTGATCGTATTCGGTGGCTCCGAAGTCATCGAGGAACGGTGAGTAGGTGTCGACCGACATCGTGTTCTCCTCGGTGTCGAACTGCAGCATGCGCAGGAAGCTTGCGCCGAGGGCGAGCTTGTCTGTCGCGAGGTGATCCCACAAGCCGTCGCCGTCGACGTCGATCTTTCCCGCGTCAGCTCCGGTTCCGACGATGCACTGCGTCGCGGGGTCGAGCCCGGCTGCGGCGCAGCGCTCGGGTGTGAACACGCGCTCTGCCGGAACCAGGTACCCCTGGTAATCGGCGAGCATCTGTACCACGCGGGTGGTCCCGTCAGAACTACGGACCGTCTCGACGTTCGTGCCCACGCCGTGGAAGTGACCGCCGAGCACCAGGAAGACGTTCTCGTTGTTCCTGATCACCTGGTCGTACAGTCTGCCTCCGTCGGCGCCCCGCGCTGCGTTCCGTCCGTCAGGCTGGCTCGAGGCGCCGAGGTAGCCGTGAGTGGTAAGGATTCCGTTGCGGTCACTGAACCGTTCGAAAACAGAATCGGCCCAATCGACTTCCTCGTCCGTCGCGCCGTAGGACAGGCCGACTGCGACGAAGTCGAGGCCACCGGCAGAGAAGAGTACGTAGCTGTTCGAACTGTCCTCGCCGCGGGCGGTCACTTCACCGGTATCGGGATCGGTGACCTCGTCGATGGCGTGGTATGAGGCGTCCTCCGGCCACAGTGTCTCCGCTTGCTCGTAGTAGGCCGATGCCGGGAAGAACTGGGCGAATGGAGACAGGGGACCGTTGTGGTTGCCGTTGTGGTTGTCGTGGTTCCCTGCCACGGTCTGGTTCGGAATGCCGGTGCTCCATAGCGACTCGTGGACCTCGCGTGCGATCTCGTATTCGCTCCGCACCTGTTCCTGGATGCCCGGGACCTCGCCGTCTGCGGTGGTGTAGTCATAGACGGACGACCCGTCCATCGGGTCCTCGGCCTCCGGATCGAACTGCAGGTCGTTGATCGACACTTCGCTGTTGATGACGTCTCCGGTGTTGGCCACGTAGCTGATGCTGCGTTCCTCCTGGTTCGCCGCGATCCACTCGTTCTGGGCCAGGAGGGCCTCGCGGAAGACCGCGGATTCCTCCGGGGTGTTTGTAGCGCCGTCGATGTGCTGCCAGGGCAGGCTGCTCGGCCAGCCGTGGTCGCTGCCGGAGGCGACCTCGGTCGTGTACTGCTGGTCGGTGTAGTGCACGAAGGAGAAGTCGTAGTCCTCCGGGTCCTCGAACCTGTCCCTCGCTTCTGGCAAGCCCGCGGAGGCGTCCCGCGGTGACAGGTTGTCGAGGAACGGATCCTCTGCGGTGACCAGCACGTGCGCCACGGGGCGCTCAGCATTGCTGGTGTCGATCATGCGTGGCTGTAGCTCTCCCTGCAGGTGCGTGTCATCATCAGCCACGCCCGATGCCACATCGATCATGTCCCACTGCTCGCTGTTGACGTCCCAGGTCCACAGCCGCGCCATGCGGGCCGGGTCCACCTGGCCGTTCCACAGCAACTGCTGACCACGCTCGCTGCTGGGCAGCTCGACGTCGTAGCGCTGGAACGGGTAACCGCTGCCGGTGGCGGGCGTCTCGACGACTTCGCCGTCATCGGGCGTCAGCGAGCCGGTGATCTCGGTGAGATCGTCGATGTCGCTGGTGAAGTCGAGTCCCAGATGCTCCGGCGAGTCGCCGACAGTTCCCTGCACGCCGCCGGACGCTTCGGTGATCTCGGCCTCCTGGAAGGTGGTCGTGACCTGCTCGCTTGAGCCGGTCGCGATCGCCGAGAGGGTCACGGCACCGCTGCCCTGACCGGTGTCAGTGCCCCCACCGGCCGGGATGTTCGGCGAAGTGAACGGGATCGTCCAGTCCAGCGGGCGTCCGAACACATCAACAGTGGTGATGGCGATCTCGTGGTCGCCGGCGGCCATGCCTGCACCGATGACGTCACCGAGCTCGATCGGCTCACCGTCGAGCAGGTACTGCCATCCCGTCGCAAGCGTTCGATCGCTGACCCGGACGTCGAATTCCTCGGGTGTGGTCAGGTGCGACCCAGCAGCCGGGTTGGAGGCGATGAGCTCAGGAGAGCCGATCCGATCGCCGAACGAATCCCGGTCCAGCTGTGCGGCTTGGTCAGCGCTGAGCGCCGAGCTCCAGATTCGAGCGTGACCGACCGTGACCGCCGCCGGGCTCTCGATGTCGCCACGGCCCTTCACGTCGGATCCGATGGCGAAGTAGCGCACGTAGGGCTCGATGCTCGAGCCGGCTGTCGGCGCTTTGACGTTTCCGACCGTGTTCGAGGAGTTGACGGCCTGGAGCGTGCCATCGACATAGAGCGCGACTTGGGTGCCGTCGAACGTTGCAACGACGCTGTGCCAGACTCCGCTATCGATCGGTGCCGAGGTCACGCTCCGGTAGCCGCCGTTGATGTGGAACGAGGCCACGATCGACGAATCGCTCAGGTGCAGTCCGAAGCCGCCCGCACTCTTGCCGGCACAGAAGTGCGCGGCGCTGTCCATAGGGAGATCCTCGTGCACCATCACGTCGCACTGCAGGGTGATGCCCTCGCCCGCCCAGGTGTCATCCGACCAGGTCGAGATGTCATCAGTGCGCGGCATGCCGGTGTCAGCCCACGCACTCTGGAGAGGGTAGAAGGCATGGTCGTTCGCGCCGTCTGTGGTGTATGCGTAACTGGGCTGGCTCGCGAACGCGGTGCTGCGTGCGATGTCTGCCGAGCCCGTCACCTGCGGTTCGCGAGCAGCGGGCGAGTGGTCGTGGAACGGGGCATCCGGGTCGGAGAAGTCGACGTCAAGGACGTCGGCGTGCGGCAGGTCGACGTCAGGGATCGCCGGTCGCTCAGCCCGCCACAGATCCAGTACCTGCTCTTCGGTGAGCACGCTGCTCCATGCGCGTGAAGCCGCGATGTCGACGTTCCCGGGAGTTGAGAAACCGTCGGCGGTCGGCTGCCCTCCGATACCCCACTTCGGGACCGAATCGACTCGCAGTTGCGTGTACGGGCCGAGATGATTACGACCGGTTCCGGAACCATTGCCGGGTTCGACCGGAAGCTCCCAGGCGGGCTGACCGTCGAGGTAGAGCTTGATCTCACCGTCGCCCACGGTCGCTACCGCGTGCACCCATTCGCCGGGCTGCACCGGGATCGGTGCAGTTGCCGTGTTCCGGTGGGCCGACGTCGATGTGGCCTGGAACCGGAGGAACTCACCCGTTGCCGGCAGGTAGAACCCGTAGCCCTCCGGGCCGCCCGAGCAGATCCGGTTGGTCTGACCCGAGGGAACCGGGATGTCGCCGTCATAGCGGAAGAAGCACTCGAAGGTGCCGCCGTCGAGCACGTCTGCTCCGTCGACGTGTCCTGGGTCGCTGGTCGACCAGGCGTCGGGAATGTCGACGACGAGGGCACCCGTGCCAGTGCTGGTCCTGTCGTCGTCGGGCGCGAAGTCCGCGACATGACGCTGCACGGACTCGTCGTACTCGATCGACGGCGCGACGCCCTGAGTGGTCACGGTGCGGTCCCGCGTGTGCTCGACCGGGCCCTCGGAGGTGAAGTCGATGCTGAAGATGTCGGGCTCAGGCACTGTGGCGCTCGCGGTCTCAGCGACCGTCGGCTGTGTATCCGGGCTCGCAAGAGCCGGAGTGCTCACCCCCCGATCGCAAGGACCGTGAACGCAGTCACCCCCGCGACCACCTTTCGACGGCTGGCTCTGCTCACTTTCCACGTCGTCATTGGCGTGCTCCTATTAAGTGTCTGCATATCGACATTTGTATCGCACTTGTCAAGAGGAAACGGATCTATCGGCTCGTGTTCATGGCGCGTTAACACAGATTTAATTGTCGGCACCACGATTTACTGGGAAGTGGCCAACACGTGATGTCAGGTTTCGTTGAATCTCTGGAGGTGCAATTGGCTTTGTCGGTCCCGTGCGTGGCGCTTTGGATCTCCTTCTCCGTGCGGTGGCCGAGCCGGGCCAGGCAGGACCGCAGGCCGGCGTCTGGGCAGGTAACAGTGCCCTCGCTGGCAGTCTGAAGGTAGGCGGTGATGTCAGCGAGTGATCGAGCAGGCGTTCTATCACTGGGTGGTGCGTGCAGATGATGGGCCGCCGCTGTCTGCCTTTGAATATGATGAGTTCTGCCGGTTGATATAAGAGGGCAGGGAGTAGCGACAGGAGCACCATTCTGGCGAATGGTCGCAACCTGAAGATGGTCGGCGATGGTGTCTACATTTCAACCTCGCAGGGTGGCTGTACCCGGCTACCGCTGGCCGGGGTTCTATCGGAAATGGCGGGCAGTGGCGTACGGTCAGGTCGACATGCGATCGAGCGCGGCCATCGCGTCAGGAACCCAACCGGCGTCCCACCGGTGCTCGTGCTTGGAGTCGTTGGCGTAGACGTGCGGAATATCGAGGTCGTCCATGAGGTCATGGGCTGCGGTCAGGTGGTCGTACGTCCACGCGGGCGCGTTCTTGCCGAAGTTGGCGTACCCGTACAGGCCGATCCGCGGGGCGGGCCCGAGGCTCTGGCCTCGAGTCCGGAGCAGGTGCGGGATCGCGAAGTCCTGGAAGTGCTCCGCGTTCGGCCAGAAGTAGGGCATCTCCCACTGGTCGGGCTGTTCCTTCATGATCGGCGCGTCGTGGGCGGCAGCAGCGGTGAACAGGTCCGGGTACCGGAGCAGCAGTTGTAGCGCAGCCGAGCCTGCCTTGCTGTGGCCGATCAGGAGCCTGGTGGCACCTGGGTACAACCCGTTGATGAACGGCACCACGTCCTCGATGAAGTACAGAACCTGCTGGAACATCTGCTGGTCCGGTAGGTCCGTCATCCACGGCCAGTCCGAGTAGCTCGGGGCCACGGCCACCATGCCGTACCTGTTGTGCAGATCGTTCCTGAGAATCTCATCGAGGCCGTCACCCGAGCGGTGGCTGAGTTCCGGGCTGGACGGCAGCACGAACGTGACACGGCGCGGCGCCGCGGCGTCCGCCGCGTCGGGTTCGAGTACCCTGATGATCGTCTCGAACATCTGCCGATCCGACTTGACGGTGTACTGCAGGTAGTTCAGCCGCAGGGGGCCGGAGTAGTTCGCAGGCACTGGCTTCCTCTCAAGGTCTCGAACTTCGCTAGGACTTGAGGCCACCGGCGGTGAGCCCGGAGACGACGTGCCGTTGGGCGATCAGAAACAGGATCAGGACCGGCAGCACCGACAGTGTCGTGGCCGCCATCTGCACGTTCCAGCGCGGCCCTGCCAGCGGATCCTCGAAGAGCGTGAGTGCGACCGGCACGGTCAGGTTCGTCTGCGAACGCAGGTAGACCAGCGGCTCGAGGAACTGGTTCCAGCTGAACCACGCGGTGAAGACCACGGCTGAGGCGATCGCGGGCCGCACGAGCGGGAGGAAGATCTGTACCATCGTGCGTCCTCGGCTTGCGCCGTCAAGGGTCGCTGCTTCCTCGAACTCAGCCGGGAGCGTCACGAAGGCTTGACGCAGGATGAACATCGCGACCGGCGCAGTAGACAGCAGCGATGTGAACAGCACCAGCGGGAGGTAGGTGTCGATCCACCCGAGCTGTGCCGCCTGTTCGAAGAGCGGCACAATGACCGCCTCCGGAGGAATGAAGATGCCACTCAGCAGCACGACGAAGATGATCGCCGCACCCGCAGGACGTACCCGTCCGAGGGCGTAGCCGGCAGGGATCGCGACCACAAGCGTCAGCGTGCACACCAGAACCATCACGACGACCGAGTTGAGGAGCTGTCGGCCGAAGGGTTGCAGCGTGAAGACCTCGACGTAGTTGCTCCACTGGAAGAATTCAGGCAGGATCGTCGGCGGATAGCGCAAGATTTCGCTGATCGACTTCAACGACCCGCTGAGCATCCACAGGATGGGGCCGATGAACAGGAACGAAATCACGCTGAGCAGCAGGTAGCTCGGCATTCGGCGCAACGCGGCCGAACGGCGTCGATCAGTCTTCTTCATGGAAGACCAGCCTCCTTCGGATCAACCAGACGATTCCGATGAGCACGAGGACGAGCGCGAACAGGAAGACGGCGAGTGCGGCGGCGTATCCGATGTCGTTGAGCCGGAACGCCTGACGGTAGATCTCGAAGGCCAGCACCGAGGTCTGCACGCCCGGTCCGCCGTTGGTGAGCAGCAGGACAAGTTCGAACACCTTGAAAGAGCCGCTGATCATCAGCATGAACACCATCAAGACTGCTGCCGAGATCTGCGGCAGAACCACGTGGCGGAACCGCGCCCAGCGGCCCGTGCCGTCGACGCGCGCCGCGTCAATCAGGTCCTGCGGCACCCCTTGCAGAGCCCCCAGGAAGATCATCACGTTGATGCCGACGTTCTTCGTGACCTGGATGACGGCGAAGACCGCCAACGTAAGCCAACCGCCGCGCAGCCACGGTATCGGCCCGAGGCCGAATACCCCCACGATCCCGTCGAAGATTCCCTGCGGCTGCAGGATGAATCGCCAGACAAGAGTCCAGGCCACCGTGGTGATCAGGGCCGGGATGAAGATCGCCGAGCGGAAGATGTTGATACCCGGGAGCGGTTGGTTGAGCAGCATCGCCAGGGCCAACGCCAGGACGGTCCCGACGACGCTGAGCACAATGACCAAGAAGAAGGTATTCGAGAGGATGATCGACATCTCTGGATCGCTCACGATCCGGAGATAGTTCTCCCACCCGATGAACTCTCGCGTCCCGGCGAGAACGTTGACTCGGGTTGCGCTGAGCTGGATGACGCCGCCCACGGCAACGAGTCCGATGATGAGCAGGCCCAGCGTCTGCGGTGCGAGCAGTAGGTACCCGAAGGTGTTCCGCCCGGCGTCGCGACTGCTGCGACGACGCCGGGCGGAACCCTGCTGGAGCGATAAGGCCACGTTCTGATCCCCTGCCTGTCAGCCCAGGAGCGGGTCGATGTCTCCACAGACACTGGTCAGCGCTTCCTGCACGTCTGCCCCCGGCTGGTAGAGGTTGAGGTCCAACGACGAGTTCAGTGCGTCGGCGACCGCTGAGTTGTCCTCGGCAACCGGGAACACCTGACCGTTGGTCGTGATGCCGTCGATGATCGGCTGCACCAATTCGGCGGTGAGCACGTCCGAGTTCTCGACGAAGGTCCCCGGCACCAACAGACTTTCTCGGATCGGCGGAAAGGCACCGGAGTACTCTGCCATCGCGTCCTTGGTCGCAAGGAAGGTAACGAACTCGGCGGACTCCGCGGTGTGGTTCCCAGCAGCGAGCGCGACGATCGCCGCCTGTCCGGTGGCCACCACGTCGCCGGCAGGGCCGGCAGGGGTCGGGGCGATGCCCCACTCGAAATCCACCTCGCTGAGGTTCCCACTCGAGCCGAGGAACGCCGAGGTTGCCCCGACCTGACCGCCCCAGAAGTCGACCTGCCTGCCGGGGACGGGCATCGAGCCATCCTCGAACGTCATGCCGTGGAACATCGACATCGCTTCCACCATCTCCGGCGAATCCATAGTGCAAGTGGTCGCATCCTCGTTCCAGGGGGAGGCGCCATAGGCCTCCATGTACGGCAGCAGTCGTGTCCAGTTCTGGAAGTCAAAGTCGTTGAGCGCGTAGCCGGGCACCTCGAGCGCATCTCTCAGCTGCTGGGACGTTTCTCGAAACGCCTCCCAGGTCCAATTGCCTTCGGCGATGAGTTCCTCCGGATCCTTCACGCCGGCCTCGGCGTAGAGGTCCTTGTTGAAGTACATGATCAGTGGACCGGTGGAGAACGGGACCCCGTAGACCGCCTCGCCGTCCACCCAGTTCTCCAGCAGAGACGGGACGAGGTCGGGAAAGTCGAAGTCGGGTGTGGCGTCGATCGCCTCGCTGAGGTCGACGAGTGCACCCGCGCTGACATACTCGCGGCTGCTCTCGACCGGAAGCCAGCTCACGTCCGGCGGGTCACCTGCTGCGATCTGAGTCGTAAACAGCGTGTCGAGGTCCGCGAGGTTGAAGCTTTCGATTGTGACGCTGGAGACTCGAGGGCTGGCCTCGGCGAACTCGTCGCCGAGAGATTGGAACATCCCGACATGGTCGGGACTGGCCGACCAGATGGTCATCCGGAGTTCGACATCATCGCCAGTCGACTCCTCGGTGGTGCCACCGTCCGACGTGCCCGTGCACGCCGCTACCAGGCTCATGGTCGCGAGCGACGCGGCCATGAGCAGTGCGCGGGAGTGCTTACGCATGGTGATCCTCCTTGATTGGGTAGCTGGGTGCAGCGTTGCCGAGAGCTGGTGAAACGTGCGGGCCGAGTCAGCGGCGTGCATCAGTGCGAGACGAGTATAACGCTGAACCAGAATCGGAAGTCAACCCCTCGAGTCCGTTCGCCTGCTCCGAGTCTGACTTGTTGACATAGCAGTCAGTGGAGGCATAATCTCCCCTAGAACTACCCGAGGTGTGGCGCCAGTATCGCCCGTAGCGCGTCACTTTAGCGATTTACCAGAAGGGATTCTGATGAGGCGAGTCGTCGCCTATGGCCATGAGCTCGAGCGCTTCGACCCGTTGGCACGGGTCGTGACGCTCGACGACTTCGACACCGGCTTCAACGGATGGATGGATCTGACTCCGAACTTCGTGAACGCCGACTACGAGTCGTTCGACAGTGCGGTCGACCTGACCAGTTGGGCGCCGGCCATGCTCAGCTCGGCGCCGATGCGCTTCGCCGCCTCGAACGGTTCGATGGACGGCACCTACTCTCTGAAGCTGACGACGGCGCCAGCGGCTGCCCCGCACACCGAACCGCCGGCCGACGGCAGCATGGGGGTCGTTGTCAAACGGCTGTCCCGGTACGGCGATCCGAGTCAGATCCAGATCGAGGCGTGGTACTCCTACACCCCGGCACAGGATCGGGTCGGGATCGGTGAAGACGACATCCGGGCATTCGGCTTCTACTTCGACGTTCAGGACCCGCAGCACCGCTACATGCCAGGGGTGCGCTACGTCAATTCGCTCGGCGGCAAACTTGTCAAGCGCTGGCAGTACTGGAAGGCAACCGACGGCGTCACGCATGAGAGCTGGAACTACGGAGTCTCCCGCGGGTGGTGCAAGCCGGGTATCGACAATCTCTGGTACGGCCAGCGCTACGAGGACGGCTCGTCCGACGGCTACCAATGGGTGCCCGACGGCGAGCAGGACCTGCTGTACAACGAGAGCCCGGACAAGCTGAACTGGCTCTACTTCCGGCTCACAGTCGACGTGCGCAAACGCGAGTACATCGAGCTGCAGAGCATGGACCGGGTCTTCGACCTGCGGGGGATCGCTCCGACTCTGTCCGCCCCGTACCGGGCGATCGACAATCTCATCAACCCGATTTTCTACGTCGAGGCGGACACGAACCGCTCCGTGCACCTGTTTCTCGACTCCGTCCTGTACTCGACCCAGTGACACCGGTCCCAAATCGAAGGCGCGACATCGTGCAGACGACACACACATCCGTCCTGGCCCGCCGAGTGTGGATCCGCGGCCCCCATGCCACGCTGCCGTACGAGGCGGGCTGGGCAACCGAGGCGCTGTTCTTCACCCAGGTTGAGGGCGACCACCCTGAGCTCACCATCAGTACCGAGATCTCGCCGGACGGGATCACCTGGGTGCCCTGGGGCGAGCCGGTCACGTTAGCGGAGCCGGACGCGATCGCCGCCACCGCACTGACCCGCTTCGGAAGTTGGGTACGGCTCGTGCTCACCGGTGCGAGCGAGAGCAGACCGGCACGGGTGCTCGTCCACATCTCCCTCAAGGGGTAAGGCATGCCTCCCAACCGCGGTCCGGAGTTCGGAAGATCTTCTCTCGTTTCGAACGTGCCGCACCATCGGTCGATACTGTCAAGAACGCGGCGTTCAGCATCATCGACCGATGTGGCCGATGGCTAGAAGCGAGAGAGGGAGACCTAATGGGTAGCACTGCGAGGCGGGCGCCTCGGCTCGCGGAGGTCGCGAAGCTCGCCCAGGTCTCCACCGGCCTCGTGTCGCGCGTCGTCAACGACGACCCGACCCTCCGGGTGCGCGCAGAGACCCGTCAGCGGGTCCTCGACGCGGTCAAGATGCTGAACTACACGCCGGACATGTCGGCGAGAGCGTTGCGCAACGCCCACACCGGGATGCTGGGCTTCGCGCTCCACCACGCGAACGACCCGATCTACATGCAACTCGTGGACGAGGCCCAGACGCGGGCGTCGGAACGGAACTATTCGTTGTTCCTCCTCAACACCGCTGAACTAGCAGACCGGGGGGATGCCTTCCGGGCAATAGTGCTCGGCCGACGCGTGGACGGGCTCCTGATCCAGCTCGGTGTCGATGCTGACGAGAGTCCGTTGCGAGAGGTCGCGCGTGCCGTGCCCTCTATCGTGTTCGGTGCGGACAGGGCCGATGATCTCCGCACGATTCGCCTCGATGATGTGGCTGCAGCACGGATGGCGACCCAGCACCTGATCGACGCCGGTCACACGGCCATTGCCTACCTCGGTGGCGGGGGGTCATCGTCGCGCCGCCGGTATGACGGCTACTGTGCGGCGCTTGCCGATGCCGGCCTGCCGGCGCAGGCCCCGACCGAGGCTGGCTGGATGCCGGACACCGCACACGATGCGACAGTGAGGCTGTTGCGCGCCCAGCACGGCATCACGGGGATCGTGGCGGTCACCACCACCACGGCGCTCGGTGTGCACTCCGGCATCGTCGCCGCCGGGTACACGATCCCCGATGACATCTCGTTGGTCTCCGTGCACGACACCTGGTTCGCAGGGCACTTGAACCCGCCACTGACAGCGGTGGCGTTGCCACTGCCCGACGTCGGCCGGCTGGCCGTGGATCTGTTGATCAAACAGATCGACGCCCCGAGCCCGGGCGAGGTCGTGGTCGACGTCCCAGCGCCCCGGCTGATCGTCCGCGGATCGACCGGTGCACCTCGGGCAGCCCGGTAGTCCTCGCGCTGGGCGCGCCCCGCTGCCCGACCATCTGCAGTGCTCCTCCATGTCTGAAGGTCCCAGGAGGGCATTCAGGTACCGATCTGCACGTCAGACACGGTTGTCTGCACGCGTGGCGGCGCAGGGCCAGGGACTCCTGGCATAGAGTCCCAGCCTGAGTGCTGATTCCTTTGTGTTGATCAACACGCCCTAGCGCCGCGGAGCGTGCGGCACCCGGGTCGAGGCCGGCAGGGCGCCCCAGCGGGCCGTCGGCCCATCCATCGACCGGAGTGCGTCCGCACGCTCAGAAGAGACCACCGGGAGGCGTCGGAGCCATCCGTCCAGCTCACGGGCGAGCTGCTCCGGCCCTACGCGGGGGATCGCGTACTTGTGCGGCCCGCCGGGTTCGGGGTGGAAGTGGTTCGTGCCGTCGTCGTCCAGGGTGAGCCGGCCGGGCTCGCTCCATTCGACCAGCTCGCACTCACCGAAGGCAGCCAGGTACACCGTCAGCGGATCCCAGCTCGGGCGCCCCGTGCGCCCGGCGAACTCCTCGAACAGCCGGAACGCGAGCGCCACCGGGCTCTCCTGGCCGAGATCGTCGGCGAGGTCGCGCCCGATCACCACCTGATCGGCCGCCTCGAAACCCACGAGCTCGATCGGGCCCGGCCACCGCTCCAGCACGCTGCGCGTCAGGGCCGGCCGCCAGGCCAGGTTGTGCTCGCGCCCGCTGGGGAACACGCCGCCCATCATCACCGTGCGACCGACGGAGCGGCGGATCAGATCGACCCCGGCCAGGTCGCTGTGCTCGTCCGGTCCGGAGTCGAGCAGACCCACCAGGTTGTCCATGAACCCCACCGACGCGACCGTCACGCTCCCGGGCGCGGCCGCTGCCAGCGCACGCCGTAGTGCCGCGGTGCCGTCCGACGGGTGCCGTCGGGGCACCTCGGAATAACTCTCGCACAGGGTGCGCGAGTGGTCGTAGGGGCGCCGGTCCGGCTCCTCCATGATCCCGCCACGCACCCCCACGGGCAGGTCGACGTCATACGGGTAGGTGACCACCTCGGCACATCGCGCCCCCCACTCGTTGTCCGCGTTCACGCCGAAGCCGATCAGGTCGATCTTTCCGGCCGTGTGCAGGGTGAGCGCGATGGCCAGGGCGGCGACGTCGTCGACGTCCATGTAGAAGTCGCTCTCCAGATAGAGCGACGGCGCGTCATCTCGGTGTGGGGCCTCGCCCTCGCGAACATCGACAGCGAGATCCATCGCTCCTCCTAGGAATCGTTCCGGCCGGCCGTGCCCCGGATTCTGCCAGCCCACCCGTCCCGCCGCGCCGCCGCGCGCGGTGCGCAGCCGGACCTGTCCGGTACCGGCCACGCGATGCGTGGATACCTGACCGGTTCCGGACAGATCACCTCCGACCGCTGGCTGAGACCACGACCCACCTGGCAGCGTCGAAACGATTCGTGGTGGCGGGAGAGCACGGGTCGATGACGACACCACCGTCGGCACCGGACACGACGTCCGTGCCGTACGTGTTCCGCACCGCACCGCGACCGACCCCCAGTGAATGGAGAGACAGATGGTCCCCGGAACCGATCACCAGGTCCTCGACGCCACGATGAGACGACGGTCCTTCCTCACTCTGGCGGGTGCGTCCGCCGTCGCAGTGGCAGGCAGCGGCTACGTGCAGACGCTGCCGGCGGCCGCCGACACTCACGACGGCGCCCTGGGCAGCTGGACCTCGGAACGCATCATCACCAGTGGTACCGCTCGTTCCTGGACCTTCGACGACGATGCCGGCGGTTGGCTGGTCGAGAACGGGTTCGCACCGGTGCAGACTGGCGACGGTGTGCTGCGCACCACGGTGACCGGCAGCGATCCGACCCTCGCGCTCGACGAGATCGAGCTGCACGGACCGCACGCGAGGTACATCCGGGTGCGGATGCGTGTGCGCCCCGAGGATGCCGAGGTCTCCGACCCCAAGCTCGTGGTGGTCTTCGCCACCCGCGAGTCGGAGGGTCTGGACGAGCTGAAGACCGTGGCATTGCCCGTGACGGCGGACGGTGAGCTGCACGAGTACCAGAGCGACCTCACCCTCAACCCGCTGTGGCGCGCCGGCAACGTGAACCAGCTGCGCCTGCGGCTGGATGGGGTGGGCGAAGGCGCCCAGGTCGAGATCGAGGAGCTGCGGTTCGAGCTGCAGATCTATTCCGACGCGCACTGGTTCGTCGAGCCACTGACCGAGGGCGAGACCGCGCTGGAGTGGCGCGCCGGGCCACCGGTGCGGACCGAGCTGGACGGGATGCACGATCGGATCCTGCGGGTGCGGGTACGCCTCACCCAACCCGCACCCCCGGCCGAACCATGGCCGGACCCCCGGCTCGGGCTGGCCTTCGAGACCGCGGAGTCCCCCGGGTTCAACGGATCGAAGATCATCTGGCTGCACGTCCCGCCCTTCGACGGCGAGTACCACGACATCGTCGTCGACCTCGGTGCCGAGCACGGGCTGTGGCGCAACGGCACCGTCACCCGCGTGCAGCTGCGGGCCACCACGCCACCGGTAGGAAGCAGTGCCTGGGACTTCGAGACGGTCCGGATCGAACGGATGGGCAGCCGCCTCGCTGTCCGAGCGCTCACCCTGGACGCCGGCGCCCTGCACCAGGGCGACACCTTGACGCTCAATTCCGCCGTGGTCAACGTGGGTGCGCAGGCCTCCACCGAGCTCGGTGCGAACCTGACCCTCCCGGCGGATGTGACGCCGTCGGGGGAGACCACCCGCACCGTGCCGCCCCTGCAGCCGTTCGCCGAGGCGCACCCGCTCACCTGGGAGGCCGAGGCCGGCGGCGAGACCCCTGACGTGGCCACGCTCGACGTGCCCGACATCGGCTTCCGGAGCGGTGCAGTGGTGCCGATGGCGGCCCTACCGGACTCCGCCGCGATCGATGCCTGGCGAGGGAGCCGGGTGTTCGCCCACGAGGACGGGAACGTCGTGGTGCTCAGCAACGCCGCCGTTCAGGCGATCTTCGTGCGGTCAGCGCGCGGATTCACCCAGTTGCTGTTCCGGGCACGCGTCGGGGACACCTGGCAGCAGGTGGCGACGTCCCAGCCGCTCTCCACACTGGTGGTCGCCGGTCCCGGCGGTGCCGAAGTCCTTCCGGTGGTTCCCGACTCGGTGCAGTTCGACGTCGGAAGTGAACGGGTGGCGAGCTTCACCGGATCGGTCACCGACTCCGGTGGAACCACCTGGGACGTGAACCTGGCGTTCTCGCTGCGGGTCGGCCGGGCCACCGATGCTCTCGAGGTGACCTATCAGGTGACCCCGGACTCCGACGCCGAGCTGGTCTCCTTCCAGGGCCCGTCGCTGACGGCCGGGGAGGGGTCCTTCGGCGGGTCGAAGTCGGCCGCTCTCGTTCCTGGTGTGGAGTGGCTCATCGACGACGAGCACTCCTCGAACACGCTGGACATCTTCCCCCGGCCGCCCATCGGGTGGGGGAGCGACCTACGAGTCGTGCCGCATCCGCTGAACGTGACCATCCCGCTGATGGCCGTGGCCGCCGACGGTGTGGTGGTGGGCGTGCAGTGGGACACCACCCAGGAGTGGGACGGGGAGCACCGCTATCCGAGCGCCATGTTCGCCTCCCCGAACTGGGTGGCAGGGCAAGACAACCACGTCATGGCCCTGTCCCTGCCGACCAACGACGACCTGCCGCCACTGGCGGCACACCCGGGCGCACCGTATGCGGCCACGGCAGGACGCACGCTCACGGCGACCGCCCACTACACCGCCACGGTCTCCGACGACGTGCTCTCCGCCGTCGACACCTGGCACCGCCTGTACGGGGTTCCTGAGCCGGCGGAGAAGCCGTTCTCGTTCACCGACGAGCTGGCCCTGATCCGTGACTCCTACCTCACCTCCTACTGGGTGGAGGCGTCCGAGGACTTCCACGGTGTGCACGGGCGAGGCACGAACTACAACGTGCTGCCGGCGATCGCGCTGCTCGTGGCCAGCCACCTCTCCGACGATGAGGAGGCGCGTGCCCTCGCCCTGGAGTGCCTCGACCGCTACCGGCGCCGGGTCGTGGCCGAGAAAGGGCCGCAGGGTCTGTCCAATGCCGACAACGTCAACGTGGCGGGGTGGATGCACACCGGAGCGTTCTATTTCGGCCACCTCGAGGAGGCGCTGCCCGAGTGGGCTCAGCTCGCTGCCAACCTCATCGACACCCAGCAGGACGGTGGCAGCTGGGGCTTCACCCAGCGCAACTGGCACGATCCGATGCTCGGCCCGCTCGACTCGCCCATCCTGGGGCGGTCGGCGCGCAATGCCGCGCACCTGCTGCGCTACGCCCGGCTCGTCGGTGATGCTGAGGCCGAGGACGCCGGTCTGCGTGGTGTGGAGTTCGTGAACCGCGCGCAGGTGCCGCGCGCGGCGCAAGGGTGGGAGGTTCCGCTGCACGCCCCTGACGTGCTTGCCGCGGCCTACGGAGTGCTCGCCTGCAGCGAGGCATACCGGCTCACCGGCGACGAGGCGTACGCCGATCGAGGGCGCCACTGGGTGCGGGCGGCGCTGCCGTTCCTGTACCACTGGCAGCACCCGGACCTGCCGCTGCTCACGTACGCCTCCCAGGCGGTGATGGGAGGGAGCCGGTACCGGAACTCGTGGTTCATGCGCCCGGTGCAGTGGAACGGCCTGATCCACGCCCACCACCTGGCCGAGTTCGCCGACGCGCTCACCGACCCGCGCGGGGTGGAGCCGTTCCGGCTCGACTGGGACCTGGTGGGGGAGGGTGCCGGCCGCGTGGCCGAGGGACTCGTGGTCAGTGCGATGCACCAGCAGCACCTCGAGGGTGCGGCTCGAGGTGGCTACCCGGACAACTGGTACCTGATCGGGAACAAGCCCTCACGCAACCTGAACCTGGGGTCGGTGCGGATCGCCAACCCGCTGTTCATGGTCGGCGCCACCGGGGGAGGCGGGCGTCCGATCGACGCCCAGACCGCACTGCTCGATGACGGCGTCCGCGTCAGTACCGCAGCGGACGTCCGGTCCGCCACGCTCACCGAGCAGAGCCTGACGGCGGAGCTCGGCTTCTTCGCCGGCCTCACCTCGCAGCTGTTGGTCACCGGGCTCGATGCTGCCAGCGGGGTCAGTGTGGACGGGACCGCACTCGCCGAGGTGGCGTCCCTGGACGAGGTGGATGAGGGCTGGAAGCAGCTCGCGGACGGCACGGTCCTGGTGGCGTTGCGTCACCAGGAGGTCTCCACCGTGGTGGTGCAGCGGTAGGCCGTGGATGACCGCATGTGGCCACTGTGGCCGCATGCGGTCATCTCCGCGCCGGGGTGTCGTCGTCGCGGCCCGGCTGTGGCAGCCTCGAGCGTGGGTGGCGTGGGCCGCTGGGACGGGAGATGAACGGGCAGATGAAGCACCGGCCGAACGTGGTGGTCGTCCTCGTGGACGACCAAGGATACGGAGACCTGAGCTGTCACGGCCATCCGGTGCTGCGCACCCCAGAGCTGGACAGGTTGCACGGCGACAGCGTCTGCCTGACCGACTTCCATGTCTCCCCGATGTGCACGCCGACCCGGGGCAGTCTGCTCACCGGACTGGACGCGCTGCGCCACGGCGCCGTCAACGTCTCCTCCGGCCGGGCGATGCTGCGCACCGACCTGCCGCTGCTGCCCGAGGTGCTCACCGAGTCCGGCTACCGCACCGCCCTGTTCGGCAAGTGGCACCTCGGGGACACTTACCCCTACCGGCCGCAGGACCGCGGTTTCGAACATGTCGAGTGGTTCCCGTCCTCGCACATCGGCTCGGCGCCGGACCACTGGGAGGCCGACTACTTCGACCCGTGGCTGAAGACCACCGACGGGGAGATCCGCACCCGTGGCTACTGCACCGACGTCTTCACGGACCGGGCGATCGACTGGATGGGCGAGCGGGTCGAGGAGGGGGAGAGCTTCTTCGCCTACCTCGCCCTGAACGCGCCGCACATTCCCCGGCTGGTCCCGGACTCCTACCGCGAGCCCTATCGGCAGCACGGCAGCCCCGAGCAGGTCTCGCACTTCGCGATGGTCGCGAGCATCGATGAGAACATCGGCAAGCTTCGCGCGGCGCTCACCGACTGGGGCATCGCCGAGGACACGATCGTCATCTTCGCTTCCGACAACGGCGGTGCCGCGGAGACGGTCCGCGCCTACGACGCGGGGATGCGGGGCACCAAGACACAGCTGTGGGAGGGAGGCCACCGGGTCCCGTTCCTGATCCAGTGGACCGGTGGCGGTATCGGTGGCCCCGGCCAGGGCCGGGAGGTGGGCACGCTGAGCGTCGCCACCGACGTTCTGCCCACTCTGCTGAACCTCTGCGACCTGCCCGTCGATGCGATCGAGGGCGACGGCACTGACATCTCGCCGCTGCTGCGCAACCCGTCCGAGGGCGATGCCACGAGGCTCATCGCGGAGCTGGACGAACGGGTCTCGGTGATCCAGTACAGCCGGATGAACACCGAGCGTCCCGAGTACGGTGACGCCGCCGTGCTCCAGGGTCCGTGGCGCCTCCTCGACGATCGAGAGCTGTACCACGTCGGCCGCGATCCCGGGCAGACCGAGGACGTGGCCAGCGCCCACCCTGAGGTGGTCACCAGGCTGCGGCAGCACTACCGGCAGTGGTGGGACGGCCTCGGGGAGGATGCCCTGGACTTCCTCGACGTCGTCGTCGGTACCGACCACGAACCCCACCTGCTCCTCTCACCCGCGGAATGGCGCGGTGTGGCCCTGGACCGGCAGCTGCACATCCGCGCCGGCGTGCGCCGTAACGGCGTCTGGGGTGTGCACGTGGCCACGCCAGGGCGGTACCGGTTCACCCTGCGCCGCTGGCCGGCCGAGTCCGGTCTGCCCATGCGTGCGGCTGCCCCCGAGGTGATCGGCGGCGACTGCGTGTTCGAGGCGGGGGTGGCGCTCCCGATCGCCGAGACCACGATCCGCATCGGTGACCACACACAGACCCACGCCGTGGGGGACCAGGACCAGGCGAGCGTCGTCGAGGTCGACCTCCCGGCCGGGTCCACCACGATGCAGACCTGGCTGAAGGACAGTGCCGGGAACGAGCTCAGCGGCGCCTACTACGCCTACGTGCAGCGGGTCTGACCCTGCCGGGTGAGGGCCGCCGTCGGGAATCAGTTCCCGGGGAGCGACAGCCCCCGGGTCCACCACGACTGCGGTGAGCGCACGTGCTCGGGCAGGTGCTGGACCATGACGCACCAGCTGCCGATCCCCGGGGCGGCGAGCGGCTCACCGGTCTCGGAGTGGTAGTTCTCGTGGAAGCATCCGTCCCGGCGTACCCCTGCCGCGTGCAGGCGCACGCTGGTGCGGGCGAGCTGGGCCGCTTCGTCGCGGTAGCCGTACCGGGCGAGCGCACCGGCCACCAGATAGTTCGCCACCGACCACACCGGGCCCTGCCAGTTCGAGGAGATCGCCGAGCCGAGCGCCGGTCCGCGCAGGTTCGCCGCGTTCATCGGCTGGGTGATGCTGCGGCGGGCGTTGTTGAAGTGATCCTCGGCCGCGGAGAGGGACCGGATGCCCCACGGGCCCCAGTAGTGCTCCGGCGCCAGCACATAGCGATCGATCACCCGCCGGGCACGTTCGGGCGCGGCCAGTCCGTAGAACAGCGGCCACAGGTTCACATACTGCTGGCAGCGGATTGGCCTGGAGCGTTCGTGGCGCGCAGGCGGGACGTACCGGCTGTAGTAGCAACCGTCGGTCTCGTCCCACAGGAACTGCTCGATGCGTTCGGCCAGGGTGCGGGCATAGTCGGCGTGCCGAGCGCTCATCTCGGCATCGCCCAGGCGGTCAGCGAGCCAGCTCGTCGCAGCGTGCTCGAGGACCAGCTGAGCGTTCAGGTCGGCCGCTTGGACGGCGTGCTCCTCCCAGGCCCAGTTCGCCAGGCCATTGTCCGCAAAGCCTTCGTCCACGTGCCGCCAGGTGAGCAGCCCTTGAGCACCCGTGCCTCGTTCGTGCCGGTAGCGCAGGTAGGCGTCCAGGCGGGCGAGGCCGCGGGTGCCCAACCAGGTGACGTCGTCGGTCTCCCGGGCGAGCACGAAGCAGCCGGCCGCGAGGAAGGGCCGGAGCTGGAACGCGGGTGCGTTGTACCCCTCGGCGCCGATCCGGCGCTGACCTTTCCCGTCCGGGCCGATGTGGTCCAGCAGGTTCAGCAGACTGGAGCGCAGCGGTTCGGCGTCACCGTCGATCAAGTAGGCCGCCCCGGCCCAGACGGCGTCCCAGTCCGTCAGGTCTGGATAGGTCGCCCCGGCCCCGGCGGAGAGATAGGGCAGGCGCAGCATTCCTGCGGCAGGGCGGAGCAGGTCCTTGCGCAACGACGCTGTGTACGTGCGCAGCGTGGACACGTCCTCGGCCAACGACGGCGGCCGGTCGCCCTCGGTCGGTCCCTCACCCATGCACGGGCTCCTTCGTCTCGGGGGCTCGCAGTGTGTCATCCGGCACGGACAGGGGCGGGAATCCCTCGACCCCACGGGAGCGGTCGAACTGGTAGATCCGCTCCCGGGGCCAGATGGCATAGGGGAAGGTCAGCAGGGACCCGTCGCTGAGCGCGGCGGTGACGCCCTCGTCGATCAGCTCCTGGGTGAGGGCCTGCTCGAGCCGGTCGCACACCTCGGGGTGCTCGTCCTGGATCGGATGCTGCTCGTGCGGGTCCGTGACAACGTCGAAGAGTAGCCGCCGGCCACCGTTCGCCATCCAGATGAGCTTGTGCCGGCCCTCGCGGACCATCGCTTTGAAGCGGACGGTGCCGGGGCGCCCGTGGTAGCCGAACAGGCGCTCCCTCGGAGCCTTGGACCCGGCCAGCAGGCCGAGCACGTCGGAACCCTGGCGCAGGTCCTGACCACCTGCCGCGGTGGTGGCGATGCCGAACAGATCGGTGAGCGCAACCAGCGCGTCGCTGCGTTCGCCCGCCGGGATCCGATCCGGCCAGCTCACCAGGAACGGCACCCGGGTGGAGGCCTCGAAGAAGCTCTCCTTCTGCCAGCCCTGGTGGTCTCCGAGGAGCTCGCCGTGATCGGAGTAGAAGCAGATGATCGTGTTGCCTGAGTCGGCACGCGCGTCCACGGCGTCGAGCAGGCGCCCGATGCAGCCGTCGATGTAGGTGATCTCGGCGTAGTAGCGCGCTTTCAGGGTGCGGGCACGGACGTCGTCCACCTCGTCGGCGAACACCGCGTAGTTCATCCAGGGGATGTGCTGGTCGAGGTGGTCCACCTCCTCCTTGCCCGTCACGGGTGAGGGCATCCGGTCGGGGTCGTACTGGCGATTGAACGGCAGCGGGGGAGCGAATGGCGGGTGCGGGCCGATATAGGAGACGAGGCCGAACCAGGGGCGGTCGTCGTCGGCGTCGATGAGCTCGATCGCGCGGTCGGTGGCCCACGACTCCACCGTGAGCTCGGGTGGCAACGGGCTCATCTGTGGCATGTAGTACATCTCGGTGCGCTCACCCATCAGCGCCTCGATCCAGTCGAACTGGGGGTGCTCGCGGGCGATCCAGGATGCGTAGGCGTCTCCGGTCCGCTGCGCCGCCGAGTCGTAGAGCTCCTCGCTGTACAGGACGGTCTCGTAGCCCAGCTCCCCGTTCCAGGGAATCGTGTGGAACTTACCGACCCCGAACGTGCGGTACCCGCGTTGGGTCATCGCCGCACCCAGGTACGGACCGCACCGGGCCTCGACCGCCTCGTGCCCGCCTGGGGGGACGGCGTTGTCGTAGATGTCGGTCCGGGTGGGTTCGGAGCCGGACTGGAACGTGTAGCGCGCCGGTACGCAGACCGGGCAGGTGGAGTAGGCATTGGTGAACGTGACACCGCGCTCGACGAGGCGATCCAGGTTCGGGGTGTCGATCAGGTCGTTGCCGAGTGAGCGGATCGTGTCGAAGCGCTGCTGATCGGTCATCACGAACAGGATGTTCGGTCGCTCGTTCGTCAGTGGTGGGGAGGTCACGTGCCTTGTCCTTTCGGCTGGCGGCGGCGGTCGAGGTGCCGGTGGGTGCTCTGCCGGCACCTCGACCGTCGCCGTGGCGCTGGTCGTGCGATGCAGCGGGGTCAGCCCTGGGCCCAGTCCTCGTCCCAGCCGCCTTGCTCGGCCTGCTCGAGTGCCCAGGCGTCCCAGTCGGCGTCGAGGTCAGCCAGGTGCTCCTCAAGGGTGGATGACTCGAGGAGGTAGCCGTCGAACGGGGGCTGACCACGCTGATCGCTCGGCACGTAGTTCGTCCTGTTGATGACCGGGGTCTCCGCCCACGAGCCGCTCATCAATGACTCCAGGCCCGGAGCGGGCTCGGCATCGTTCGTGGCGGGCAGCCCGCCTGAGGCATCCAGCCACGGCTGGCCGCCCTCAGGGCTGGTGACGAACTGCAGGAACTTGATGGCGGCCTCGAGCTGGGCGCCTTCAGTCGTCGACGGGATCATGTAGTTCGTCCCACCGATGCCGGCGCCGAACTGGGCCGGCCGACCGGTGGAGTATTCGCTGTCCTCTTCGGAGATGGTCGGGAACGGCATCGTGGACCACTCCCAGTCGACGTCGTCCAGGTTGGTGGTGGCGAAGTTCGTCCCGAGGGTCATGGCAGCGCGCCCGCCGACGAAGTCGTCGTGGCCGATGAAGGCGGCTCCACCGGAGATTCCGGACCAGTTGGGGGTGGCGCACTCGTCGTAGATGCGCTTCATCATCTGCAGCGATTCCGCGATCTCTGGCGTGTCAATCGGGTCGAGCTCGCCCGTGAGAATGGCCTGTGCGAGGCTCTTCGGGGTGAGCTGGCGCGCCGTCCCCGGCTCGTTGTCCGGGGTGTAGCGGTTCCACTCCTCGGTGTACTTGTCCAGCAGCTGCGGGCTGATCATGCGGTACAGCCAGTTCTGGGCCAGTCCGCTCTGGTCCATGGCCAACGGGATGTAGCCGGCGTCGCTGATGTCCGCGCACGCCTGGAGGAAGTCGCCGTAGGACTCGATGGGAGCCTCCACGCCGGCCTCGGCGAGGATGTCGGCGTTGAAGTAGATTCCCACGATCACCAGGTTGAACGGGACGAACTCGTAGTTGCCCTCGGCGTTGATGGCACGTGCGGACTCCGGGCCGAAGTAGTCGTCGTCGAACAGGTCGAGCCAGCGCTCGTTGCCCTCGGCGTAGGGGTTCGGCTCATCGAGGTACTCATCGAGGGCGACCGCCTGGTCCGGCGTGTGCGGTGTTTGCTCGAAGATGAGCTCCGGGGCGGTCCCTGCGCCCAGCTGCGTCGCCAGGGTCTGCCCGAACTGTGCCACGGGTAGCACCGTGGTCTCTACGTTGATCGACGGTTCCTCGGCCTCGAAGCGTTCCACGAGGTCTTCCCAGGCGGGACCGAAGCTCTGCGGGTCGTTGTTCCACTGGTTCGGGCCGGAGATGGTGATGGTGACCTGGTCGTCACCGTCACCGTCGCCGCCTTCTCCGCCACCGCCGCACGCTGTGGCGAGCAGTGTGGTGGCAGCGACTCCGGCGACGGCAAGGCTGTAGCGCCTGGTGCGGGAGGTCGGATACATCTGTTTCTCCTCTCGGGTCAGCCGTTCGACGTCGAGCGGGCTGACCATGCGGGGTGATGGAAGGGATCGGGATGGGACTCGGGGCCGACGGGTTGTCAGTGCGAACCGGGGAGACCTCCTTGGACGCCGGCGAGGAAGTACTTGGACAAGAAGACGAACAGCAGCAACAACGGCAGGCTGGCCAGCAGGTAGCCGGCGAACATGGGTCCGTACTCGGTGCCTGACTGTCCGTTGAAGAAGAGCAGTCCGACCGACACGGTTCGCAGGTTGTCCTCGGTGATCGTCAGCAACGGCCAGAAGAAGTCGTTCCACACACCGTTGATCGTGATGAGGGAGACCGTCCCGATCACGGGCAGTGACAGCGGCAGCATGATCGAGGCGAACAGGCGGGACGAGCCCGCGCCATCGACCCGCGCCGCGTCGAAGAGCTCCTGCGGGATGCCTTCGATGAAGGTCTTCATCAGGATGGTGCCGATCACCACGCCGTTGGCGATCTGCGGGATGATCAAGACGGCGTAGGTGTTGAGCAGCTCCAGGTCACGCATCATCACGAACAGGGGAATCAAGCTCGTGATGTTCGGCACCATCATCAGGGACGCGATCAGTGCGAAGAAGAAGCGTCGACCGGGGAACGAGTACCGGGCGATGATGAACCCGGCGACCAGGGAGAGCAGGATGATGCCGGCGATCGAGAGGGCAGCCACCACGATCGAGGCGATCATGTAGGGCTGGATCTGTTGCCAGGCCGTCGCGTAGTTCTCGAAGTGGAACGGCAGCGTCGGGACCCAGTAGCTCTCGGAGAACTGCAGGTTGTCCTTGACGGATGTGCCGAGCACGAACAGGAACGGGAACATGCTCACGAAGACGAGCACGCTCAGCGCGGACTTGACGCCCCACTGGCGGTGGGAGCGGTTGCCTCGCATCCGGAGGGGTGCAGGTGCGGTGGGTGCGGTAGTCGTCATGGCAGCGGCCCTCACAGACTCTTGACGTTGGTCGACGAATCGGACCGCTTCACGAAGACCACGACCAGGCTCAGCACGAGAGTGAACAGGAACAACGTGGTGGACAGGGTGGCGGCGTAACCCCAGTCCTGACCCTGGAACGCGACGTTGAGCATCCTCAGTACCGGAACCATGGTGGAGCCGGCAGGTCCGCCGGCGGTGACGATGTAGGCCATGAAGCCGTACTGCAGCGTGTGGATCACCGCCAGGAAGAACAGCAGTTTCACCTGCCGGGCCATCAGGGGCAGATCGATGGCCCAGAACCGGCGGACGCGGCCCACCCCATCGAGAGAGGCCGCCTCGAAGAGCTCGGGAGGAATGTTCTGCAGGGTGGAGTAGAAGATCAGGAACGGCAGTCCGGCGATGAACGGGAAGCCGATGAACAGCAGGGACCAGAGCGCGAAGGTCGGATCGCCGGCCCAGTTCTGCGCCAGGGACTCGAGCCCGACGGCGCTCAGCGCGTTGTTGATGACCCCGTTGTTGGGGTGGTACATGAACGACCACACCAGCGCCGTCACCACGCCGGGGAACGCCATCGGAACGATCAGCAGGGTGCGGAAGATCATCTGGGAGCGCTGGTTGCGCAGGGTGATCAACAGCTCGGCAGCGGTCAACGGGATCACCCAGGCGACCACACCGAAGACGAAGATGAAGCCGAGATTCCGGAAGGACAGCCACCAGACCTCATCGGCCATCATGCGGGTGAAGTTGTCCAGCCCGACGAAGGGGGAGACGCCACCCGGGTTCCAGTCGAAGAACGAGCGGAAGATCCCGCTGGCTGCGGGGTAGTACTGGAACACCAGCAGCACGGCCAGCAGCGGGAAGAGTGCGATGTAGACCAGCCAGGGGATCCGGCGCCTGCGCCTGGTCCTGCCCGTCGGGGCGGACGTGCTGGCTGGGGTGTGATCGGTACGCACCCCGGTCGTGGTCGTCATGGAAGGGTCCTTCTGCTCGGAGGCTGAGTGGCCCGCGGCGCGGGGGTGGGAGGGTGGGGCGGTCATCAGATCAACCCTCGCCGGGCTGCCCACGCGACCACCTGGATGATGCTGCTGGCGTTCAGCCGGTCGCACAGCATCCGGGAGCGGCGTCGGACGGTCCGGTCGGACATGCTGAGCCGGCGCGCGATGGTCGTCACGCACCACCCCTCAGCGAAGAGGCTGAGCATCGCGAGCTCGTCCCGGCTGAACAATGCCGTGGTGATGTCGTGGCTGTGCCGCTGGCCCGGTACGTCCGGGGTCAGTTGCCGGGTCCCTGCCATCGCGGGTCGATGCATGGTCGCCGCCCACACGGTTCTCACCTCGCCTTTCGAAGACCTTGCGCCATTGGTTGGTGGTCGATCGGGGCATCCGCTGCCCACCGTGCGTCGTTGACGGTGGGGGAGTCGGATGCGGTAATAACGTTTTAATGCATCGTGGTCGATGCGATCAAGGCTGTCAAGGTCCGGCGGCAGAAGTGCTGCAAATACCTGCAAATATCGCCGTCTGCTGCTATCGTGACGTTTTAATAGCACCCTCGTTCTCAGTACCGGAAGGACCCGAACGTTGTCGGCAGTCGGCATCCGCGAGGTAGCGGCGCAGTCCCAGGTCTCACCTGGGACGGTGTCCAACTTCCTGAACCATCCGGACAAGGTGGCGCCCGAGACTGCGGCCAGGATCCGAGCGGCGATTGCCGCTCTCGGGTATGTGGGCAACAGTGCGGCTCGGCAGCTCCGGATCGGTGCCAGCACCACCATCGCTCATCTCGCTCTGGAGGTCGGGACGCCCGGTTTCGCGGACTTCGCCCAAGGGGTCGAGGAGCGAGCCAGCGAGATCGGCTACTCCGTGCTGATCGCGAACAGTGGTGGTTCCACCGCCCGCGAGGCCTCGTACCTCGACCTGTTCGAGTCCCAGCGGGTTCGGGGGATTCTCCTCTCCGCCGTCGGTGCGCACACCGATCGGGTGGTTCGGCTCGCCGAGCGAGGTATCCCGACCGTAGCGGTGGGGCGGCGCGCGGACACCGCGACCTGCTCGTCGGTCTCCATCGATGACGAGGAAGGGGGCCGGCTCGCCGTCGAGCACCTCCTCCAGATCGGCTGTCGTCGGATCATGGTGATCGGTGGTCCGTTCGATATCGAGACCATCGCTGATCGTCTCGAGGGTGCACAACAGGCCGTCTCGGCCGTCTCCGGCGCCGAGATCGAAATCGTCGAGGTCGGCGCTCGGTCGATCACCGCCGGCCGTGCGGCCGGGGAGATGCTCCGGAGCCGTCCGGCCGAGGATCGGCCGGACGGGGTCTTCGCCGTCAATGACCTGCTTGCCGTCGGGATCCTGCACGCTCTGACCGAGGAGGGGAGCGTGCGCGTGCCGGAGGATGTAGCGCTGGTCGGATATGGCGACATCGAGTTCGCCGCGGACGCGGTCATCCCGCTCACCTCCATCCGACGCCAGTCCGACATGTTCGGACGCACTGCACTGGACCTGCTGCACCAGGAGATCGCTCAGGGGCCAGGCGGGCGGCACCACCGCGTGGCGTTCCACCCCGAACTGGTCGTCCGGCAGAGCACGGTCGGCCGCACGGGAGAACAGCCGGGGGTGTCGAACCGGTGACGACCAGTACCGAAGAGCGCCGACCCAATGTCCTGCTCATCCTTGCCGACGACCTCGGCTTCTCCGACCTCGGATGCTACGGCGCCGAGATCCGTACCCCGCACCTGGACGCCCTGGCGGAGAACGGTGTGCGGATGTCGCAGTTCTGCAACACGGCTCGGTGCTCACCGGCCCGCGCCTCGTTGCTCACCGGACTGCACCCGCACCAGACCGGGATCGGGATTCTCACCGGTGACAGCGGGCCGGCCGGTTACCCAGGCACGCTGAACGACCGATGCGTCACCATGGCCGAGGTGCTGCGCGAGCACGGCTACGTCACTGCGATGCGCGGGAAGTGGCATCTCTCCGCGCAGATGCACATACCGGACGACGCCTGGCCCACCCGCCGGGGTTTCGACTCCTTCGTCGGTACGCTCGCCGGCGCCGCGGACTACTACCAGCCCGCCACGCTGACCCGCGACGAGATCCCTGAACCGCCACCGGAAGCCGGCTTCTATTACACGACGGAGCTGGGCCGGCAGGCCGCGGAGTTCGTGCACGAGCACTCTGCGAACCACGCCGACCGGCCCTTCTTCCTCTACCTCCCTTTCACTGCCCCGCACTGGCCATTGCACGCGCCCGAGGATGTGGTTGCCACGTACCGGAGCGTGTACGACGACGGGTGGGACGAGGCGCGGCAACGCCGCTACGACCGACTCATCGAGCTCGGTCTGATCGACGGTTCCTGGCCCCTCAGTGAACGCGACGACGGCGTGGTGGCCTGGGACGAGGTGGCCGACCGGGAGTGGCAGGCGCGGCGGATGGAGGTCTACGCCGCCCAGGTCGAGCTGATGGATGCCGCCATCGGGACCGTGATCGAGGAGATCCGCGCGGCCGGCGAGCTGGACGATACCCTCGTGCTCTTCCTCAGCGACAACGGTGGTTGCGCCGAGGAGATCCCGCTCGCCTGGGTGGACGAGCTGAGCAGGAAGCCGCTGCACGCTCCGGAGCGGACATTGGGTGGTGCGCGGGTCCGCCGCGGGAACGACCCGGCCGTGCGGCCCGGCGGGCCGGAGACCTTCGCCTCCTACGGCCGGCCCTGGGCGAACGTCTCGAACGCCCCGTTCCGGGAGTACAAGCACTGGGTGCACGAGGGAGGGATCGCGACCCCGTTCATCGCGCATTGGCCGGCCGGGGAACTGCGCGTGGGTATCGACCACGACCCGCATTTTCTGCCGGATGTGCTCGCCACGGTCCTCGAGGCCACGGGGGCCGAGTATCCGCGGACCTATCCGGGGCGCGACCTGCTCCCGTTGGAGGGGGTCTCGATGCTGGAATCATGGCGTGGGGAACCTGCGCCGGAGCGGCCGCTGTGCTTCGAGCACGAGGGGAACGCTGCCCTCCGCCACGGCCGGTGGAAACTGGTGCGCAAGTACGGCGGCGACTGGGAGCTGTATGACCTCATCCGCGACCGGACCGAGGTGAACGACCTGGCCGGTGCGCACCCCGATCGGGTGGAGCAGATGGCCCGCACGTGGCAGGAATGGGCCGACCGCTGCGGGGTGCGCCCACGGGATGCGTTGCTGGCCGCGCAGGAGCGAGCAGGGATGGTCCCGGCCGGGCACGTCAGCGACGACCTCCGCTCCAGCCGCCGGGTACCCCGGGCCTGACGCCACATATACCGGCACCGTCCCACACGCCCGAGAACACGTGCAGCTGCCGCTCGCTGGAGTGCCACAGGAAGTCGTCGACGAGGGGGTCGTCGGAGCGGACGGCCTGCGCCCCGCCGTCGCAGGCGGCAGGTCATGCACACCACGATCCGGCAGGCACCTGCGGCACTCGTGCAGTCCTCAACCTTTCGCGCGTGAGTAGGGAAGGAGTCCCACTCAAGGTTCCACCGGCCAGTATTGGCGCGTAAGAGGTAGCGTTGAGGATCCGTGAGAGGTAGCGCATCAATGCCGTGAACAGTAGCGTAGATGCAGGGAGTGTCTGCCTCGCACGTTCGATCGTGAGCTCGACGAGCTGTTGCCGGTCGCGCCAGCCATCGCGCTCGACGGTCCCAAAGGTGTCGGGAAGACCGACACGGCGAGGCGCCGGTCGGATGCCGTCTGGTACTTGGACGACCCCGCCCAACGAGAGGTCGCGCGTGCAGACTTCGAGCTTGCGTCGTCGCCGGACGGAACTCTCCTGCTCGACGAGTGGCAGAGGCTCCCGCAGGTCTGGGACTCGGTGCGGCGCCGCGTCGACGCCGGGGCCGCTCCGGGTCGGTTCCTGCTGACCGGCTCGGCGACCCCAGAGACGCCGGCGGGGACGCATAGCGGAGCAGGCCGGATCCTGTCGTTGCGGATGCGGCCGATGGGTCTGCACGAACGTGGCCTGGTGACACCCACGGTGTCACTGTCGGCCCTCCTTGCTGGCCGGGCCGAGCCGGTCGAAGGCACCACGACGTTCGCGTTGCCCGATTATGCGGACGCTGTGGTCGATAGCGGCCTTCCCGGGATCATGGCAGCGTCACCGCGTTTGCGTCGCGGCCTCCTCGATGCCTATCTCCACCGTGTCATCGATCGTGACCTGCCCGATCAGGGCTTCCAGGTACGACGGCCGCAGACCCTTCAACGGTGGTTGTCGGCGTATGCGGCAGCCACATCGACCACGACCGCTTACTCGAAGATCCTTGACGCGACCACCGCGGGTGACGGCTCCCAGCCTGCCAAGACGACGATTGCGTACCGCGACCACCTCAGTCAGCTCTGGCTGCTCGATCCGGTCCCCGGGTGGATTCCCGCCAACAACCCGATCCGACGGCTTCAGCAGGCGTCCAAGCACCAGTTGGCCGATCCGGCGCTGGCAGCGCGACTGCTCAACCTCTCGGCCACGGCGCTGCTCGGGGCGACAGGATCGCACATGGCGGGTCCGCTCTTCGAGGCTCTCGTGACCTTGGGTGTTCGGGTGATCGCACAGGCAGCCGAGGCGAGGGTGAGTCATCTCCGGCTGCTCGGAGGAGATCGCGAGGTCGACCTGGTCGTGGAGGGGATCGATGGTCAGGTGCTCGGGATCGAGGTCAAGCTGGCACCGGAGGTGACCGGGTCTGACGTACGGCACCTGACGTGGTTGCGTGAGCAGATTCCTGACCGGGTCGTGGACCTCATGGTGATCACGACCGGGAAGAACGCTTACCGCCGAGCCGACGGTGTCGCGGTGGTGCCGCTGGCTCTGCTGGGCCCATGAGCGTGCAGAGTAGTGGCTGGCCAGCCCTGTCTAGCCGATGCGCACCGTGCCGACCGGGTCGCCGGCTGCCGGGTGGTCCTCGGGCACCGGCTGCCAGGCGGCATTGGCACCGTCGGCGCGATCCCACTGCTGACCTGCCACGCTCACCTCGGAGACCCCGGTGAGCTCCGCCGTCATGACGGCCCAGGAGGCCACGGCCCAGGCCGACCGTCCCGGCTCGGCACCCCCGAGCGGGGTGACGTCGATACGCAGGTGCGTTGCGCCGTCGTGCTCCTCCTGCTCGGCAGCGAGGCTGGGCAGGTCCAGGGCCAGGCGTTCCTGCACAGCCTCGGGCATCTCGGCCCGCTCCACCTCGGTGGCTGCACCGAGCCGGCACACCACGGATGCTTCGCTGTAGCCGGTGAGACCAGAGGCGAACAGGCGCGCCAGCGTCTCGTGCTGGGCGTAGGCGTCCGGGAAGCCGGAGCGCTGCACCTCCTGCGCAGCCACCGTGATCTCCATGTCCTGGTAGCCGTCCACCTGGACGAGCGCGTCGTAGAAGGCGTTCGTGGCGTAGTGGGGGTCCTGCACCTGCTCCTCGGTGCCCCAGCCCTGCGACGGGCGCTGCTGGAAGATGCCGAGCGAGTCGCGGTCGCCGTAGTCGATGTTGCGGATCTTCGACTCCTGCATCGCCGTGGCCAGGGCGATGGTGAGTGCCCGGGCGGGGAGCCCTCGCTCCGTGGTGATCGCTGCGATCAGTGCCGCATTCCCGGCCTGTTCCGGGTCCAGCGCGGCCGCGGTCTCGGCGTCGGCCGAGGCGATACACCGCTGCACGATCGGCGGCCCTGACCGGCCGACATGGTTCCACACCAGCACCCCGGCGGTGATCACCAGGGCCAATGCTCCGAGCAACGCGACAGCCCGCCGCAGCGGGCTTTTCCGACGCCGCCGGCTACTGGGCATGCAGCGCGGAGTTCAGCTGGATCCCCGCGCCGCTGCGTTCGATGGCCTCGACCACACCGGTGGTGGAGTTCCGCCGGAACAGCAGGTTCGGCGTGCCGGAGAGGTCGCGAGCGCTGACTACCTGACCCTCGCCAAGGGTGATCTTCGTGCCCGCGGTCACGTACAGGCCGGCTTCCACCACGCAGTCGTCGCCGAGGGAGATGCCGATCCCGGCGTTCGCGCCGAGCAGGCAGCGGGCACCGATGGAGATCTTGTGGCTACCGCCCCCGGAGAGGGTGCCCATGATGGAGGCACCGCCGCCGATGTCGGACCCATCCGCGACCACCACACCTTGGGAGATCCGGCCCTCCACCATGGAGGCACCGAGGGTGCCGGCGTTGAAGTTCACGAACCCCTCGTGCATCACCGTGGTGCCCTCGGCGAGGTGAGCACCCAGGCGCACCCGGTCGGCATCGGCGACGCGCACCCCGGAGGGGACGACGTAGTCGGTCATCCGGGGGAACTTGTCCACCCCGTAGACGGTCACGGTGGCGCCCTTGTGCGCGGCCCGGAGCGAGAGCCGCGTCTTCTCGAAGTTGGCGACGGCGCACGGGCCGGCCGAGGTCCACACCACGTTCGGCAGCACGGCGAACAGGCCGTCCAGGTTGATGCTGTTCGGCTGCACGAGCCGGTGGGAGAGCAGGTGCAGCCGCAGGTAGGCGTCCGCGGTGTCGGTGGGGGCGGCGTCCAGGTCGATGGTGCGGTGCTCGACCACCTGGCGGGTCTTGCGCGCCGTATCGGTCACGGCCAGGGACGCGAGATCGGCGGGCACGCCGTACGGTCCGGTGCTCTGCGCCGGCTGGTCACCCAGGGCCGGGCTCGGGTACCAGATGTCGAGCATCTGATCCTCGGCGGTGAGTGTGGCGAGTCCGATTCCCCAGGCAGTGCGTGTCATGGCTCCAGCGTACCGACCGCTGTCGGCCCGGCGGACCCGGTGGCGCCGATACCGCCGGCGCGACTCACACAGTGCGTGGTCCGGTGTGCCCGGCCCCGAGTGCGCTCACCCGGGCGATCAGCTCGCGGTCCGCGGTGGCCACGACCACGGGCTCCGCACCGGTCTCCCGCAGCGCCCGTACCTGGGCGACGATCTCGTCATCCCCCTCCCCGGGCGCTGCCACCACGCGTACCCGCTCCCCGGCTCCCGCAGCCCGCGCCGCTCCCTCGGTGACCAGCACGATGTCCGGCCACCAGAGGTCGCCGGGCAGGCCGAGGACGGCCGAGGGGACGCCGTCGAGAACCGCTTTCTCCAGGCGTGCCAGCAGCCGGCGGGTGGCTCCTGCGCGGTCCTTCCACCACCCGTCCGGACGGGAGCCGACCACGTTCGCCGCATCCACCACGAGGGTGGGGCGCTGCGTGAGCATGTGCTGAAGTCTGGGCCAGGCGTCAGCGAAGGCAGGCAACAGGGGCAGTCGCTCCACGTCGGCGGCGTTCACCCACTCGATCGCGGCGCTCTCGGCGTCGGTGGGTCGGGCGGTGAGTGGGCCGGTGGCGCGGGCGAGCACCGTGGTGTAGCTCCAGTCGGGATGGGTGAGCACCGAGGTGGCCAGTGGGGCGAGGGCATCGCCGTCCACGCCGGCCTCCTCGATCGCCTCCCGGACCGCCCCCTCCCAGGCGCTCTCGCCGGGCCGCAGGGCCCCGCCGGGAACGCCCCAGGTGTCGCCGTGGTGGGTCCAGGTGGCCCGGTGCTGCAGGAGCACCCGCCCGACGGCGTCGCTCCTGTTCCCGCTCCCGTCACCGTCGTCCAGGATCAGCAGGCCGGCCGCGCCGCTGCGCCCCCAATGGCGAGCGCCGCATCCGCACTCCACCCAGCTTTCCCAGGGCCCCTCGGGTCGCCAGTCGGCCGGGCGGCGGCTGGGATCGGGCTGGTCGGGCACGTGGTCAGCCTACGGCGGAGTCCGTGGCCGGACCTATCCCACCGCCGTCCCGCCCACCGTTCCCACCGGGGGTGAGCTGGGCGTCGGTAGGCCGCGATTCGGTGAAGTTGACGTCGATTATCGGCGCATCACCGACGTCAACTTCACCCCCGGTGACGTGGCGGGCGGTGACGTGGCCTGCAGCGAGGGGCGGGATGTGGGGGAGTGCGGCGGTGGATCCGCAGGTCAGTCGCCGCTCTCGGGCATCTCGTCGATCTGGCAGATCACCGTGCCGGAGCTGACCGTCTGCCCCACGGCCGCGCTCAGCCCGTGCACGCGCCCGGCCCGGTGGGCCACCAGCGGCTGCTCCATCTTCATCGCCTCGAGGACCACCACCAGGTCCCCCTCGGCGACCAGTTCTCCGTCGGCCACGGCGACCTTCACGATGGTGCCCTGCATCGGTGAGGCGAGCGAGTTGCCTCCGGCGGGAGCCCCGGCGGAACGCCCGTTGCGGCGACTCGGCCGGCTGGTGCGACGTCCGCGGCCTCCGCCGGCACCGCCGATGCTCAACCCTGCGGGCAGCACGACCTCCAGGCGCTTACCACCGACCTCCACCACGACACGCTCGACCCCACCCTCGGGCTCGGCCGGCGGGGCCGCCGGAGCTGCCGGCGCCTCCGGTGCGCGACCGGCCGCGAGCCGTGCCGCGAACTCGTTCTCGATCCAGGTGGTGTAGACCCGGAAGTTCTCGAGCTGGTCGGCGGCGAACTCCTCGTCGGCGAGCACGGCACGGAAGAAGGGGAGCACGGTCGGGATGCCGACCACCTCGGTCTCGCCGATCGCACGCCGGGCCCGCTGTAGTGCTTCGGTGCGCGTGGCGCCGGTGACGATCACCTTGGCGAGCATCGAGTCGAAGGCACCGGAGATGGTGTCCCCGGCCACCACCCCGGAGTCCACCCGCACCCCGGGACCGGCGGGCCAGCGCAGCGTGGAGATGGTGCCTGGAGCCGGAAGGAAGTTGTGGTGCGGGTCCTCGCCGTTGATGCGGAACTCGAAGGAGTGGCCACGGGTGGTCACCTCGGTGTACCCGAGCTCCTCGCCCGCAGCGATCCGGAACTGCTCACGTACCAGGTCGATCCCGGCGACCTCCTCGGTGACGCAGTGCTCCACCTGCAGGCGTGTGTTCACCTCGAGGAAGGAGATGGTGCCGTCGGTACCGATGAGGAACTCGCAGGTGCCGGCGCCGCGGTAGCCGGCCTCTTCCAGGATCGCGATCGAGGACTCTCGCAGCTGGGCATCCTGCTCGGGCGTGAGGAACGGCGCGGGCGCCTCCTCCACGAGCTTCTGGTGACGGCGCTGGAGTGTGCAGTCGCGGGTGGAGACGACCACCACGGTGCCGTGATTGTCGGCCAGGCACTGGGTCTCCACGTGCCGGGGGCGGTCCAGGAACCGCTCCACGAAGCACTCGCCGCGGCCGAACGCCGCGGTGGCCTCGCGCACGGCCGACTCGAACATGCCGTCGATCTCGTCGGCAGTGCGGGCCACCTTGAGCCCGCGGCCACCGCCACCGAAGGCCGCCTTGATCGCGATGGGCAGGCCGTGCTCGGCGGCGAAGGCGTGCACCTCGCTCGCGTCCGAGACCGGGTCCGGGGTGCCGGCCACCAACGGTGCGCCGGCGCGCTGGGCGATGTGCCGGGCGCTGACCTTGTCCCCGAGGGCGTCGATGGCGTCCGGCGGGGGGCCGATCCAGGTGAGGCCCGCGGCGATCACCGCGCGAGCGAACTCCGCGTTCTCGGAGAGGAACCCGTATCCGGGGTGCACCGCGTCCGCCCCGGAACGGCGGGCAACATCGAGGATCTTGCCCATGTCGAGATAGGTCTCGGCGGCGCGGGATCCGTGCAGGGCGAACGCCTCATCGGTGAGGAGCACGTGCTGGGCGTCCCGGTCCGAGTCCGCATAGACACCGACCGAGGTCAGACCGGCGTCACGGCAGGCACGGGCCACCCGGACGGCGATCTCGCCACGGTTGGCGATGAGCACTTTGCCGGGCGGGTGGGGTGATACGTCCGGCGCTGCGCTCGTCGACATGCACTCTCCTCTAGGTCCTCGCACTGCCGCGGCCCTGGAGCGGCCGCGACGGTTCACGCTAGTACGCCGGGTTCGTCCTACCCAACCACCGCACCGGTTCGCCCGGAAGTCTGTTCGCCCCAGCAACCGGCTCGGCACTTGTTTGTAGATATCCCACAAATCGACGCCATGAACCGCAGGTTCTGTGCCTCGACCATAGTCCGAGCCGCACAAAGGCGACGTCTGCTGTTGGTCATCAGGTCTTTACCTGCGCGCCGCGCCCCTCGCGCGTGACCCGCTCAGCGCACCCGTGGCTCGGGCAGCGGTGGCCCGCTCGCCGCCGGGTTCGACTCGAGCCGGCCCAGCGCCTCGGCGATCGCCCGATCCAGCTGCGGGTCGTCCTCGGCGAACAGGTCGGCCGGTGTGTGCTGCACCTCGATGTCCGGATCGACCCCGTAGTTCTCCACGCCCCACCCCTTGCCGGCCAGCCAGGTCGCGTATCGAGGCTGGGTCACGCTGGTTCCGTCCACCAGGTCGTAGCGTCCGTCGATACCGATCACTCCGCCCCAGGTGCGCACGCCCACGACCGGGCCCAGCTCGAGTGCCTGAGCGGCAGCATTGACGATGTCACCGTCGGAGCCGGAGAACTCGTTCGCCACCAGTACCACCGGCCCGCGCGGTGCCGCGTCCGGATAGCTCATCGGCTCGTCCTCGTGCCTCGCGGTGCCCCAGCCGACCACCCGCGCGGCCAATTTGGCTACCACGAGCTGGCTGGTGTGCCCGCCACGGTTGTAGCGAACATCGGCGACGATGCCCTCAGCACGGCTGGCCACCCGCAAGTCGCGGTGCAGCTGCGCCCACCCGTTGCTCATCATGTCCGGCACGTGCAGGTAGCCGAGCCGTCCGCCACTGCGGGCACGGACGTACTCCCGGCGGGAGCGCACCCAGTCCTGGTACCGCAGCACTTCCTCGCTCGCGAGCGGCACCACCACCACGCGGCGGTCCTCGGTGCCGCGCCGCAAGGTCAGCTCCACCGGTTTGTCCGCCGCGCCTACCAGCAGCGGGCCCGGTCCGGCTGCCACGTCCACCGACTGGCCGTCCACGGCCACCACCAGGTCCCCGACCGCCGCGTCCACCCCGGCCGCACGCAGCGGCGAACGAGCCTGCGGGTCGCTCGACTCCCCGGGCAGGATCCGGGTGATCTGCCAGCCGGAGTCGGTGCGGGCCAGGTCGGCTCCGAGCAGCCCCAGCCGACGGGCGGCTCGGTCCCGGTCGCCGTTCTCGGCGGGGATCACATAGGCGTGCGAGGTGTTCAGCTCGCCGACCGTCTCCCAGAGCAGGTCCACGAGCTCGTCGTGGCTGCGTACCTGGTCCACCACCGGTCGCCACCGATCCACGACGGCGTCCCAGTCCACGCCGTTCATGTCCTCGCGCCAGTAGTGGTCGGCCATCAGGCGGGTGGTCTCGTTGAACATCTGCCGCCACTCGGCGGTCGGGTTCATCGGCACCCGCAGCCGGCTCAGGTCCACGGTGACCACGCCCGGGTCCTCGTCCTCGGGCTTGCGCGTGGCGGGCGTGACCGTGACGGTGGGCGTTTCGTTGCCGTTGCTGTGCAGGACGACCAGCTGGATGCCGTCCCCGCTGACTGTGTAGGAGGTGGCCTTGTCCACGATGGTGGTCAGGGTGCGTTCGGCGAAGGACCACCGGTGGATCGCGTCGGCGGCGGGCTCACCCTCCACGCCGGCGCGCCGGGTGCCGAGCACGCCGGCGTCGTCCGTCTCGGCGATCCACACCACGCCACCGTCGACCACCCGCAGGTCCCGGTACCGCGCGGACGGCACCGGGAAGGGGGTGATCCGTTCCTCCGCACCCTCGGCGTCCACGTCCGGACTGGCAGGTGCTGGCTGCTCGCCGTCGGCCCCGGCGTTCGCCGAACCGGAGCTCGAGTCCGGGGCGATCGGCCGGCCGGTCAGGCTCGGGCCGAACGGTGCGGCCTCGCGCGCCGCGAGGGGGATGAGCCAGGGCCGGGTGGCCCCGGAGAACGCGAGCGCGAAGGCGTGCGCGTCGTACTGCGGGTCGAAGGTGCGGTCCGAGAGGAACACCACGTGCTTGCCGTCGGAGGTGATCGCGGGGCACCGGTCGTGGAACTGGCCGGAGGTGAGCGCCACGGGTGCGGCCTCGCCAGCCGTGTCCAGCAGCATCACCCGGTGGCAGCCGGACTCGCCGTCGGTCGGCTCGGACCAGACCAGGTAGCGCCCGTCGGGAGAGAACGACGGCGTGAGCGACTCACCGAACGCGGATCGGGTGACGTCCCGGACCAGGGGCTGCCCGCCGCCGTCGGCCAGCGTGATCAACCGGACCCACCCATCGTGGGAGATCGCCGCCAGGCGAGCACCGGCCGGGTCGGCGGCCAGGTGGAGTACCCGGCCGAGCCGACCGGCGAGCATCCGCTGCGGGGGTGCGGAACCGTCCGTGCTGTGCACCTCGAGGGCGTCGGGCCCGGCCGCATCGGTGACCACGGCGACCCTGCCGGTGCGGCCCAGCACCACCGGTTCACGGGTGCGCACGGCGGCATCGCCCACGAGGGTGCGGGCCGGGCCGTCCCGGTGTGCCAACCAGGCGGCCTTGCCGCGCCAGGTCACCACACTGTGATCACCGGTGTGGTCCACAGCCAGCGCATCCAGCCGCGTCACGGGCGTGCTGACGGCGGCCGGTGCGGTGCCAGGGAGCGTCACCTGCACCCGCCGAGCCTCGCCGTCGAGGCTCTCCAACAGCCACAGGCGACCGCGGGAGTGCCAAGCGAGCCGGGCGCCGTCGGTGCTCGCATCGCGCACGTACCCCGCCTCGGGGCCCTGATGGGTGAGCTGGCGCGGCGCGCCAGCGGTGTCGGCCGCGTCGGCTGTGAGTGCGTCCCACACCCACAGGTTCGCCTGCGCCTCGGTGCGGTCGGGGAACGCCGCGGCCCGGTCAGAGGTGAACAGCAGCCGGTCGCCGACCCACAGGGGGTCCACCATCCCGGCATGCTCCTCGGGCAGCAGCCGCTGCCAGGAGCCGTCGTCGAAGAGCCAGAGCCGAGATGCAGTCCCGCCGCGATACCGCTTCCACATCGCCGGACCGCGGGCGTTGAACGTGCTCAGCGCGATCGCGCCACCCGGGTGCAGGGCAAGCCCGGAGGCGGCGCCGATGGTGAGTCGTTCGGTGTCGCCGTCGATCCGGACCGCCTTGACCACCGTGTGCCGGATGCTCGCCTCACCGGCGTTCGAGGCCACCAGGATCGTCTCGGCGTCCCGCCAGCCGAGCACGATCGTGACAGTGCCGGCCCACCAGGTCAGCCGCCGGGACTGGCCGGTCTCGACGTCGGCCACCATCAGCTCGGGATGGCCGTCGCGCGTGGAGACGAAGGCCACGTGCAGCCCGTCCGGGGAGAACCGGGGCCGCCGCACCGGGGCGGAGTCGTGGGTGAGCCGCCAGGCGCGGCCGCCATCGGTCGGGGCCAGCCACACGTCGTCAGCGGCGACGAAGGTGACCAGATCGGCGTGCAGATGCGGATCGCGCAGGTATCCAGACGTCATCGACTCACCGTAGCCCCGGGTGCCGACGTCCGGTCAGGCCTTTTTCACGGCCTGCCGGTCCCAGAGATCCACCCAGGCCACACCGAGATCGGCGAGCATCGTGCGCAGCAGCGGCAGGCTCAGGCCCACCACCCCGTGCGGGTCGCCCTCGACCCCGGTCACGAAAGCGCCACCGAGCCCGTCGATCGTGAACGCACCGGCCACCGACAGCGGCTCACCGGTGGCCACGTAGGCGTGGATCTCGGCGTCGGTGAGGTTCGCGAAATGCACCGTAGTGCTGGACACCGCCGACGCCGTGGCACCGGTCTCCACGCAGATCAGGTGGTGCCCAGTGTGCAGCTCCCCGGTGCGGCCCCGCATCCGCCGCCACCGGTCCCGAGCCCGCTCGGCGGTGTGCGGCTTGCCGAGGCCCTCGCCGTCCAGCTCGAGCAACGAGTCGCTCCCCAGCACGAGGGCGCCGCGACCGGCGCGCCCGAGGTCGGTGGACGCGACCGCCTCGGCCTTGGCGGCAGCGAGCAGCGCCACCCCGTCGGGGACGGGCAGCGCTGCCACACCCGCGGTAGCCGCCGCGTCGGCGAGGATCGCCTCCTCGTCGACGTCGGCGGGCCGGATGTCGGGCTCCACCCCGGCCGAGCGGAGCAGGGCCGCTCGGGCCGGGGAGGCGGACGCGAGGATCAGGGTCGGTGCAGACACGGGGCCGACCCTACGCTCAGCAGCTGCGGCAGGTGACCTCCACCTCGTACAGGCGGACCCGTCCGTCGGCGGTGGCTGTCACGTCCAGGCGGATCGCAGTGGCCTCGACCGGGTCGAACCGGTGCAGCGGGGTGACCTCGGAGTTTGCGGTCACCTCGTTGACCACCTGCCACTGACCGTCCACCTCGGCGGAGATCGTGTAGTCGTGGAGCAGGTAGCCGGCGTACTGGTGCAGCTGCACCGCGTCGATCGTCTCCGGTGCGGCGAAGGTCACCTCGAGCCAGTGGGGCGGTGTGGCCTCGGTGAGCCACCGGCTCCCCGTGCTCGTGGTGTTGCCGTCGATCGCGAGATCCGGGGTGTAGCGGCTCCACGAGCCGGAGGCCGCCACGGTGGCGCCGTTGGAGGCGAGGGCCACGTTGCGCCACACCGCCATCACCGTGGAGGTGGCGCTGGTCGGTTCCCCCGAGGCCGGGGTGACCACCACCTCCACGGTGGCCGGCTGCTCCGGGGCGAGGGCCGCCGTCGTGACTTCTGCGGCCAGCTCGCGGACCTCGAACGGATCGAGCGAGACCGTGCTGGGCTCCGCCGTCGTCCATCCCTGCGGTGCCGCCACGGTGACCTCGACCTCACGGGTGGCAGCCGTGTCGTTGCGCAGCACGGCCGCCAGGTCGAGGGAGACCTCCGTCTCGGGCCGGATCTCGCTGGATGCGGGGAGGACCGCGACCGCGACCGGCGCGGCGGCCTCACCCTCGGTGAGGGTGATCTCGGGGAAGACGTCCAGCTCCTGGTACCGCGGCCAGCCCAGGTGCAGGTCGAGGGAGTCCAACGAAGCCACGACGGCGGTGCGTTCGGTGGTGCCGTCGCTGCCCAGACGTACGGGGGTACCCGTGAACTCCTCGGCGAACCACGGTGTGGCCAGTGCTGCGGTGCGGTCGGTGGCGAGGGCGTTCGCGCCCTCGAACGCGGTGGTGAAGTGCTGCGGGTCGTCGCCCTCGGCCACCGCATAGTTGCGGACGGCGGTCCGTACGTGGTTGCGGTACAGGTCGGTGTGCACCAGCTCCTGCACGAGAAGCCGCTGGTGCGCCGTGGCCGACTCCAGCAGCAGCGCCTGCCGGGCGTCCAGGACCGGGGCTCCCTGGGTATCGGCGTCCCCGGCGAGCAGGGGAGCCTGGCGACTCGCCTCCAGGAATGCTGCCCGGACGACTGCCTGGGAGAGGGAGATGCCGACGTTCCAGCCGGACCAGCCGCCGAGTCGGGCCAGGTCGATGCGAGGGGCGAGCAGGTTCCGCAGCTCCGGATCGACCACACCGGCTACCGCGTCGTCACCGACGGCCACGAGCCGACCGCGGGCCACCGCTTCGTGGATCCGGTCCACGAACGGGTCGAGCGATCCGGCGCCGGCCGTGTTCGCCATCAGCAGCACGTCGGACTCGGCGGCCGGGGCGTGCTCGGCACCGAGGGTGGCGATGTATTCGTCCACGAGATCGGCGTAGGGGATGTCCTGGTAGGGCGCCACCCAGTCCTCGCCCGGGGTGCGGGACCACTCGACCGCGACGCTGGGCTGAACGTCCAGGCGCTCCACCACCAGCTTGGCGGTGAGCAGTGCTCCCAGCACGTCCGCGCCCGGGTAGATCTTCACCCGGTCCTCGACGCCCAGCTCCGCGATCAGCGCCGCCAGCGCCTCCTTCTCGGCGCGGTGCGGGCCGAACTCGCTCGCATCGTCCTGCCCGAGCACGAGGACGTCGATGGTGCCCGCGGCGGCGAGATGGATCATGTCCTGGTTGATCTGGTGGTTGCGCTCCCGGGCACACAGGTAGTCGCTCTTGATCTCCTCCGGGATCTCGGCCGCGACCTCCTCGTACTCGGCGCGGAGGTCCTCCCGGCCCAGGTTCTCCACCTGGTCCATCAGCTCCGCCCACTGGCGGACGGGCCCGGAGTACATGCCGGGGTAGCCGGAGGTGGGGGCGATGGTGAGCCGCTGGATCACGTCGAAGGCGTAGATCGGCTGGTCCGGATTCGCGGCCGCGACCTCCTCGACCACCTGCAGGCGTTCGCGGGCGGTGGCCAGGTCCGTGGCGCACGTCCGGGAGGCCACGAGTCCGCCGTAGGCCAGCATCGGCAGGGCCAGCACGGAGGCGTCCGCCTCCGGTGCCGTGGCCGCCCACCAGTCCCCGACGGCGTCCGCATCCCCGTGGTCGAAGAACTCACCCAGGAGGTCGGTCTCCGGGGTGAGGGCGGAGTGGCCGCCGATGGCGGCCATCTCCACAGGTGTCATGGCAGGGAAGGGGCGGTCGTCGAGGGGCACGACGGCGATGTCACCGAGCGACGTCGGTGGTCCAGCATCGGCGGGTGGAGTAGCCGGTCTGTCGGCATGCGCGGGAGCCGCTGCGGTCAGTGAGGCAGCGAGGAGGCTCGCGGTGGTCAGGAGTGCGGTGAGGTGACGCATGGTGTCCTTTCCTGGGCGGCGACGGTGCGGCCCGGTCCATTGGTCGGCGACGATGCTCGGAGATGGGAGTGGGTCGGACGTCAACCCTTGAGCCCGGTCTGGGCGAGCCCTTGGATGAACTGACGTTGGGCGAAGATGAAGACGATCAGCACCGGGATGACGGTCAGTGTGGTGGCGGCGAGCTGGACGTTCCAGATCGGGCCGCCGTAGGCGTCGACGTACTGGGTGAGTGCCTGCGGGAGGGTGAAGTTCTCGCGGCTGGACAGGTACACGATCGGTTCCAGGTACATGTTCCATGACTTCAGGAAGGTGAAGATCGAGACGGCGGCGATCGCGGGTCCGGCCAGCGGGAATGCGATCTTGGCGAACATGCCCCAGCGCCCTAGCCCGTCCATCCGACCGGCCTCCTCGAGCTCGTGCGGGAGCGTGATGAAGAACTGCCGCATGATGAACGTGGCCAGCACGCTGGGTGCGCCGAGGATCGGGATGACGATCAACGGCCAGTGTGTGTCGATCAGGCCGAGGGTGTTGACCATCCGAAAAAGGGGCACGATCGTGACCTCGGAGGGCACCAGCATCCCGGCGAGCACCACGAGGAACAACAGGTTCGCTCCCTTGAACGGGATGCGCGCGAAGGCGTACCCGGCCAGTGCTGCCACGAAGATGGTGCCCACGGTGACCAGGGCCGCGATGTAGAGCGAGTTCCAGTACTGCTGCGCGAACGGCTGCAGTGCGAAGACCTCACCGTAGGGTGCCCCCGAGGGGGCCTCGGGCCAGATCGTCGGAGGTCGCTGCAGGATCTCGCTGGTGGTCTTCAGCGACGAGGTGGCCATCCACCAGGTGGGGAACAGGAACGGCAGCGCCAGCAGCGCCAGCACGACCACCAGGATCCCACGCAGGAACTTAGGCTTCATGGTGCACCCACCGCTTTCGGGTCTGCCACTGCACGAGGGTGAGGGCGAGGACGATCAGGAACAGCAGCACCGCGATGGCGCTGGCGTAGCCGAACTCGTTGAACTGGAACGCTTGGCGGTACAGGTAGTACACGAGCACGGTCGTGGAATTGCCCGGTCCGCCCTGGGTGAGCACGTCGATGAGTGCGAACGTCTCCAGAGAGCCCACCACGGTGAGGATCGAGACCAGCAGGATGGTGGGGCTGATCATCGGGACGGTGACCGACCAGAACCGCCGCCAAGCGCCCGCTCCGTCGAGAGTGGCGGCCTCCTGGATCTCCTCCGGCACACCTTGGAGCGCGGAGAGGAACAGGATCATGTTCAGCCCGACGTTCTTGAAGACCTGCACCACGACCACCGCGATCATCGCGGTGATGGAGGTGCGCAGCCAGTTCGGTCCCGTGATGCCGAAGGTGGCGAGGAATGAGTTGATCCCACCGTCGACCTGGAGCAGGAATCCCCACACGATCGTCCAGGCGACCAGTGAGACCACCACGGGGGAGAAGAAGGCCACGCGGAAGAATGTCGTCCCGGGCAGGCGCTGGTTGAGCAGCACGGCGAGGCCGAGCGCGAGCGAGATGTTCAGGACGAGCACGCCGAGGGAGAACCACGCGCTCGCCGTGAGCGAGTCGTGCAGCGCAGTATCAGCGAGCATCCGTTCGTAGTTGCCGGCGCCTTCGAACGTGAACGTGCTGGCGAGCACGTTCCACTCGTGCAGGCTGTACCAGACCACTGCGATCAGCGGTGCGATGACGAAGGCGAGCGACCCGACCACGGCCGGGGCAGCGAAAAGGTAGCCGGCGATGGCATCGCGGCGGCGCCAGGTAGACGGGCGCGTGCGCCGCCCGGGCGCGGCTGTGGTCACACGCCCGGGCCCGGCCGTGGTCAGATCGGTCATGGCTCAGTCCTGCAGGAGCGGGTCGGCGGCCGAGCACACGTTCGCGAGGACAGCCTCGACGTCGGCGTCTGCGGTCCACAGGGCGTCCAGCTCGCCGCGGATGGTGGTCTGCAGTTGCGCGAAGTTCGGGTGCGCCGGCTTCGTGATGGCGTCGGTGATACCGCCGACGACGACGGATTCCAGCTGGTCCTCGCTCAGCAGTGGGTTCGCGTCGGCGAGGGTCTGTGCGTTCAGCAGCGACTCCCGTGGCGGCGGAAAGTACGTGGCGAGCTGCTCCGCGCTCTCCGGCGAGGTGAAGTGGGCCAGGAAGTCGGCCGCGATCTCGGGGTTCTCGCCATTCTCGAAGACGCCGACACCTGCCTGCCCGATGATGTTCTGCTGACCTGCCGGTCCGGCGGGCAGCGGCAGGACGTCCCACTCGAAACTGCCGTCGAGGGCTGCCGCGCGGGAGATCTGGGTGACAGTCATGGTCACATCGCCGGCGAAGAAGTCGGCGCTCGTCCCCGGGCCGGGCATGGCCCCGTCGGCGAATGCAGCATCGTGGATCCAGGTCATCGCGTCGACCATGGCCGGGTCGGTGAAGGTGCAGGTGGTCCCGTCCTCCGACCACGGTGCGGCGTCCCAGCCGCCCCACACGGTGGCGAGGTTGCCCCAGTCGCTGTAGTCGAAGTCACGAACGACGAGGCCGGCACCGCCGAGCTGCTCGGCGCTCGCAGCGGAGATGTCGCGCGCGCTGTCCCAGGTCCACTCGTCGGAGGAGACCAGGTCCGCGGGGTCGTCCTGCCCGGACTCGGCGATCCGGTCGGTGTTCACGAACATGACGAAGGGCGAGTTCGAGAACGGGTAGGCGTACAGCCCCTCACCCTCGGACCACAGGTCGAGCGCGCTGGGCACGATGTCGTCGAACTCGTACCCCTCGCTGCCAGCGAGGGCCGGCCGCACGTCCGTGAGAGCACCGGAGGAGACGAACTCGGGCGCATTGGACTCGAAGACCCAGCCCAGGTCTGGGGTGTTCCCGCCGGCGAGTTGGGTGGTGAGCGTGCTCGTGTAGTCGTCGAAGGGCACGGTCTCGAACGTGACCGAGGAGACGAGCTCCGGGTTCTCCTCGATGTAGCCGTCGGCGATCTCGTCGAACAGGGCGAGGTGTCCCTCGTCGGAGGTCCAGACGGTCATCCGCAGGTCGACGCTACCGTCGGCCGGGTCAGGGGTTGCGCCGTCGGTTCCGCCCGACGTGCAGGCGGCGAGCGCAAGGCCCGCGAGCGCGAGTGAGGCGAGAGCGGGGACGGATCTACGGTGAACCATGGTGACTCCTCTTCTGGGTGACCGTTGCGCGTGCGACGGCCGGGTCGGGATGGGAACTGTCAGTAGCCCTGGACGCCGTCGGGCCAGTGCAGCTCGACGCCATCGGTCACGAGTGCGGCCTGCAGGTCGTCGGTGAGGGTGCGGCTGCCATGCACCTGGTGCGGCGTGGTGCCCTGCTTGAGGCACTCGGCGGCGAGTAGTCCGGCAACTTCACCGATGTTCCACTCCACCGGGTGCAGGCGGTAGCAGCCGTTGGTGATGTGGGTGGTGCCGATGTTCTTGCAGCCCGCGAGCAGGTTCGTGGTGGACTGGGGGATCAGCGCACCGAGCGGGATCTCGAACGGCTCGGCGCCGACGTCGATGTAGTTGTCGCCGCCGGTGGAGGGGTGCAGATCGATGCGGTACATGCCGATGCCCACACTGTCCGGGTAGCGGCGCGCGCCACGGTCGCCGCGGACGGCGAGCGAGACGTCCTGCTCGCAGACCGTTTCCAGGGCGCGGATGCGCCGGCTCTCCCGGTGGTATGGCGCCATCGCCAGCCCGTCGTCGGTTCCGACGACATCGCCGCGCAGCCGCAGGCCGGGCCATCCGGTACCGCCGTCGGGCCGGGGCGCCTCGGTCTGCATCCAGTACAGCATCGACAGGCTCAGCTGCTTGGCGGCGTGCAGCCGCTGGGCCGCGACGTCGGCGGGGACGTCGATGAGCGGCCCGTCGAAGTAGTCGATGCTCGGCCAGTTCACGAGCGTGATGTCGCTGTCGTAGGAGCCGGGGGTGAACATGTCCCGGGCGAGGATCCGGCGGAACGTCCACAGGTTCCCGTCCCCGGCATTGACCGCTTGGTCGGCCACCACGGTGAGCGGGTCATCGCCAGGGTTCGGGGAGAAGTGCCGGTGCGTGATCTCGAGGGTGCGCGGGTTCGGGGCGCTCCAGCTGAGCAAGTTCGCGCCCCAGTAGTGCGTGGTGTAGGTGCGCCAGTAGTCGTACTGCTCGGGGCGGTCGATGGTGTGATCGCCGTCCACGTGGTCGACCGCGAAACACACGCTCATCGCCTGCACGTTCTCCGGCTGGGCCACCTCCGGTGCACTCGGTTCGCCGGTCTCGGCGCGCGACTCGAAGCCGAGCACGTACTCGGTACCGGTCAGCGGCAGCAGTTCGCCGGTCTCCGTCGCGTCCACGACGTAATCGGCGACCACCGTGGTGCGCGTACCGGTGCCCACGTCCTCCAGCTCGACGGTGCGCACGCGGTGACCGTCCATGGTGGCGGCGATCGGCCGCACCGGTTGGATCACCTGAATCTTGCCGGTCCCGCGATGCGCGGCGAGCATCTCCTCGATCACAGCGACTGCGACACGCGGTTCGTGGCAGAGCTTCGAGACCCAGCCCGCCCCGGGGTTCAGGTCTGTGCGTCCCCGCGCGGCGTCGGTGAGCGGGTAGTGCCGGCGGTAGTGGTCGCGGATCCCGTCGCGGAAGCGCCGGTAGCGCGCTGTGCACCCGAAGTCCTCGATCCAGGAGTGCTCGTCGGGGGGCACCGCTTGGGAGGTGGACTGGCCGCCGAGCCAGTCGAACTCATCGGTCAGGATCACATCGGCTCCGTGGTCCGCTGCGGCCAGCGCTGCGGCGACCCCTCCGAGTCCGCCGCCGACGACGAGGATCTGTGTCTGTGCTTCGGGCACGTGATGACGCCTTTCGTTGTGGTGATGGCCCTCAGGCCGAAGGTGCGAGGGGACCTGCGGTGGAACCGTCGACGAGGGTGCACGGGATGAAGACCTGGGCGTCGGTGTCCTCGTCGCCGGCCAGTCGGCGGGCGACGATGCGCAGTGCCTCAGCGCCCATCTGCATCCGCGGGATGAGGAAACCGGTCCAGTCCACGTCCGCGTCTTCGCGGATCTCGGGGTCGCCGAGCCGGGCGAGGGAGAGGTCACCGGGGACCGTGAGGCCGCGGTCCAGCGCTGCACGTCGGAGCCTCCCGACGACGTCGGAGGAGACAGCCGCGGCGGTCATGCCGCTGGCGCGGAGGGCATCGAGCAGGTCGCCCGCGTCGCGATCGCCCTGGTCGAAGGTGACGGGCTGGAGCCCCGCCGCGGCCATCGCGCGGCGGTACCCGCGGGCACGGTCCTCGACCGACTCGTGGCCGGTGTACTCGTTCACGAGCGCGATGCGCCGATGCCCCAGCTCGAGCAGGTGCTCGACGACACTCGCGGTGGCATCCTGGTACGCCGCACCCGCGAACGGGACCTCCCCGGCCGGGGTCTCCCGACGCCCGACGAACGCGAACGGGAACTCCTGCCGGACGAGCTCGGCGAGATCGTCGGGCGAGCTGTGGCGTCCGAGCAGCACACAGCCGTCGGCCACCCGCAGGCGCCGGATCCCGGACCCGCCGGTGAGCCCGCGGTGTGACGGTGCCATCGAGGTGAAGAGCAGCAGGTCCACGCCGAGGCGCTGCGCCTCGTCCTCCATCCCCTCGAGGAAGGGGTAGTAGAAGTTGCCCGCATCGTGCGGGAACACGGGCTCATAGGTGTAGACGCCGATGATCGATGTGCGTCCACCCGCGAGCGACTGCGCCACGGGGTTCGCGACGTAGCCGGTGAGCTCGATGGCGCGCAGGACGCGCTCGCTCACCTCCTCGCCGACCCGGCGCTGCGCGGCACCGGAGCCGCTGAGCACCAGGGAGACGGTGGTCTGGCTGACACCGGCCAGGCGGGCCACATCGGCCTGGGTGGGCCGACGAGACGAGCCTGAGCGGCGGCCGCTCTCGTGGCGTGTCGTCGTCATGGTCGCCCACTGAATAGCGTTTTGCGTAAAACTGCAAGAGGTCGAGCCGTTGATTCTCGATGACTCTGCGATCTTCGGCTCGCGTACTGCGTCAAGGAGTGTGCTGATAACTCCCGTGCTGAGCCACGATCTCGCCCTGCGGCGCCGACGAGACGGCCGAGCAATCTCTTGCAGTTTTACGAATGACTCTGTTTGATGCGAACGGTCGCGGCGGGCGGCCATCACCGCCGGTGGTCCCTCGCAGCGACAGTACCCGTACCGACACCGCTGTCCAACGCGAGGAGTTCTGATGAAGCTTCGATCGAGACGACCCGTCCGTACGTTCGCCGGCCGCGCCCTGGGGATAGCGCTGGCCGCATCGCTGGTGGTTGCCGCGGCGCCGGCCGCGGCAACGCCGGTTCCGGACTCGCGAACGGTCTGGGAGGGAGACGGGCGCCCAGCCGGGAACAACAGCCTCGGCGAGGTCGCCCTGCTCCCGCTCGACGACCGCCCCTACACCTGGTACGCCCCGCTGAAGCTGGGCGGTGGCGCCGGGTACGAGGTCACCACGCCCGAGTCGGACGTGCTCGGGCGCCACTTCACCCCGGGCGACGGAGCGCAGGCCGGCCAATGGCTGACCCGCGCGGCCGAGCAGGCCGACGACACGATCGTCGCACTGCCGATGCTCGCCTACGGGGGACTGCTGCACTCCCGGGACAGCGCGGTCAGTGAAGACCAGGCGATGGCGAACCTGGAGGCGGTACGGCAGGTCCGCGAGGAGAACCCGGACGAGCGCCTGTACGCCTTCGACACCATCATGCGACTCACCCCGGAAGGGCCCTGGCGCACCGAGATCCGGCACTGGGCGACCGTGCTGTCCGAGGTGGAGAACCTCGGACAGGAGGAGAAGCGCCCCCGACTCGAGGAGCTCGAGGCACAGATTCCCGAGGAGGTGCGCACCGACTACCTGGAGACCCGGGCGCGCAACCACCGGATCAACCTGCGGATGATCGAGTGGGCGGCCGAAGGAATATACGACTACCTGATCATCGGCCAGGACGACGCCTCAGGGACCGGGCTGCACCGGCCGGAGGCCGAGGCACTCGCGGCGCGCATCGCCGAGCTGGGCGTGCAGGATCGGGTGGTGCTCTACCCGGGTGCTGACGTCGTCTCCTCCCTGCTGCTGGCGAAGATCGCCGTCGAGGAGGCCGGGACGGAACCCGCCGTCTACGTGGAGTACTCCCGCGTGCACGGTGCAGACTGGACGGCCCCATACCAGAACATCCGCTACCAGGACCTGATCCACGGATACGTGCACACCATCGGGGGCCGGATCACCGGGGATGTCGACGACGCCGACCTCGTGCTGATGGCCAACACAGGAGGCAATCAGGATTCGGTCGCACCGTTCGCCGACCGAGTGGCGGACTATCTCGAGGACGGGCACACGGTCGCACTCGGGGACGACGCCATCGCCGGCCACACCGATCTGCGCCTGATGAACCTGCTCGACGAACAGATCCAGCGGGGGAGTCTCGACTCCTACTCCGGGTGGAACATCGGCATCCCGATCTCCCAGTCGCTGAGCCGCCATGCCCTGCTGCAGCGCGCCGAGGCCGGTGACCTCGGGCCGGGCGGTGCGCAGTCCTCAGCAGGCCCGATCGCCGCGTGGCGCACGGCGCTGCTCCGTGAGGCGGCCGAGCACACCGTGGAGCTGACCCTCTCCGAGTGGGTGCAGACGAACGCCTACCGGAACTATGTGCGGGCCGACACCACGGCCTACGCTTCCGCGCTCGGGGAGCCGAACCCGCAGATCATCGCCACCTACTACGACAAGATCGACGCCTACGCGCGTGAGCACACCACGCCGTACGCGCAGATGATCTTCGACGACCATTTCGCCGACGTCCCGCGTCCGGTCGGCACGGTCGACGGTCAGCCCCTGACCCTCAGCGCCCGCGAGGTGGGCGAATGGAACATCTTCCTGCCCTGGCTGCGCACCGGTGAGCTCGCCGCGGAGCCGGAGCTGATCACGGAGACCGGACGATGAGCCGGCGGCGGTGGCACGCAGCGGCGGCCACCGGACTGCTCGCGGCACTGCTGGGTGTCGCGAGCGGCACGCCCACGGACGGGCCGGCGAATGCCGCGGCCGCACCAGCGTCCTCCGGGAGCTCCACGTTCGAGACCACAGACCTCGAGGCCACCTCCTCGAGTGGTCCGGCGTTGGACGCCTATGCCAGCTGGATCCTGCGCCGGGACGACGGGGAGAACCGCAATGGTCTGATGCGCAAGCTGCGGTATGTGTACGGCGAGTCGATCGGCTCCTGCACCGAGAGCGACCCGTGCCTGGAGGTGGACGTGCAGCAGAGCACGGCGGCGTGCGCCTCGCTGGAGTTCCTCTCCCGGTACTTCCCGGCACGTGCCGCATGGCAGGGCCGGACCTCGCTGTACTTGGACGAGCGCAACGCGATCGCCGAGTTCGCAGACGCCGTGCTGGCCTACCAGGTCGATCCGAACCCGGACCGCGACGATCTGTTCGACGGCGCCGTGGCGAGCTCGCTCGGCGGCAGCCAGTTGTACTACACCACTTTCGGCAACGCCTCCTGCGGACGTGCCCTGCTCGCCGCTCACGAGCTGACCGACGAGCCGGCGTACGCGAGTGCCGCCGTCGAGATCGGTGAGTTCCTGCGACGGATGCAGGATCCCCGGGACTACTACGAGCCCTACGGAGCGCACCCGTTCCTGGACGACGCCGGGCAGCCGACCACACCTCCCGGTGGCTTCTTCGACCAGGTGTCCAGCTGGAACAACCTGTTCGCCACGATGTCGCTGTGGAACATGACCGCCGTGGAGTTCCTCGCCGAGCTGGAGAGCACGGTGGGCAGCACCGACGGCCGCTATGCGGCGGCCGCCGCGGACGGTCGGGCGTTCCTCGAGACAGGTCTGGACCTGGGCACCGACTGGTACACCGCGGACTTCGACTCGCCGGCCACGGCGCAGAACCGGATCGTGGCGATGTCGGCGAACAGCGCGGACTGCCAGGACAACCGCTGGCACCGGAAGGGATCCTGCGACTACGTCGACGGCCTGCCCTCCGAAGGCTCCCTCGGAACGGACATGATCGAGTACGCGATGGCCTCCCTGTACCGCTATGAGCGAGACCTGCATGACGACGAGGGCGCGGGCGCAGCCGCCGTCGGCGATCACTACGTGCGTTACACGAGCATCCCCGGCGAACACACGGCATCCCGGACCGACCCGCTCGAGTGCGAGGGCGGCGGTGAGACACACCTCGTGGACCCGTACTACTCGGACGACAACCAGGGCTCCGACGTCTCCGGCACCTTCTCCGACTACGACTCACACCTGTCCTTCGGTGGGTACGTCCGCTCCTCCGGCACCGAGCTGACGACGGCGGAGGTCAAGTACTACGACATCGTCGGCTTCGGCATCCTGGCCGAGGTGCGCGCCCGCCTCGTCTCGACGAAGTTCGCCAACGCCTACGAGCGGCTAATCTCCGCCGAGGACTACGCCATCGTGGCCATTCAGCACCGAACGCTGGCGCCGATGGCACTGCCCGGGGTGGACCGTGACGACGTCGACGGTGATGGCGACGTGGAGGAGAACATGTGCATCCTCACCGAAGGCACCCTTCCGATCGCACACAACGGTCTGGGCATGCTCGCCACCGTCGGCTATACGCACGACACGACGAGTACGGCGGCCGGCGCTCACCCCCAGGCGCCGCCGGACTGGCGAGATGCGGCGGGGCGCCGGCCAGGGGCCCGCCTATGACAGACGCCCAAAGAAGCGACGTCGTGATCGGTGTCGACCTCGGCGGCACCAAGACCGCCGGTGCCGTGGTGGACCTGGACGGGCAGGTGCTCACCCGCACAGCCGTGCCCACCCCGGCAGCCGGGGGCGCGGCGGCCCTGCTGGATGCCGTCGCAGCCCTCGTCACCGATCTCGCCGGGTCGGTGAACGCACTGGTCCGGGGGGTCGGGATCGGTACCGCCGGCGTCGTGGACGTGCCCTCCGGCCGGATCGTCGCGGCCACCGACATCCTCCCCGGCTGGGCCGGCACCGCCGTCCCCGCGGGCCTCCGTGCCCGGGTGCCGGCGCTCGGAGCCATGCCGGTACACGTGCAGAACGACGTGGACGCACACGCCGCCGGCGAGGTCTGGCTCGGCGCCGCCGCGGGCCTGGACACGGTGCTGCTGATCGCCGTGGGAACCGGGGTTGGCGGTGCGGTCGTGCGGCACGGCCAGGTGCTCCGCGGCGCGCACCGGATGAGCGGCGACGTCGCCCACATGCCGACCCCCGGGGCCGAAGGCCTGCGCTGCGCATGCGGACGCCTCGGGCACCTGGAGGCGCTCGCCTCCGGGCCCTCACTGCACCGCTACTACCTCGCCTCCGGGGGCGACCCGCACAGCCCGGACACCCGCGACGTCGTCGCCCGCGCACAGGCGGGGGAGGAGACCGCGATCCGGGCCGTCCGGACCGCCGCCACGGCCCTCGGGCGTGCGATGGCCGGAGCCGCGGCAGTGCTGGACCCGGACGCGGTGATCATCACCGGCGGGATGGCCGGAGCCGGCGCGCTGTGGTGGCAGACGATGGAATCGACGTTCCGCGGCGAGCTGGCCGAACCACTCGCGCAACTCCCGGTGCGGCGCGCGCAGCTCGCCGACGGGGCGATCCTCGGCGCCGCCCGGGGCGCCTGGGACCAGGTGAAGGAGACCTAGACCGATGGACCGAACTGCACTGCTCGACCAGCTCCGCGCCCGGCTGATCGTGTCCTGTCAGGCCTACCCCGGCGAACCCATGCGCGACCCGCGCACCATGGCCCAGGTGGCCCAGGCCGCCGTGGCCGGGGGAGCGGCGGCCATTCGTGCGCAGGGCGAGGAGGACGTACGGCAGGTGAGCTCCGCCGTCGACGTTCCGGTGATCGGGCTGATCAAGGACGGCAACGACGGCGTATTCATCACGCCCACGCTCGAACACGCCCTGACGGTGGCCCGGGCCGGTGCGCAGGTGGTGGCGCTGGATGGCACGCGACGGCCCCGACCGGACGGACGTACCCTCGCCGAGACCATCGCGGAGTTCCGGGACGGCTCCGATGCCCTGCTGATGGCCGATTGCGGATCGGTCGGCGACGCGCTCGGGGCGGTCGAGGCCGGTGCCGACCTCATCGGCACCACGCTCGCCGGCTACACCGGTGAACGACCGCGCACTGACGGTCCCGACCTGGCGCTCCTCGAGGATCTGGCCGCCCGACTCGACGTGCCGGTGATCGCCGAAGGACGGATCCACTCGCCCGCGCAGGCTGCCGAGACGCTCGCGGCTGGGGCGTTCGCCGTGTGCGTGGGCACCGCGATCACGCATCCGACCACGATCACCAGCTGGTTCACCGAGGCACTGGCAGTACCCGGCACGGACGGTTGAGTTAGCCGAGCAGCGCGGTCCGCAACGTGTCCAGGCCCACCGACCCCACGTCCAGGGCACGGCGGTGGAAGCGCGCCAGGTCGAACTCTGCGCCCTCTCGAGCGCGAGTCTCGTCGCGCAGCTGCTCCCAGAGCCGCTGCCCCACCTTGTACGAGGGCGCCTGCCCAGGCCAGCCGAGGTAGCGGTTCAGCTCGAACCGCTTGAACCCCTCCGGCATGTTCACGTTCGCGTCCAGGAAGGGCCAGGCCTTCTCCGCGTCCCAGGTACCGCCGCCCCACTGAGGCGGGCACGGTTTGCCGAGGTGCACGCCGATGTCGATCACCACGCGGGCGGCGCGCAGCCGCTGCCCGTCGAGCATCCCGATCGCATCGGCCGGGTCGTCCAGGAATCCCAGGTCTTGCATCAACCGCTCCGCGTACAGCGCCCAGCCCTCGCCGTGCCCGCTCACCCAGCAGGCCATCCGGCGCCAGTCGTTCAGGGCGTCCGCCCGGTACACGGTCTGCCCGATCTGCAGGTGATGGCCCGGCACCCCCTCGTGGTAGACGGTGGTCTTCTCCCGCCAGGTGGCGAACTCGGTCACCCCCGGCGGCACCGACCACCACATCCGCCCGGGGCGGGAGAAGTCGCTGCTGGGCGGGGTGTAGTAGATCCCGCCGCTCTCCGTGGGGGCGATGCAGCACTCGATGGTGCGCACCGGGTCCGGGACGTCGAACTGGGTGCCGGCCAGGGCTGCGACGGCCTCGTCGGCAGTGCTCTGCATCCACTCCCGCAGCGCCTCGGTGCCGTGCAGGGTCCGGGCGGGGTCCGCATCCAGCTCGGCCATCGCCTGCTCGATGCTGGCGCCCGGACCGCTGAGCCGCTCCGCCAGCACCTGCTGCTCGGCGATGATCGACTCCAGCTCGGCCAAGCCCCACTCGTAGGTCTCGTCCAGGTCCACCTCGGCGCCGAGGAAGGTACGGGAGAACCGGGCGTACCGCTCCGGCCCGACGGCGTCCCGCGCCGGGGCCAGGGGCGCCAGCTCCCGGAGCGCCTCGGCGAGTGCCGCGTACCCGGCGCGAGCGGCCTCGGCGCCCGTGGCCAGGGCGGCCACCACCTCCGGGGGCGGCTCGTGACCATCGATGCGTGCGCCGTCGGCGAAGGACTGCCAGAACCCCTCGGCACCGGCGAGCCCCTCGGCCTCCTCGATCCCGGCCTCCACCTGGCGGACCGCGGCCATCCGGCCACGCGCGGCACCCAGGCGGAGGGAGTCGATGTAGCCGGCGACCGCCCCGGGCACCGCCTGCATCCGGGCGGCGATCGTGCGCCACGCCTCGGGGGTATCGGTGGGCATCAGGTCGAAGATCTCCCGGATGCTCTGCACCGGGGAGGCGATCACGTTCAGGTCGGCGAGGTGCTCGTCGGCCTCGGCCAGCTCGATCTCCAGGCCGAGACGCTCCCGCATGGCGTGCTGGGTCACCCGGTCCACCTCGTCGGCCGGGGTGACGGCGTCCAGCGCCCGCAGGGTGTCGTACGCGGCCTGCGTGAGGGCGGCCAGACCGTCGGGAGAATGGTCGTCGAGGGCATCCTCGCGGCCGGGCAGCCCGACCTCGGTGGCGAACATCGGGCTGAGCTCGGTGAGCGTGCGGACGTAATCGTCGGCGACAGCGTCGGTGGCGGTGCGCGGGCGTGAACCTGGGGTGCCGGTCATGCGGGAACGGTACCGCTCCGGCCAACCACCTTCCCACCGAAATCTGATACTGCCCTGGTCGCCGGGTCCACCCGGCCCCGGCGGTCCTTCGCCGATGCCCACCCGAGAGGAATCCCTCTTCCGCCACCGAATCCCCCTCCACCCGTCCGCAGCTGGACTCGGCGGCAGAAAGGGGATTCGGCGCGGGCGGGTGACGGGTGACTCCGGGTGGGCAACAGAGGGCAACCGCTTCCCACGGCCGGGGACCCCGATGCCAAACTGGCGACCATGACGAATCAGGAGAATCCGCGGCTCGGTGTCCAGCTCATGACCGTTCGCGGGGAGGTGGACCGGATCGGTCTGGACGGTGTCCTGCAACGTCTGGCCGAGATCGGTCTGTCGAACATCGAGATCTCGCAGGTTCCGCTCAGCGACGAGAACATGACCAGCTTCGAGCGGGCTCGTGGTGAGCGCGGTGTGGAGTACGCGGCGCTGTCGGGCACGATGGAGCCGTCCCGCGGGGCGAACCCTTCCCTGGTGGATTCCTATGACGAGGTAGTGGCTCACGCCCGGCGGCTCGGAGCCGACCGGATCAGGATCGGTATGCTGCCGGCGCTCGCGCTCCGGGACGCGCCCTCATTGCTGGCGTTCTGTCGGGAAACTGAGGTGATGGCCCGCCGCCTCGCCGACGACGGAATCCGGCTCTCGTATCACAACCACCACCTCGAGTTCGCCCGGTTGGACGGGCGCGAGGTGCTCGAGACGATCCGCAGCGAGGCGCCCAGCCTGTGGCTGGAGCTGGACGTGCACTGGGTGCAGCGCGGCGGCCACGATCCGGTGCGGACGCTGCAGCGCTTCGCCGGATCGGTCGACCTGGTGCACCTGAAGGACTTCCGCGTCTCCCTTCCACCGGCGGAAGCGTTCGACGCGCTCGCTGGCGGGGACCGGTCCGGGTTCGGCCATCACATGGCCCAGCCGGTGCAGTTCGCCGAAGTGGGGTCGGGCACCCTCGACTGGGCGGCGATCGTCACCGCCGGGGTCGAGGCCGGCGCCGCGCACCTGCTGATCGAGCAGGACGACACCTACGGCCGGGACCCGTTCGAGTCGCTGGCCTCCTCCCACGACCACCTGGTTGATCTGGGCTTCGGCGAGATGTTCTGAGGCTGTGCCGGGCACCCGGTGTAGGTGCCGGTCGTCGTCGTTGTGGTGGGCCGGTTGCGACGATGGGTGGCACCTACCGGGGGCGAGGGGTGCGGCTGGGTGCCGGTCGTCGTCGGGTTGGCGCGGTCGTTGCGACAGACCGTGGCACCTACCGGGGCGGGCGTGCGGCTGGGGGCCGGTCGTCGTCGGGATGACGCGTTCGTAGCGACGGACCGTGGCACCTACCTGGGGTGACGGCGTGGCTGGGTGCCGGTCGTCGTCGGGATAGTGGGTCCGTTGCGACAGACCGTGGCACCTACCCTCCGTTGCGACGGCGGGTGGCACCTACCGGGGGTGGGTCAGCGCGGCATCGCGCTCCAGCGCCAGGCGGCGCGGCCCGGGCCGGAGGCTCTCCCGAGCTGATGGGCACGGTCGGTCCATAGCGCTGTGTGCGTCCCGTCGTCGATCTCCTCGTGCGCGGCAGCGGCGCGAGCGGCGACGATCCCGGCGACCAACGCAGCCAGTTCGGCCTCGTCCGGTTCCCCCTTGACCACGCGTACCAGGTCCGCACCGATCTCGCCGAGCCCGGAGTAGTGGCCGTTGCTGTGGCTCGAACCGTTCTGCCCGGTCACAGCGGGATGTTCCCGTGCTTCTTGACCGGCAGCGAGGCCCGCTTGGTGCGCAGCGCCCGCAGACCCTTGACGATCTGCAGCCGGGTCTCGGACGGCTTGATCACCGCATCGACGTAGCCGCGCTGTGCCGCGTCCCACGGGTTCACGATCGCCTCCTCGTACTCACCGACCAGCCGCTCCCGCTCGGCCTCCACGTTCCCGCCGTCCTCGGCCACCTTCTTCAATGCCCCGCGCTGCAGGATGTTCACGGCCCCACTGGCACCCATGACGGCGATCTGCGCCGTGGGCCAGGCGATGTTCAGGTCTGCGCCGAGCTGCTTGGAGCCCATCACGATATAGGCGCCTCCGTAGGCCTTGCGGGTGATCACGGTGATCAACGGCACGGTGGCCTCGGCATAGGCATAGATCAGTTTGGCGCCCCGGCGGATGATGCCGTTCCATTCCTGGTCGGTGCCGGGCAGGAAGCCGGGCACGTCCACGAAGGTGAGCACCGGGATGTGGAACGCGTCGCAGGTGCGCACGAACCGGGCCGCTTTCTCCGCGGCGGCGATGTCGAGCGTGCCGGCCATGGACTGAGGCTGGTTCGCCACGATGCCCACGGGGTGGCCCTCCACGTGCCCGAACCCGACCACCACGTTCTTCGCATACAGCGGTTGCACCTCGAGGAACTCGTCGTCGTCGAGCACCGTTTCGATCACGGTGTGCATGTCGTAGGGCTGATTGTCCGAATCAGGCACCAGCGCGTCCAGCGCCTCGTCCTCCTCGGTCACCTCGAGGTCGGCGGGGGCGTTGAAGGTCTCCGGGTCCGTGAGGTTGTTCGTGGGGAGGTAGTGCAGCAGCGCCTTGACGTAGTCGAAGGCGTCGTCCTCGTCGGCGGCCAGGTAGTGGGCCACCCCGGAGCGCTCGTTGTGGGTGCGCCCCCCGCCGAGTTCCTCGAACCCGACGTCCTCACCGGTGACGGCGCGGATCACGTCCGGTCCGGTGATGAACATGTTCGAGGTCTGGTCGGCCATCACGATGAAGTCGGTGAGCGCGGGGGAGTAGACCGCACCCCCGGCACTGGGGCCGAGGATGAGGGAGATCTGCGGGATCACCCCGGAGGCGGCGACATTGCGTCGGAAGATCTCGGCGAACTGCGTCAGCGCCGCCACGCCCTCTTGGATGCGGGCGCCGCCGCCGTCGCTGATGCCGATCAGAGGCACCCCGGTGCGCATCGCCAGGTCCATCACCTTGGTGATCTTCTGCCCATGCACCTCACCCAGGGAGCCACCGAAGACCGTGAAGTCCTGCGAGTAGATGCACACCTGGCGGCCGTCGATCGTGCCGTACCCGGTGATCACGCCGTCCCCGGAGATGCGCTTGGCGCCCATGCCGAAGTTGGTGGACCGGTGTGTGGCGAAGGCGTCCAGCTCGGTGAAACTGCCCTCGTCGAGGAGAGCCTCGATCCGGTCACGGGCGGACTTCTTGCCCCGCGCGCCCTGCTTCTCGACGGCGATCTCAGCCAACCGCTCGGGGCCTTCCGTGGTGCGGTGCTCCAGATCGGCGACCTTGCCGGCCGTGGTGGACGTGTCGATTGCGGATTCGGAGGTGCTCACCTAGAGCACTGTAGTTGTGCCTGGTCGCCAAGCGCGTCACGCCAGGGTCTCGCATGAGCGTGTCGGATTTGTAGGGTCGCCACAACGACGGCGTCGCTCCGGGTCATAGTCGGACGGAGGCGACGATGCCGCGGGCCCGCCCCTCGGCGTCAGGCACGCTGCTGTGTCCCTCATAGACGGCGAGGAACGCCTCGAAGAGCGCCGCACCGGTCACCGTGCGCGCCAAAGCGTGGGTATCGACGCCCGAATCGACCCGGCCCAGGGCGATCTCGGCGTCGAGGTACGCCTGGACCTGGCGTGCCGGTGCGGTCGGTCCGGCGCCGAGACGACGCAGGCCGGCGCGGTGCGCGGTGAGCAGGTCGGGCGAGCCGAGGATCGACGCCGACATCGGGAACGACTCGACGTAGAAGTCCACGAGCCGGCTCACCAGAGTTTCCAGGTTCTGCCGCACCATGCGCGTGCCCACGAGTTCGTCCGGCTGGGGGAGCCGTGGGGCGCGCTCGGAGAGGACGCCGAGGAACAACTCGTGCTTGCCGGCGAAGTGCTTGTACAGCAGAGCCTCTGAACAGTCGGCCGCGCGGGCGATCTCCTTGGTGGTGGCGCGTGCGATGCCCTGCTCCCGCAGCACGGTGGCAGCAGCGTCGAGAATCCGGTCTCGCGTGCTCACGGGTGCTCCTCACTCTTGACTTCCGACATCGGTCGCACCAGTCTAGTGGTGAGTGAATACTTACTAACCCCCAAGGAGTGCAGATGAAGATTGCAGTCGTCGGAGCCAGCGGGCGCACGGGTGCCGAGGTGGTGCGCGCCGCGCAGGATCGTGGTCACCACGTGACGGCGGTCGTCCGGCAGCCGGCCCGCCTCGCAGCACTGCGGCCGGACGCCGTGGCGGTCGCGGACGGGCGCGACGTGGACGCGCTTACCGCAGCGTTCGCCGACGTCGAGGCCGTGGTCTCGTGCGTCGGACCGGTCAAGGGAGAAGATGAGCGGGTCCAGTCGGCCATCACCGAGGCCGTGCTCGGCGCGGCCGCTGACGCCGGTGTCCATCGATGCCTGGTCGTCACCGCGAGCGGGTGGGTGGTGGACGGCGACGATCCGCTCGGCCGCTACCTGGCCAAACCCATCCTTGCTCGAGTGTTGCGTGAGGAGAACGCGGCATTCGCCGAGACCGAGCGACTCGTGCACGCTACCGCGCTGGACTGGACGATCGTGCGGCCACCCATGCTCCGCGACGGTGCGCCCCGTGGTTCCTACCGCCAGCGGCGTGACGGCAACGTGCGGTGGCGCTACTCGATCCGGCGCAGCGATCTCGCGGTCGCGCTCTGCGATCTGCTGGCGGACCCGACGGCGGTCCGCACCGTGGTGTCCGTGGCCGCCTGACGAAGTCACCGGCCCGGCGTCCGCCTCGTGACACCTCCCCGATCGAATGGTGCAGTGCCGCAGGTGTGGTGGCACCCTGGTGCCATGGCCATCCGCCCGCTGGAGATCGTCGACGACGTCGGTTCCACCAATGCCGAGCTGCTCGCCCGCGCAGGTGCGAACCCCGATGACTGGCCGCACCTGTCCGCCCTGCTGGCCCGCCGCCAGCATGCCGGCAAGGGGCGGTCCGGGCGCACCTGGTCCACCGACGAGCACAGTGCGTTGACCTTCTCCATCCTCGTCCGGCCCGGGCGGCCGACCCAGGACTGGGGGTGGCTGCCCCTATTGGCGGGGGACGCCGTCGTGCAGGTGTTGCGTGCGGAGGGTACGCACGAGGTGCCGTGCGGACTGAAGTGGCCGAACGACGTCGTGCATCTGGGTGGCACGCAGGTGCTGCCCGAGTGGGGCTGCCTGCGCAAGGTGGGCGGACTGCTCGCCGAGGTCCTCCCGGACGCCTCGGGCGTGGTGCTCGGAATCGGGATCAATCTGGACGGCGCCGACCTCCCGGTGCCGTGGGCCGGTACGGCTGCCCAACTCGGCGTGACGGCACCGGCCGAGCGGCTCGCGGAGGCGATCCGGGACCAGCTGGCCGAGCTGCTCACGCACTGGGAAGCCGGTGCCGATCCGCACGGGGTGGTGGCGCCGGCGTGCCTCACCCTCGGCACCCAGGTCCGGATCGACCTCCCGGAGGGAGCCGTGCTCGAGGGAGAGGCGCTGGACCTGGAGCCCGACGGATCACTGCGGGTGCGCACCCACGACGGCAACGAACAGGTGGTGCTCGCCGGCGACGTCACCCACGTGCGCGCCGGCTGAGCACCCGACCCGGCCGCCTCAGTCGGCGATGCCGATGTACTTGGTCTCCACGAACTCGTCGATCCCAGTCAGCCCGCCTTCGCGGCCCAGCCCCGACTCCTTCACCCCACCGAACGGCGCCGCCGGGTTGGACACCACGCCCTGGTTCAGGCCCACCATGCCGGCCTCGAGCGCGTCGCAGACCCGCAGGCCGCGGCGCAGCGACTCGGTGAACACGTAGGACACCAGCCCGTACGGGGTGTCGTTGGCGCGGGTGATCGCCTCTTCTTCGGTCTCGAAGGTACTGACCGCAGCCACCGGGCCGAAGATCTCCGCGTGGGCGATCTCGGCATCGTCGGGGACGTCGGTGAGCACGGTGGCGGGGAAGAAGTGCCCGGTGCCGGAGATCTCAGGCACCCCGCCGAGCAGCACCTTGGCTCCGCCGTCAGCAGCCTCGCGCACCAGGCTGGTGACCTTCTCCACCGCACGATCGTCGATCAGCGGCCCGATCGTCACGCCCTCCTCGGTGCCCGGGCCCATCCGGCGGGCGGCCATCTCCTCGGTGAGGCGCCGGGTGAACTCCTCCGCCACCGAGGACTGCACGAAGATGCGATTCGCCGCCGTGCAGGCCTGGCCGATGTTGCGCAGCTTCGCCGCCATCGCCCCCGCGACCGCGGCGTCCATGTCGGCATCGTCGAAGACGATCAGCGGGGCGTTCCCGCCGAGCTCCATCGAGGTCCGCATCACCGTCTTCGCAGCCAGCTCCAGCAGGTGCTTGCCCACGCCGGTGGATCCGGTGAAGGACAGCTTGCGGGAACGCTCGTCCAGGATCAGCGGACTCATCGCCTCGTCGGCCTGGGAGGTCGTCACCACATTGACCACACCACCGGGCAGGCCGGCGCGGTGCAGGATCTCGGCGAGTGCGAGAGTGCTCAGCGGGGTCTGTGCGGCCGGCTTGATCACGCTCGTGCAGCCAGCAGCGATGGCTGGGCCGATCTTGCGGGTGCCCATCGCCATCGGGAAGTTCCATGGCGTGATCAGCACGCACGGCCCCACCGGCTGCTTGCTGATCAGGAACCGGGCTCCGCCCGCGGGGGCCGGCATGTGCCCGCCGTTCAGCCGCACCGCCTCCTCGGCGAACCAGCGGAAGAACTCGGCGGCGTAGGCGATCTCGCCCTTGGACTCCGCGAGGGGTTTGCCCATCTCCAGCGTCATGATCAGCGCGAGCCGGTCGACCTCCGCGTGCAGCAGGTCGAAGGCGCGGTACAGGATCTCGCTGCGGGCACGTGCCGGGGTGCGGGCCCACTCGGCCTGCGCGTCAGCGGCTGCGTCCAGGGCGGCCATCGCTTCGTCCGGGCTGGCGTCGGCCACCTCGGTGAGGACCTCTCCGGTGGCCGGATTCTCCACCGGCATGGTGCGGGCCGCGTCTCGCCAGGAGCCGCCGATGAACAGGCCGGTGGGTACGGATGCGATCGCTTCGGTGGGTGACATCGCCACGTCTTTCGCTCGGGGCTGGGAATCCGGACAGATCGATGCTATCAATGATTGTAGACAATCCGACAATACCTGCACGCATCTCTGGAGGACCCCGGTGACCCACCCCACGCAGCTCTCGCCCCATCTCAAGCAGGCCACCCCCGTGCTGGTCGATCACGGTGAGGGGTCGTACCTGTTCGACACCGACGGTCGGCGCTTCCTCGACTTCACCGCGGGGATCGGCGTGACCAGCACCGGGCACTGCCACCCGCACGTGGTCGCGGCCGCGCAGGCACAGGTGGCCTCGCTGATCCACGGCCAGTACACGACCGTGATGCACAAGCCGATGCGCGAGCTCACCACCAAGCTCGGCACCGTGCTGCCCGAGGGGCTGAACTCGGTCTTCTTCGCCAACTCCGGCAGCGAAGCGGTCGAGGCCTCGCTCCGGCTGGCGCGCCAGGCCACCGGCCGGCCGAACGTGATCGTGTTCCACGGCGGCTTCCACGGCCGCACCGTGGCCACCGCCACCATGACCACCTCCGGCACGCGCTTCTCCGCGGGATTCTCCCCGCTCATGGGTGGTGTGCACGTGGCGCCCTTCCCGACGGCGTACCGGTACGGCTGGAGTGAGGAGGAGGCCACGGACTTCGCCCTGGCCGAGCTCGACTTCATCTTCGCCACGCTGACCTCGCCGGCCGAGACCGCCGCGTTCATCGTGGAGCCCGTGCTCGGCGAGGGCGGCTACGTCCCGGGCAACACACGGTTCTTCCAGGGGCTGCGCGAGCGGGCCGACGAGCACGGCATCGTGCTCGTGATGGATGAGATCCAGACCGGCTTCGGTCGCACCGGGAAGTACTTCGGCCACCAGCACTTCGATGTGCGCCCGGACGTGATCACCATGGCCAAGGGCCTGGCCAGCGGCTTCCCGATCTCCGGGATCGCCGCCTCGGAGGAGCTGATGAGCAAGGCGTGGCCGGGCTCCCAGGGCGGCACCTATGGCGGGAACGCGGTGGCCTGTGCCGCGGCGGTCGCCACCCTCGAGGTGATCGAGAACGAGGGTCTGGTGGCCAATGCGGCCGAGCGCGGTACCCAGCTGCTGGACGCGGTGCGCGGCGTGGCCACGGACGCGATCGGCGACGTGCGCGGGCTGGGCCTGCTGGTCGGCTCTGAATTTGTCACCGCCGACGGCAAACCGGACACCGCCCGCGCCTCGGCCGCCCAGAAGCTCGCCGCCCAGAAGGGGCTGCTGCTGCTCACCTGCGGCGCGTACATGAACGTGGTGCGGATGATCCCGCCGCTGGTGGTCACCGCCGAGCAGGTCGCCGACGCCGTCGAGATCTGGACGGCGGTCCTCGCCGAGGTCTGACCCCCACCCACGCGAGTGCGGCCGATCTCGCTCACCTGCTGAGATATGAGCGAGATTGACTGCACTGGATCACCCACCAGTGCCCCGACGGCGGAACGCACCATCCGCCGTCGGGGCGCCGTTCGTACCACTAAGGAGGGCCCATGGCCCGCTTCATGACCATCACGCTGGACTCCCGTGGCGTCAGTTGTCGCGCACGCCTGCTCGAGGACGAGGCTCCCGGCAGTTGTGCCGCCGTCTGGGACGCCCTGCCGCAGTCCGGGGCGGCGCTGCACGCGAAGTACGCGCGCAACGAGGTGTATACGCTCGTGCCACGGCTGACTGCGGCCCCGCACCGGGAGAACCCGACAGTCACCCCGATCCCCGGTGACGTGTGCCTGTTCGACTTCGAACCGTGGGAGATCGGCAATCCCGCCTATGGGTACGAGACCGGTTCGGCTGCGCACGCCGAGCAGGGTGCCACCGACCTGGCGATCTTCTACGGCCGGAACAACCTGCTCATCAACGGTGACATGGGATGGGTGCCGGGCAATGTCTTCGCCACCATCACCGACGGCCTCGACGAGATCGCCGCCGCGTGCAACGACCTGTGGCTGCGCGGTGTCGAGGGGGAGACGCTCAGCTTCGCTCGCGCCGAGTAGCTCACCCCGCTAGCTCACCCCGCCGAACGCAACTGTATGCGGCGTTCTGGGCAGGTACTGCCGCACAAGGTTGCGCTCGGCGGGCTGGGGTGGCGGACTGGGTGTGGACACCGAGGGTGTTGACGCACCGGGGAGGATCCCTCTATGGCGCGAACGGAACTGGACGAGTGGGCACCCGACGTCGCCGAGTGGGCCAGGACGGAGGACTTCCCCCGACCGGTGCGGTGGGGTGAGGTCGAGGCAGCGATCCTTGCCCGGAAGCTCCCGCGTCTCCCGGAGGAGGTGTGGTGGGTGACGGCGATCGGTGCCGTGGGGTGGATCGTCGTCGTGCTCATGGCCCTGCCGACTTTCGGCGCGGCGGTGATCGGCCTGGTGCTGGCCGTCATGGGCACCATGTCGGACGGGGTCGCAGCAGAACCCTGGTACGTCGGTGCCCGATTCTTCTTCTTCATCGCCGCCGGCCTGGGCGTCTCTCTCTTCGTCGATTGGTGGCAGTCCCGCCGGCGTGCGGTGCTGCAGCTGGGGGCGAGCGCGCTCACCGCGGTGGCCTCAGGTGCCGCCTTCGCCGCAGTACAGGGCGACCCGCGGGCGGGCGTGTGGCTCCCGCTGCTGATGCTCGCGGCTGCCGTGGTCAGCGGGGTGGTCTTCGTGCTGGGGCTGATCTCGACGCCGGAAGGGCGCCCGAAGAAGCGCAAGCCGCCGCGGCGTGGCCCGAGGAGCTCCGCTCGACGGGATCGGGCACGGCGGGCGCGCGAGGGTGTGCTGGAGATCCTGGTGCGGCGCGAGTTGGTGGATGTCGACCAGGACGACCAGACCCGGCTCCGCGAGATGCCGCTGGGGTACTGGAGTGAGCTGGACGGCGTCGACGAGGCCGAGTGGCGTCGGATCCTCGAGCTGCGCCACGTCGGCTGGCGCGACTTCGACGCGAGCGACCGCTACCTTCCCTAGCAGCCCCCCAGCGCCGAGCGCAACGTGGTGCGGCATCTGACCGCGCAGACGCCGCACAACGTTGCGCTCGGCGGTGGGGTGGAGTGGGCGCACGGTGGGGTGGGCGCCGGGACGGGGTGGAGTCGCGCCGGGTGGGTTCGCCCTGGGTGGGCTCGCGCTGGGTGGGATGGGCTACCCGCTCGGCTCAGGCGGCCAGCACCTTCTCCGCGAAGCGCGCTACCGCGAGCACCAGGTCGTCGGAGTGCCGGGGCCCGACGATCTGTAGCCCCACCGGCAGACCGGCTGCCGTCGTCCCGGCCGGGATGGAGATCGCCGGCTGCTGGGTGAGGTTGAACGGGTAGGTGAACGGCGTCCACTGCGGCCACCGCTCCAGCCCACTTCCTGGCGGGACGTCCTGCCCCGCCTCGAACGCCGTGATCGGCATCGTCGGGGTGATCAGCACGTTGTGGGTGCGATGGAAGGCGCCCATCCGGATGCCGACATCCGCCGCTACGGCCCGCGCCTCGAGGAACTCCACCGCGCTCGCGGCCAACCCGGTGTCCCACACCGTGCCGAGCCCGGGATCGACCCCCTCCCGTGCCCCTGGCATGGTGTTCAGCAGGGTGGCGGCACCGGCGGCCCAGAGCAGCTCGAACGCCTCGAGCGGATCGTCGAACCCGGGATCCGCCTGGGTGACGGCCAGCCCGGCATCGTCCAGCAGCCGCACCGCGCGATCGACCACCGACGCCACCTCGGGGTCCACCTGCGCAAAGCCGAGAGTGGGTGAGTACGCCACCTCCAGCCCGACGACGTCGCGGGTGACTTCCCCGCGATAGGTCGAGCGCGGCGGCTCCAGCGCCGACGGGTCCCGGTGGTCGGGCAGGGCGAGGATGTCCATCAGCAGGGCGGCGTCGTCCACGGTGCGCGTCATCGGACCGGCGTGCGCCAATGGGCCGAACGGACTCGCCGGGTACAGCGGGATACGCCCGTGAGTCGGCTTGAATCCCACGACCCCGCAGAACGAGCCCGGAATACGGACCGACCCTCCACCGTCAGTCCCCACCGAGACCGGCCCCATCCCAGCCGCCACGGCCGCGGCGCCACCCCCGGAGGACCCGCCGGCGGTGAGCCGAGGATCCACCGGGTTGCGCGTGATGCCGAACCGGGGGCTGTCCGTCGTCGCCTTCCAGGCGAGCTCGGGGGTAGTGGTCTTGCCGAGGAAGACCATGCCGTCCTCCCGCAGCCGCGCGGCCACCGGAGAGTCCACCTCCCACGGTTGGTCCGCCTTGACCGCCGCCGAGCCACGCAGGGTGGGCCACCCGTCGGTGAGGAAGATGTCCTTGATGGAGATCGGCACACCGTCGAGCAGGCCCTTGACATGCCCGGAGCGCCACCGATCCTCGGACTCGCGAGCCATGCTGAGTGCCCGCTCGCCGTCCACCAGGCAGTAGGCGTTCAGCTCGGAGTTGCGAGCCTCGATCGCCTCGAGCGCCGCCGTGGTGGCCTCCACCGGGCTCAACTCACCCGCGCCGTAGGCGGTCACGGTCTCGACGGCGGTCATCTCGTTGGGGTTCACCGTTGGCTCCTTGAGGTGGGGACGTAGCCCAGCTGGGTGTCGACGACGTTCAACAACTCCCGATCGGACCGCCACCGGGTGAGGTTCTCGGCGAAGAGCCGATCGAGCTCGTCTCGCCAGCCTTGCACGTCTCCGGACTGATGGGCAGTGATCGAGACCCCGGGCATCGTCCACAGCGGATGATCGGAGGGCAGCGGTTCCGGATCGGTGACGTCGAGCACGGCACCGGCGATGCTGCCCTGCTCCAGGGCGGTGACCAGATCCGGGGTGTGGACCAGCTCGCCACGCCCGACGTTGATCAGCCGGGCGTGCGGCGCCATCGCGGCGAAGGCGGCGGCGTCGAACATGTGCCGGGTGGTGGGGGTCAGCGGTGCCACCGCCACGGCCCAGTCGGCTTCGGCCAGGCCGCCGTGCAAGTCGTCGGTCACGGTGCCGAAGTCCGGGTCGTCGGTGATCACCCGCCGGCCGGCGCCGCTGACTTCCATCCCGGCGGCGCGCAACAAGCGGGCGATCGAACGGCCGATCGCGCCGGTGCCCACCACCACCACGCGCTTGCCGGCTACCCGGGTGGACTCGCGGTGCCGCCAGGTGCGCCGATCCTGGTCCGCCCAGCAGGCCCGAAGATTCTTCGCCTCGGCGAGGATCTGACCCAGCACATACTCGGCGATCGCGTCGTCGAACACCCCGCGCGAGTTCGTCACCGTCACCTCGCTCGCGATCAGATCGTCGAAGAGCACCGGGTCCACTCCTGCGGCGGCCACGTGCACCCAACGCAACGCGTCCGCCGTCGGCCATGCCCCGCTGAGCGCGTGACTGAGGAAGTGGTGCAGATAGAGCACCTCCGCCCCGGGCAGCGCATCTGCCAGGTGCTCCTCGTCGGTGAACCGCACGGGCACCTGAGTGGCCAGCTCCTCGAGTGCGGGGGAGGAGGGCGGCTCGCCCTCGTGAAGGACGACGACAGCAGTGGGTTCCGACACATTGACAACGTATGAGCGGGTCGTACTATTGTCAACAATCAGAATCCGGGTCCGACGGTGCGAAAGAGGCCGGTATTGGAACTGAACGGCATCGAGTTCGACGGGCCGCTCGCCCAGCGTGGGATCGGAATCATCGCGCCGTTCGACCTGGCCCTGGAACGAGAGTTGTGGCGCTGGTGCCCGCTCGAAGTGAGCCTGCACCTCGCTCGCACCCCTTTCGAACCGGTGCCGGTGAGCCTGGAGATGGCCGCGCTCGTCTCGGACGCCGCGCACCTCAAGCGCGCCACGCGTGACGTGCTCGGGGTGGAGCCCGAGGTGGTGGCCTACCTGTGTAACTCGGGCAGTTTCATCAACGGACTGGCGTACGAGCGCAGTCTGTGCGAGGCCATCGAAGAGGCCGGTGCGCCCTCGGCGCTGACCACCTCCGGTGCCCTCGTGGAGGCGATCCGCGCCCTGAACCTGAGCAAGATCAGCGTGATCACCCCTTACGACGAGCCGCTCACGCTCCGCCTGCATGCCTTCCTGGCCGAACTGGGTGTGGAGGTGGTCCGCTCCAACCACCTCGGGCTCGGTGGCGGCATCTGGAAGGTGAACTACCGCACCGTGGCCGAGCGCATCATGGAGGCGGACGCCCCCGACGCCGAGGCCGTGTTCGTCTCCTGCACGAACCTGCCCACCTACGACGTGATCGACCCGCTCGAGCGCGCGCTTGGCAAGCCGGTCCTCACCGCCAACCAGCTCACCATGTGGGCGTGCCTGGAGCGGATGGGCCTGCCGCTGATGGGGCCGGGGCAGTGGCTACGCTCTGTCTTCGGCACCGACAGCACTGACAGCACCGGCGAGCCGGGCAAGCACCCCGCAGACACACCCGCACCAGGAGGGGAACACCCGACATGAGCCAGACCGCCGTCGGATTCATCTACCCCGACCACGCCGCCGAGGATGACTACCCCTACGCCGCTGAGCTGCTGTTTGCCTCCGGTGAGGTGCGCCTCGAGGTCACCCACATCTACGGCACCGACCTGCACGCCGTCCCTGAGCTGCTTGACCTCGGCAGCCCGGAACGGCTGGCCGCCGGCGCCGCACAGCTCGCCGGGCTGCGTCCGCAGGCCGTGGTCTGGGCCTGCACGTCCGGCAGCTTCGTCTACGGGCCCGACGGCGCACGCGAGCAGGTGCGCCGGCTCGCCGTGGCTGCTGGGGTCCCCGCCTCCAGCACTAGTTTCGCGTTCACTCGCGCCGCGCAGTCCCTCGGCCTGGAGCGGGTGGCCGTGGCAGCGAGCTACCCACAGGACGTGGCCGGCCTGTTCGCCGAGTTCCTCGGTGCTGCCGGTATCGAGGTGCTCGAGATGGCCGGTGCCGGGATCGACACCGCCGCTGAGGTGGGCACGCTGGAGCGTGAGGCGGTGCTCGACCTCGCGGCCGCGAACGATCGCCCCGAGGCCGAGGCACTGCTCATCCCAGACACCGCGATGCACACGCTGCGATGGATCCCCGACCTGGAGGAACGCCTCGGAAAACCCGTGCTGACCGCGAACCAGGTGACCATCTGGGAGGGCCTGCGACTGGTGGGCCACCGCGCCGCGCACCCGGCGCTGGGCACCCTGTTCGGAGCGTGAGCCGATGCTTCCCGACCCGTCCCCAGCCCACCGGCTCTCCACCGCGGAGCTGATCGCCGAACAGCTCCGCGCGGCCATCATGAACGGCACGCTCGCCCCGGGTGAGCAGCTCGGCGAGGCCGAGATCGCCACCCGGTTCGAGGTCTCCCGCGGCCCCGTCCGGGAGGCCCTGCAACGCCTCGTCTCGGAGGGGATCGCCCGCAGCGTGCGCCACCGCGGCATCTTCGTGCCCGAGCTCGACCTCGCCGACATGATCGACGTCTACCGGTCCCGCGCGGTGATCGAACGAGGTGCGGGCAGGATCATTCTCGACGGCGACCGCGACGCCGCGTGGCGCATGCTGGCCGAGCCAGTCGAGACGATGGCCCGCGCCGCCGAGCGCAGCGACCCGACAGGTGTCTCGAACGCCGATCAGGCCTTCCACGAAGTGTTCGTGGACGCCACCGGGAGTCCACGCCTGATCCGAGCGCTGCGCACGCTCCTGGTCGAGACCCGCATCTGCCTCGGCGAGCTGCAGACGACCTATCCGGACCTGCGCGAGCAGGTGCGCGAGCATGAACTGTGGCGTGAGACGGTCCGCACCGGCTCGCCCGAGGAGATGGACGCCGTCATCGATGCCCACCTCACCGATGCGGTACAGCGCCTCGAGGACAAGCTCGCCTGAGACGCGATCCGGGGTGCCGAACCCCTCCGCGCGCAGATCGCAGATCGTGGCGACCGAACACCAGCGACCGGCCCGGATACCGGCGCGCGTCCGGATCGAGCGACTACCCTCGGCGGTGTGAGCGAGCGCAACGATCCGGACCTCTCGACGCTTCGGCGGCACGAGGAGCGTCTCCTCGGAGGACCCGGGGTGATGACCGTGGCCGAGTTCGCCGCTGCCGCCGAAGTGCCCGAACACGTCGTGCGCACCTACTGGCGTGCACTCGGCTTCGCCGACGTGCCCGCCGCCGAGCACTGGTTCACCGACGCCGACGTGACGGCGCTGCGCTCCCTGGTGGACGTCGTGACCGAGGGCGGCATGAGCCTGACCACGGCTCAGGACCTGGTGCGTGCGCTCGGGCACTCGATGGACCGCCTGGTGCTGTGGCAGGTGGAGGCGCTCGTGCAGGATGCCTCCACGCGATTCGAGCTGGACGACGTCAGCGCCCGGCTGGTGGTGCTGGACCGGCTCGTGGAGCTCAGCCCGCTGCTGCGTGAGCAGCTCGACTACGCGTGGCGACGCCAGCTGGCTGCACTCCTGGGCCGGATCGACAAGGACGTCTCCCAGTTGGGCAACGAGACCCCGGACCCCGGACAGCTGCCGCTGGAACGCGCCGTCGGGTTCATCGACATCGTCTCCTACACCACGCGCGCAGCGGATCTGGACCCGGCGGCCCTGGCCACTCTGGTGCAGGACTTCGAGACCGCTGCACGTGACGTCGTGGCCCAGACCGGCGGCCGGGTGGTGAAGACCATCGGTGACGCCGTGCTGTTCGTCGCCGATGATCTGTTCACCGGCGTGCAGGTGGCCACCGACCTGGTCACCACGATGGAGGCACGAGACTTGCCGGTGCGCGGGTCGGTGGTGTGGGGGCGCGTGCTGTCCCGATCAGGGGACATCTTCGGGCCGGTGGTGAACCTGGCGTCCCGGCTCACCGATATTGCCGGGCCCGGCACCGTGCTGATGGACGACGTCTCAGCCGCGCTGCTCGAGGGCGGGCCCGGTGCACGCGACTTCACTCTCGAACCGGTGGACTGGCAGTCGGTCCCTGGCCTGGGCGAGGTGCACCCGGTGCGGGTGGCTCGTACGGTCTGAGGGCCGACGGGCCGTCCATTCCGGAGAGTCCGCCGCGGGACTCGCACCCGATCCACAGATGAATCTGGCGCTGGTGGCCCTACGTGGCATTAGCATGGCCGTGTGACCCGAGTTCTATTAGCAGAAGATGACCCGGCCATTGCCGAGCCGCTGGCGCGGGCGTTGACGCGTGAGGGGTACGAGGTGTCGGTGCACGGGACCGGCCGCGGGGCGATCGATGAGGCTTCCCAGGCGGACCTGTTCGTGCTCGATCTCGGACTTCCGGACATGGACGGCCTCGACGTCGCCCGGTGGATCCGGAACCAGGGGCTGACCACACCCATCCTCGTGCTCACCGCTCGTGCGGACGAGGTGGACCTGGTGGTGGGCCTGGACGCCGGCGCCGACGACTACGTGACCAAGCCCTTCCGGCTTGCCGAGCTGCTCGCACGGGTGCGGGCGCTGCTGCGGCGTGCCGGCTCGGACGGGGTGGATGAGGAGGAGATCTCCGCGCAGGACGTGCGGGTGGACGTCTCCGCGCACCGGGCGTTCCAGGGGGAGCGGGAGCTTCAACTCACCGCGAAGGAGTTCGAGCTGCTGCGGGTGCTGGTCCGCGAGGCCGGCTCGGTGGTCTCCCGCGACGCGCTGATGCGTGAAGTGTGGGCCTCCGACCCGACCGGGTCCACCAAGACTCTCGATATGCACGTCTCCTGGTTGCGCCGCAAGCTCGGCGACGATGCGAATGCGCCGCGGTACGTCTCAACCGTGCGGGGGATGGGCTTCCGGTTCGAGGACGGGGTGAGCTGACCTGCGCAGACGCGTCCTGACGGCCACCATCGCGGCCGTGACGGTCGCGGTTCTTCTCCTCGGCGTGCCCATGGGAATCTTCGGTGCGCTGATGGTGCAGGACAGCATGAAGCAGAACCTCCGCGTGCGCACCGAGTCGGTGACGCGCAACGTGGAGACCCGGATCGGGCTGAACACGCCGATCGACCAGGAGTTCCTGGACCGGTGGGTCGATGCGGACTCAGGGACCCCGGCCCGGATCACCGTGGTGCTCACCGATGGGACCGAGATCGTTGCCGGGCCAGACGTGGGTGGCCCGGACGACGTCTTCGCCGCCGTGAGCACGTCCGCCTCCGGCGTTGAGGTGCGGCTCGAGATCAGTGCCTCCTTGCTGTTCTGGCGCGGTGCGCAGGTAGTCATCCTGGTGGTGCTCGCCTCGGTGGTGGCGTTCGCGCTCGCCGCGGTGGTGGCACACTGGCAAGCCCGCCGACTCGCGGCCCCGCTGATCTATCTGGCCGCTAGCGCCGAACAGATCGGTTCCGGTCAGGTGCGCCCGCGGATGGAGATCTCCGGGGTGGAGGAGATCGACCTGGTGGCGGCCGAGCTGGTCCGCACCAGTGACCGGATGGCGGGCCGGATCGCGGCCGAGCGCCAGTTCGCGGCGAACGTCTCGCATCAGCTGCGCACGCCGCTCACTGCGCTCTCGATGCGGCTGGAAGAGATCCAGCTGCTCAGTGAGGACGAGGAGGTCCGCAACGAGGCACGGATCTCCTTGGAGCAGGTGGAGCGCCTGGTGCACGTGGTGGATGACCTGCTCAAGGCCTCCCGGAAGGCCGACGGCGGAACGACCGAGGCACTGCACCTGGACGAGGTCTTCGCCCAGCAGGAGGAGGAGTGGGCGCACACCTATGAGCGAGCCGGGCGCGTGGTGGAGTTCTCCGGTGCTTCGGACATCTCCGTCTTCGCTACCCCGGGAGCGCTCGCGCAGGCGCTGGCGACGTTGTTGGAGAACTCTCTCAAGTACGGGGAGGGGACCACCTCGGTGCGGGTGCGCCCGTCCAAGTCCGGCGCCGACACCGGTGTGGTGATCGAGGTGGCCGATGAAGGCCCCGGGGTCAGCGATGAGCTGGCGCCACGGATCTTCGAGCGACACGTGACTGCGGGCCGCGGGACGGGGCTTGGTCTGGGCCTGGCACGTGATCTGGTCACTGCCGACGGCGGCCGGCTGGAGCTGGCGCAACGGCGTCCGCCCATCTTCGCGATCTTCCTGAACGCGGTACCGAAACGGCTGGATCCGGACGTGGTGCTGCCACCGGGGTCCCTGGTGGTGGTCGGCCGGCGGCGCCGCCGCCGCTAGGAGCGGTCGGCCGCCGAGGCTTCGGCTTCGGCAAGGTTGTGGTCGGAATCAGCGCCGGAAGCGACCACAACGTTGCCCGAGGGGCCCGTGAACACCCAGTACCGGTAGGCCAGGTACCGGAAGGCGGTCCCGAGCACGAGGCCCACCCCGTTGGCCGAGATGTTGTCCGCCAGCGGCGAGGTGAAGCCGAGCAGATAGTGCGAGACGGCCAGGCAGCCGACGGCGATCGCCATCCCGATCACATTCACCACCGCGAACTGCACGAGCTCCTTGCTCCGCGCTGCCGGTGTCTCCGCGCTGCGCTTGGCGGCGAACGCCCAGTACCGGTTGCCGAGCCACGCCACCAGCACGGCCACCGAGACCGAGATGACCTTCGCCGTCAGGGGTTTGTGGCCGAGGATCTCGCCCGGGCCGAACCGCAGCAGGTTCATCAGTCCCGTGTCCACGATGAAGGCGATGAGCCCGACGGTGCCGAACCGGAGCAGTTCACCGAGCCAGGTGATCAGGCGCGCGAGCGGGCGCGACTGGCTCCGGGAGGTGCGTGCGGTGGACTCGGTCACCGAGTCAGGATAACCGTCGGTAGGGTGAGCCCTCATGGGACCAGTCGTAGCCGTGGTTGGTGGCGGGCAGCTTGCCCGCATGATGGCCGAACCCGCCGGGGCACTGCAGATCCGGCTCCAAGCGCTCGTCGAGGCCGCTGACGGCGCCACCGCACAGGTGGTGCCGGACGCCCGCGTAGGCGCTGCTGCCGACGCGGCCGCCGTGGCGGACATTGCACGTGGGGCGGATGTGCTCACCTTCGAGCACGAACACGTCCCCGCCGAGGTACTGGCAGCCCTGGTGGCCGACGGGGTGAATCTGCAGCCAGGACCGGACGTGCTCCGGCACGCGCAGGACAAGATCGTGATGCGCCACCGGATGACTGAGCTCGGCGTGCCGTGCCCCCGTTGGGTGGCCGCGGCGTCGGTTGCCGACATCGAGGCCTTCGGTGATGAGGTGGGCTGGCCGATCGTGGCGAAGACGCCGGTCGGCGGATACGACGGTAAGGGCGTGAAGGTCCTCACCGGCGCTGACGAGGCGTCCGTCGCCGACGTGCTGCCCTGGTTCGAGCACCCACGAGGTGAGGTGCTGCTCGAGGAGCGGGTCGGCTTCCGGCGCGAACTGGCCGTCCTGGTGGGGCGGCGCCCCTCCGGTGAGATCCGGTCCTGGCCGGTGGTCGAGACCGTGCAGAGCGAGGGCGTGTGTGCCGAGGTGATGGCACCGGCCCCGGACCTCCCCGCCCACCTGGCCGAGGATGCGGTGGATGTAGCCGAGGCGATTGCCGAGGGGCTCGGCGTCACCGGGGTGCTCGCGGTCGAGATGTTCGAGGCCGCCGACGGGGTGATCCTGGTCAACGAGCTCGCGATGCGCCCCCACAACAGCGGCCACTTCACCATCGAGGGATCGGTGACCAGCCAGTTCGAACAGCACCTGCGGGCCGTGCTGGACCTCCCGCTGGGCGCCACAGACCTCACGGCACCGGTCGCCGTCATGGTGAACGTGCTCGGGTCCGAGCTCGAGGACCCCTCGAGCGCCTACGCGACCCTGATGGAGTCCTACCCCGAGGCCAAGGTGCACCTGTACGGGAAATCGGTGCGCCCTGGGCGCAAGCTCGGTCATATCACGGTGACCGGGACCGATCTGCCCACGGTGCGCCGTCGGGCACAGGAAGCAGCGGCGCTGCTGGGAGGACGCCAGAGATGAGTGCTCGAGTAGGCGTGGTGATGGGGTCCGACTCGGACTGGCCGGTGATGCAGGCTGCTGTGGAGGCCCTCGAGGAGTTCGGGATCGAGTGCGAGGTGGACGTCGTCTCCGCGCACCGGATGCCGCAGGAGATGATCAGTTACGGCGAGCAAGCCGCCGGCCGTGGGCTAGGTGTGCTGATCGCCGGGGCCGGGGGAGCGGCGCACCTACCCGGGATGCTCGCCTCCGTGACGCCGTTGCCGGTGATCGGGGTGCCGGTGCCGCTGCAGCATCTGGACGGGATGGACTCGCTGCTCTCGATCGTGCAGATGCCGGCCGGGGTGCCGGTGGCGACGGTCTCGGTGGGCGGTGCCCGGAACGCCGGGTTGCTCGCTGCACGGATCCTCGGCGCCGGTACCGACGCCGAGGCCGCCCGGATGCGAGAGCAGATGGGGCAGTTCCAGGAGTCGCTGCGGGCGGCCGCGCAGGAGAAGGGTGCCCGGCTGCGGGCCAAGCGCACGCAGCGCACCGGCTTCGGTAGCTAGCCGGGCCGCACCACGTAGACCACCCGGGTGCCCGAGGCAATCAGGGTGACGTGCACGCCGTCGCCGGTGTACTCGACCAGGCGACCGCTCTGCGAGGAGACCGCGTGACGCTCCTCCAGCCCTGCCCCCTCGAGCAGGTCCGTCGCGGCCGATCCGGCGTCGTCGGCGCTCACCACGGCCACGTGCTCGGTGCCCTCGTCGGTGGTGCGTGAGGCCCCGCGGACGTCACCGTCGACCACGGGCACCGCCTCGGCGGGGTACCCCTCGGGCAGGCCGTCGGTGAGGTCGAGACCCTCCACGGCCTCCTCGATCGCGTGCTCGACCACGTCCTCGGCACGGTCCTGCACGAGGGAGCAACCGCCCAGGCCGAGCAGGCCGACGACAAACAACGTCAACAGGAGTCGCACGGTCGTTCGCATTCGTCCAGAGTACGTCGCGTGCGGTGCCGAAGCGTCCGGTGGTGCACCGGCCCTGTCGCGGGCGTTATCGTTCTGTGACATATGGCTGAGATGACTCGTTCGATGCCCGCCGACCGTGCGGCCCCGGCCCGGGGGCGCCTGCGTCTGCTGGACGGCCTGCGCTTCGCTGCCGCGATCGCTGTGCTCGGCTACCACTACGCCGCCTTCGACAAGGTGGAGGGGCCGGTCTGGGGGCAGCCGGTGGAGGACGCCACCGCCCGCGCCGGGGTGTGGTTCGGGTACGGCGCGCTCGCCCCGTACCTGTTCTTCGTGATCTCTGGGTTCGTGATCCTGATGACGGCGGAGGGCCGGGGGTGGCGCTACTTCGTCGCCTCCCGCGTGGCGCGCCTCTACCCGGCGTACTGGACGGCGGTGCTCGCCACGAGTGCTTTGCTGATCCTGATGTGGAACCCGGGGCGGGCGCCGGAGCTGGGTCAGGTGGCCGTGAACCTGACGATGTTCCAGGCCGCCTTCGAGGTCTCCCACGTGGACGGCGTGTACTGGACGTTGTGGACGGAGCTGAAGTTCTACCTACTGATGGGCGTGTTCGTGCTCGCCGGGCTGACCGCTCGCCGCGTGCTGTGGTTCGCCGCACTGTGGCCGGCGCTCGGCTTCGTGCTCGCCGAGTCCGGTGTGCCCTGGCTGTGGGACTGGCTGATCTACCGGCACGCTCCGTTCTTCGCCGGGGGAATGGTGCTCTACCTGCTGTACTCGCGCGGCCACACCGTCGGGCGCTGGCTGGTGCTCGCGGGGAACGTGGCGCTCGCGGTGTGGCACACCGTGCCCGGACTCAGCGACCAGGTGGAGCAGAACACTCCCTACGCGCTGGATCCGTGGGTGCTGGGACCCCTGGTGGTGGGGTGCTTCGGGTCGGTCGGGCTGATTGCGCTCACTCGGTTGCACCAGGTGGACTGGCGGTGGCTCACCACGGTAGGGGTGCTCACCTACCCGGTGTACCTGCTGCACCAGTACTGGGGGTGGTGGGCGATCGCCGGGCTGCGTGACCTCGTGGGACCGGTGGCATCGGTGGTGGCGGCGACGGCGCTGTCCCTGCTGCTGGCCTGGCTGGTGCATCGGTATGTGGAACGACCGTTCGGCCCCCGGATGAAGAGGGGTGTGCTGCGCCTGCTGGGTGGGGACTGACCGAGTCGACGGGAATGCGTCGAGGTAGGGCGCTGTCGGCCCGACGCTGACGCAACACCGTCGATCCGGTCGGCGAGCTAGGCTGCCGCCGAGGACACCGAGACGAGGAGCGCGCAGGATGAGGCAGTGGTTCTTCACCTACAACGGCGAGCGCAGCGGACCGTTCGACGACGAGCAGGCCCGCGCCCAGGCAGCCAGCAACACCAACGGATACTGCTGGCGTGACGGCTTCGCCGAGTGGCTGCCGATCCACGCTGTGGCTGAACTCGGCGCTCCGGCCGGTACACCGCCACCCCCGCCCCCTGGCATGCCCGAGCGAGGCTCCGACGAGATCGACTTCCGGATCATCGGTGAGGACATGCAGTTCGTGGAGATCGAGCTGGACCCGGGAGAGACGGCGATCGCCGAGGCCGGCGCGTTGATGGTGAAGGACTCCTCGGTACGGATGGACACGGTCTTCGGTGACGGCTCTCCGGCCGAGGGCGCCGGCGGGGGTGGGTTCATGAACACGCTGATGTCCGCCGGCAAGCGGGTGCTCACCGGGGAGTCGCTGTTCACCACGATGTTCACCCACGAGGGCACCGGGAAGGCGCACGTCTCCTTCGCTGCGCCCTTCCCCGGCACCGTGCTGCCGATCAAGCTTTCGGACCACGGTGGCCGACTCATCTGCCAGAAGGACAGCTTCCTCGCCGGCGCCCGCGGCGTCTCGATAGGGATCCACTTCCAGCGCAAGATCCTCACCGGCCTGTTCGGTGGGGAGGGGTTCATCATGCAGAAGCTGGAGGGCGACGGCTGGGTCTTCGTGCATGCCGGCGGCACCGTCGTGGAGCGCGAGCTGGCAGCGGGGGAGCGGATCGATGTGGACACCGGGTGTGTGATGGCCTACCACTCGAGCGTCGGCATGGACGTCCAGGCTGTGGGTGGGGTGAAGAGCATGGTCTTCGGCGGTGAGGGGGTCTTTCTCGCCACGCTCACCGGCCCGGGCAAGGTGTGGTTGCAGTCGCTGCCCTTCTCGCGGATGGCGGGCCGGATGCTCGCCGCGGCGCCGCAGACCGGCGGCCGCGACCGGGGCGAGGGCTCGATGCTCGGCGGTCTGGGGAACATCCTGGGCGGCGACAACCGCTTCTGACACACGTTGTCGGTCGAGGCGGGGAGACTCAACCGCCAGATCGACGTCGGATTTCTGAGGGTCAGCCCAGGCCCAGGCGCGGCCCTTCGATCGCGGGGCAGGTGTCCATCACCACGTCGAGCCCGGCCTCGCGGGCGCGCTGCGCGGCCGCCTCGTCGATGACCCCGAGCTGGAGCCACACGGCCTTGGCTCCGCGCGTGATCGCCTCGTCCACGACGGTACCGGCGAGGTCGGAGTTGACGAATACGTCGACGACGTCGATCTCCCCGGGTACCTCGGCGAGCGTCGGATAGCCGGCGGCCCCGTGCACTTCCTCGGCCTTGGGGTGCACGGGCACGATCTCGTGCCCGAGCCCCTGCACGTAGGCGGACACCCCGTAGGCGGTGCGCGCCTGGTTCGCAGAGAGCCCGACGACGGCCCACCGGCCGGGTGTGGACAGGAGCCGGGCGATGGTGGCCGGGTCATTGCTGTGGGTGTTCATGGCAAGGGAACACCACGAACCACCCGGAGCATTCCGGCCTCGTCGATGGCTCTCAGTATTCCTGCAGGTCGTCCTCGGTCACCGTGCCGTCGGCGACCGCCTCGAAGAAGCCGGGGGCCAGGTCCGGGTGCAAGAGCACTGTGGAGCCCACGCCGCCGGGGCGGTAGTCCAACTCGGCAACCGGGGGAGTGCCGCGCACCCCGCCATCGCCGGTGGCATCCCGGAAGGTGAGCGCCATCTGGCCGAGGTCGATGATCCCGGTGCCCTCGGAGACGTCCAGCGCGCCGAGCCCGGCACTGACGAGCCGGACCTGCTCGCCCGGGCGGAACACCAGGGTCGGGTCGGCGACGTTCGAGCTGACGGCCTGGATCACCTGCTGCTGGCGCTGGGTGCGGCCGATGTCGCCGAGCGGGTCGGCGTGCCGCATCCGGGCGAACGCCAGGGCAGTCGCTCCGTCGGCCACGTGGCACCCGGCTTCCCACTCCAGGTGGGAGTCGGCGTCGTCGACGTCGTAGTCCAGGCACAGCTCCACCCCGCCGACGGCGTCGACGATGTCAGCCACGCCGCCCATGCCGATCTCGACGTAGTGGTCCACCTCGATCCCGGTGAGTGACTGGACGGTCTCCACCAGTAGCTCCGGGCCGCCGTAGGAGTAGGAGGCGTTCAACTTGTTCGGTCCGTACCCGGGGATCTCCACGAAGGTGTCCCGCGGGATCGAGATCAACGACGGCGTCCCGCTTGGTGGGGCAGTGAGCAGCATGATGGTGTCTGTGCGCTGTCCCTCCGTGGTGTCGTAATCGAGCCCGGCCCCGTCCCGGGAGTCCGACCCGGCGAGCAGGTATGTGGTGCCCTCGGTGCTGAGGTCGTCATTGGTGGCTGCGACGTGGTTGATCTGCCCGTTGGCCCAGACGAGCAGCCCGATTGGCCAGGCGAGCACGAGAACGAGCAGGACGACGAGCACGGTCGCGATCCGACGCCGTCGGGTGCGGCGACGGCGTGCGCCGCCTCCGGCACTCGGACCGCCCGGGCCGGGACCATCGCCACCAGGGGGTCGGGCACTGCCTCCGGTGCCACCCGTTCCAGTTGGCCGTGTCGGCGGCGCGGTACGGGGCGGCTCGCTGGAAGCGCCGGCCGGCATGGTGCGGGTGGCGTCGAGGGGTGCTCCCCCCGGTGCGAAGCTGGGCGGACGAGAAGCCGATCGACCCGGTGAGGCGGGACGGCGTCCGGGGGGTCGCTGCGGAGTCCGCTCTGGCCGCGCCGAGCGCGGCGCGCCTGCTGCGGAGGAGCCGCCGCTGACCGGTTGTGCGGATCCACCCTCGCGGGCGCGTGACCCTTGAGCGCCCGGTCGTGGGCGCCGGCCGGGCCCGCGGCGTGGGGCGTCCGCGAACGGGTCACCGGAGTCGAAGCGGTCCTCGTCGCTCATGGGTGGGTGTCAGCTCCTCGGCAGTGTCGTGCCGGAAGGCCTGCGCGACCGGCAGATTGAGGGTAGCCCGACCGGGTGGCCGGGACGTGAGTGGCACGCGGAGAGGGCTCAGCCCTCGCCTGCACCTGCGGTGTCATCGGTTCCATCGCCACCGGCGGTATCGCCGGTATCGCCGGTTCCGTCCGGAGCCTCGTCGGTCGCGTCGGGGTCGGGCGGCAGGGCCATCGGTTCATCGTCGCGGATCGAGGTCCACAGCTCTTCGGAGAGGTAGTTCGGTCGCACGCGGTTGCCTGCCCAGTCGAAGGGCACCGTTGCGAAGTTCACTCCGTCCATCTCGGTTCCCCGCAGCGAGTAGGCCAGGCCTGCCATCGTCGTCAGGTTGCCGATCCGCTCGCTGGTGGTGAGGGAGGAGGTGGCCGCTTGGAGGAACTGGTACAGCTCGGTCGAGTTGGTGAGGATGTTGCGGTCCAGCACCTGCTCGACCATGTTCGTGAGCAGCTCCTGCTGACGGTCGATCCGTCCGATATCGGACCCGTCGCCCAGGCCGACACCCTTGCGGGCACGGGCCACGGCGAGGGCGGTCTCGCCGTCCAGGGTGTGGCAGCCGGCGGAGATGTCGAGCTTGGCGTCCTCGGAGTAGAGGTCCTCGTCGAAGCACATGTCCACCCCACCGATGGCGTCCACCATGTCCTTGAAACCGGCCATGTCGACCACCACGAAGTCGTGGATGAAGATCCCGGTCATCGCTTCGACGGTGCGCACCGTGCAGCCGGCGGCGTAGCCGACGTCGCCGGTGCCGCCACCCAGGGCGAATGCGGAGTTGAACATCGTGTCGTATTGCTCGTAGGTGGAGGTCCCGTCCGGCAACTGGCAGCTGGGGATCGTCACGAGCAGATCGCGCGGGATGGAGACCACGTCCACCCGCGACCGGTCGGCGGCCACATGCACCAGCAGGGTGGTGTCCGATCGCATGCCCTCGACAGAGTCCTGCCCGCCACCGAGGCTGGCGTTCTCCTCGCCTTCCCGGGAGTCGGTACCCATCACGAGGATGTTGTAGGCCTCGCCCTCGAGTGCGTCGTCGGGATTGTCGGGCTCGGTCGTCGTGGGCCGGTCGGAGCCGAGGATGTCGTCCAGGTCGTGGCGCTCCACCCCGCCCTGCAGCGACTGGTACGCGAACGCGGCCCCGGTTCCGGCGAAGGTCACCACGAACAGGACGGCGGCCATGACGGCCCGGAGCGCGTGGTGGCCCGGTGCGCGTCGGCTGTGCCGCGGCCCCCGGCCTGCACGGGTATCGGTGATGGACATCCCTTAGATCGTAAGCACTGGTGCGCTGATCTGGGCGGATAGGTCGCGAGCGATGTGCGGAGGTTATGTGCAGAAGGGAGACCTCCCTCACGTGAACACCCGCTGCGCGCCTCCTTACGTGCCCTCCTCCGTGGCGGGCAGCTGCATCGGCTGGTCCGCCCGGATCGAGGACCAGAGGGCCTCGGAGTCGTCATTCGCGAGCACCCGTGCACCGGCCCAGTCGTAGGGCATGGTCGCGAAGTTCACCTGGTCCACGCCCACATCGCGGAGCGAGTACGTGAGTCCGGCCATGGTGGTGAGGTTCCCGATCCGATCACCCGTGGTCAGGGAGGAGGTGGCTGCGCGGAGGAACTGGAAGAGTTCGCCCGAGTCGGTCAGGACGTTGCGGTCCAGCACCTGCTGGACCATCGCCGTCAGCAGCTCCTGCTGGCGGTCGATCCGGCCGACGTCGGAGCCGTCGCCTAGCCCGGGCCCCTTTCTGGCGCGTGCTAGCGCCAGGGCGTTCTCGCCGTCGAGGGTGTGGCAGCCGGCGGTGATGTCCAGGCCCGCCTGCCGGGAGGACATGTCCTGCTCGACGCAGATGTGCACGCCGCCGATCGCATCGACCATGTCCCGAAATCCCGACATCTCCACGACGACGAAGTCGTCCACGGGAATGTCCGTCATTGTCTGGAAGGTGAGGACCGTGCAGGCGGCGGCGTATCCGAGATCGCCGGTCCCGGCGCCGATCGCGAACGCCTCGTTGAACATCGTGAACTCTCCGTCGGGGTCCCCGGCGTAGCGGGGCGGGCTCGTCGAACCGTCCGGCCGAGGGCAGCCGGGGATATCCACCAGCAGGTCACGAGGGATGGAGACGGCATCCACCCGGGTCCGGTCCGCGGAGATGTGCAGGAGCAGCGTGGTGTCCGAGCGCATGCCGGTCCTGTCACCGCCGCCGAGCTCGGCGTTGTCGTCCCCGTCGCGCGAGTCCGACCCCATCACGAGGATGTTCACCGGTCGCCCGTCGAGCGAGTCGTCCGGGCCGACGTCCCCGGCGGTGGGCCGATCAGTCCCGAGAATGGCGGGAAGGTCGTGTCGCTCCACCCCGCTCTGCAGCGACCGATAGGCCAACGCAGCACCGGTTCCGGCGACCGCTACGAGGAAGACCGCCGCGACGAGAGTGACGCGGATCCCCCGGTGCTGTCGTGGCGTCCGTCGGTGATGTCGTGGTGGTGCGCCATCGAGAGTCATATCCGTCACGGTAGGTACCCCATGGCCACCGGAGGCGGACACGGAGCAAGCAGTCGGCGCAGATCGTGTGGAGGGCTCGCAACGTCTATGTGCAGGCAGGCAGCTCCACCAGGCGTGCGGTGCCACCCTTGGCGATCACGGCACCGCCGGGTACCTCCACCGCGTCCAGCGGCTCGTAGGCGTGCGCGTCCTGGTACGGCTCGGTGTCCTGGTAGAGGTAGCGCACGTCGAGTGCGTCCAGGGCTGCACACAATTGCGGTTCGCCCCACGGCTCGCCGTCGGCCATTGCGGCGAACCCGTCGAGGACAGTCTGCTGGTCCGCCGAGGTCACCTGGCCGGCCACCGGGAACACCACGTCAACCCCGTACAGGCTGTACAGCAGCGGCGTGCCAGAGAACGGGTTGCCGAGCACGGCGCCGGAGTCGTCGGCGCCGAGGGCCCCGCCCGAGCCGGTCGCCTGGTCCCACATGTCCCGCTCGGGGGCCGTGACGAAGCGGGGTGCGCCCCCGGCGTCCACCCCGAACACGTCCGCCGTCCGCCGCGCCGAGTAGACCGACGAGGTCACAATCAGCGCCAGTGCCACGATCGCGGCGAGTGCCCCGGTCGCCCATTGCGTCCGTTCGCGCGCCTCGACCCGTTGATGCAGCCACCGGCCGCCGGCATGCAGTGCTCCGGCCCCCAGGGGTACTGTCACGGCCGCCGCCACCACGCTCAACCGCGCCGTGCTGGAGTACCACAGCCCGGAGATCCCCAGCGGTGCGCCGGTTGCCGCATCCACGTACAGCGCCCACACCACGACCACCATCCCGGCGATCCATGGGTCCCCACGGCGCCACGCGAACCAAGCGCCGACGGGTGCACCGATCACCACCACGGCGGTCGCTACGTGTGCCCACAGGTCATACCAGCCCACGACCACCTCGCCGAGCGCCACCGGCAGTGAATCCGTGGGCGCACCGGAATAGCCGGTCACCGCCGCGGCCAGCGGTGAACGCAGCAGGATCGCCGCAACAGCCACCACCGCGATGGTTGCCCCGGCCGGGATCCCGACGGCGACCGCTCGCCGGCCGTCCCGCCACCAGCGGCGCGCCGCTCGCCCGAGCAGCCAACCTCCCGGTGCGAGCAGTAGGGCGCCTAGGGCGAGGGCCGCGTTCGGATGGGTGAGTCCGAGACCACCCGTGGCGGCCAAGATCACGATGAGGGCTCCGCCGGCTGCTCCGGAGGTGGGGGGCCGAGCACGCAGCAGCCAGCGCACAGCGCATGCCAGCACCCCGGGAACCAGTGCCAGGGCGGCGGCGTTCGGCAGGTGGCCCCAGCCGACCCACAGGGCCATCGGGGTCGCTGTGCCGAGACCGGCGGCCACTGCCACGGTGGCGGACGTGTACCGGCTGCCCGGCCAGAGCGCACGGGCCAGTGCAGCACTGCCGACCACCCACGCTGCACCCGCGGTGAGAGAAGCGGAGACCAGTACGGCCGCCGTCGGGGAAGACGTGGGTAGCAGGGCGGTGAAGGCGTGCCACGCGGCTGGGTACGGGCCGGCCTGGCCGGTGCCGTAGGAAAGGGAGCCGAGGGTGAGGGAGGAGGCCGCCCCCGTCTCGGTGATCATCCGCAGCGCGCTCAGATGGAACAGGGCGTCCCAGCGTTGCAGCAGCTGGTCCGGTCCACCGGTACCGACCCATACCGGGATCCAGCTCAGCAGCACCCCGGCGAGGATCGCGGCGCGCTCGACGGTGGTGGTGCGCGGCGGATCGTCCGGCGGCAGGATCGCGCCGAGTGCACGCATCCCGAGCGCGACGCCGATGGCTCCGAGCGTGCCGATGGCCGCAGCGAGCAGGCCCCACGGCAGCCCCATCACGTCGGCGACGATCGCAGTGACGCCCACGATGGCCATGGTGAGCGCCGGAGCAACGGCGAGCAGCGGGAGACCGCGTACACCCACGAGCCGTAGCGCGAGTGCGCCCGGGATCACAAGGATCGCCGCTCCCGCGAGGAGGGCGAGCAGGGCCTCGAGGACGATCACCGGTCGTCGGGATCCTCGTCCGGTGGCGCGTCGGGGGTGCCCTCGGGTGCCGTACCGGGGGTGTCCGCAGTGGGCAGCCCGGCGCGTTCCTGACGGACCTGGGTCAAGGCGATCGTGCGGGTGAGCTCGGTGATGCGCCGGTCGAGCTGCTTCATCCGCCGGTAGTTGGTGGCGATGAAGGACAGGAACGCGATGAGCAGCCCGTAGAGAAGCAGGTCCGTGCCACGGCCGACCCCGACCAGTGCGGCCAGCCGCGAGAGCACGGTGGGGAAGACAATGGTGGTCGCGGTCACCAGCACGAACGCCACCAGCAGCACCCGGCGGATGGCCTGGTGCCGGGCGTCGGCGGTGGATCGGGTGAGCAGTGCCGTCACCACGGTGATCCCCACAAGGAGGACAACCTGGATCACGATCTGTTCCGGCATCACTGCCTCCTCTCGGCCGGTGGTACGGATGTGCTGGTCACCGGAACATCAGCTCCACCAGGATGTTCACCGCGTTCCACAGCGACTGCCCCTTGCCCTTGGAGTAGTCGGTGTAGAGCACGTGCACCGGGTGCTCGGCCCACGGTAGCCGGGTGCGGCCCAGCTGCAGCACGATTTCGGAGGCGTGCGCCATCCGGTCCTGGCGCAGGTGCACACCGGCGGCAGCGTCGCGGCGGATCACCCGGAGGCCGTTGTGGGCGTCGGTCAGCCGTAGTCCGGTGCTCTGGTTCGTCACCCACACGGCTGTCTTCAGTACGAGCCGCTTGAGGAACCCGGCCTTGGTCCGGTTGTCCAGGAAGCGGGAGCCGAACACGACGGCGAGATCCTCCTCGCGAGCGCGGCGCACCATGTCCGCGGCGTCGGAGACCTGGTGCTGACCGTCGGCGTCGAAGGTCACCAGGTAGCGGGCGTCGGTCTGGTGGAGGACGAAGTCGATGCCGGTTTGCAGGGCCGCACCCTGACCGAGGTTCGTGGCGTGCCGGATCACCACGGCGCCGGCATCCTCGGCGGCGTCCGCGGAGGCATCCACGGAGCCGTCGTCCACGCACACGATGTTGGCGAAGGTCCCCAGCGCGCCGGTGACCACCTCGCCGATCACGGGCGCCTCGTTGTACAACGGCACCACGAGCCAGGTGTCGGCATGGGTGGGCATGGGCGACATTCTGGCAGGTGTGGGTGCCCGCGCGTACGATTGCTGCATGGTGGATCAGGTGTTGCTCGAGCGGGTACTGGCGCTGGACGAAGTTGCCCGCCACGAGGTGGTGGCTGCGCTCCAGGCCTCCTTCGACGACGGTCGAGTGACGGAGGAGGAGCGTGCGCTGATCGACGAGCGCTTGAACGAGGCGGACGAGAACCCGGACGATTTCGAGTCATTGGATGAGGTCGAACGCCAGATCCGTTCTCAATACGCTTCGTGACCTTCGAGGTTCGCTTCTCAGGTGGAGCGAGGAGCGACGTTGATCGTGTCATCGCTGGCTACGCCGTCGAAGCTCCGATGCAGGTCCCGCGATTCGTCGATGAACTCCTCGTGTGCGCGCGACGACTCGAAGTCTTCCCATACTCAGCGCCGGAGTTGCGTCGGTCTGCGCGGAGGGTGAGCCTGCGTGTCTTTCCGTACCAGCTCTGGTATCGAGTGGACGACGAATCGCAGGTGGTTGAGGTCGTCGCCGTTTTTCACCACCGCCGTGACCCCGCGCATGCCGCTACTAGCCTTGAGCGCGTCCAAGACATGGGCGAAGGGACCTCCACCAAGTAGTGTGCGAGGCATGATCGTCGACTCCGCCGAGGTGGATCCCAGCGCCGTGATCGGCGAGGGCTCGAGCATCTGGCAGCTCGCCCAGGTGCGCGAGAACGCCGAGATCGGGCCGGGCTGCATTATCGGCCGCGGCGCCTACATCGGCACCGGGGTGCACCTCGGTGCGCACTGCAAGGTGCAGAACCACGCCCTTGTCTACGAACCCGCCCATCTCGAGGACGGTGTGTTCGTGGGACCGGCCGTGGTCCTCACCAACGACCAGTTTCCCCGTGCCATCAACCCCGACGGCAGCCGCAAGTCCGGCGCCGACTGGGATCCCGTGGGTGTCACGCTCCGGGAGGGCTGCGCGATTGGCGCCCGCGCCGTGTGCGTGGCCCCGGTGACCGTGGGCCGGTGGGCCACCGTGGCCGCCGGCGCCGTGGTCACCAAGGACGTGCCCGACCACGCCCTGGTGGCCGGGGTACCGGCCCGCCGGATCGGCTGGGTCGGCCGCGCAGGCGTCCCGCTCCAACCGCACGAGACGAACCCGAGCACCTGGACCTGTCCCCGCACCGGGGAGCAGTACGTTGCGATCGACGGCGTACTCCAGGTGGCCGACCCCGAGGAGACCTGAGTGACCCAGCCCCAGATCCCCGCCGCGAAACCGATCATCGGCGACGAGGAACGCGCCGCCGTCGACCGGGTGCTGCAATCCGGAATGCTCGCCCAGGGCCCCGAGGTGGCCGCCTTCGAGCAGGAGTTCTCCGAGGCCGTGCTGGGCGGGCGCACCTGCGTGGCCGTCAACTCCGGTACCTCCGGCCTACACCTGGGCCTGCTCGCCGCCGGCATCGGCCCCGGGGACGAGGTGATCGTCCCCTCGTTCACCTTCGCCGCCACCGGCAATTCGGTCGCCCTGACCGGTGCCACCCCCGTCTTCGCCGACATCGAGCTGGACACCTTCGGCCTCGACCCGGTCTCGGTGGCCGCTGCCGTGACCGATCGCACGACGGCGATCATGCCGGTCCACCTGTACGGTCACCCGGCCGACATGGCCGGCCTGCAGGCGGTGGCCGACTCCCACGGGCTACGCGTGTTCGAGGATGCGGCTCAGGCGCACGGGGCGACGTTGCACGGGGATCCGGTGGGCACCTTCGGTGACTTCGCCATGTTCTCGCTGTACCCGACGAAGAACATGACCTCCGGTGAGGGCGGCATGGTCGCCGTCGCCACCGAGCAGATCGCCCGCACGCTGCGCCTGTTGCGCACCCAGGGGATGGACCGCCCGTACGAGAACGAGCTGGTCGGCTTCAACGCCCGGATGACCGACGTCCACGCCGCCATCGGGAGGGTCCAGCTGGCCAAGCTTGCCGGTTGGACCGCCACCCGGCAGGCGAACGCCGCCGCCCTCACCGAGGGCCTGGCCGGCATCCCCGGGGTGGTGACGCCCACTGTCACCCCAGGCGCCACGCACGTCTACCACCAGTACACGATCCGGCTGGACGGTGCCTCGGGCGACGAACGGGACGCCGTCGTCGATCGCCTGCGCGAGCAGGGGGTGGGGTGCGGGGTGTACTACCCGATCCCGAACCATCGGTTGCCCTCGCTCGCCTCCTATGCACCGGATCTGCAGCTCCCGGTCACCGAGCAGGCGGCGCGCGAAGTGCTCTCCCTGCCGGTGCATCCCAGCCTGACCGAAGCAGATCTGGAGCGGATCATCACGGGCGTCACCGGCGCCGTCGGGAGTGGGACATGACGAACCTGCGAGCGGGCCTGATCGGCCTGGGCATGATGGGGCGGCACCACGCGCGGGTGCTGCGCCAACTGGAGGGTGTGGATCTGGTGGCCGTGGCCGATCCAGGCGGCGACCCGCACGGGGTGGCCGGTGGCCTCCCCGTCCTACCGGACGTGCACGCCCTGATCGAGGCCGGGATCGACTACGCGATGGTGGCGGTGCCCACGCGGTTCCACACCGAGACCGGGCTGGCGCTGGCCGAGGCGGGTGTGCACGCCCTCGTGGAGAAACCGCTCGCCACCGACACCGCCGGGGCGCGCCAGTTGGCGGAGGCGTTCGAAGCCGCCGGCCTGGTGGGTGCTGTCGGGCACATCGAGCGCTACAACCCGGCCCTGCAGTCCCTGCGTGCCCGCCTGGAGAACGGCGACCTGGGGGACGTCTACCAGATCGCCACCCGCCGGCAGGGCCCGTTCCCGGCCCGGATCGCCGACGTCGGGGTGGTCAAGGACCTCGGCACGCACGACATCGACTTGACCGCCTGGGTGGCCCAGCGGGAGTACACCGCCGTCTCCGCCCGCACCGCGAACAAGTCCGGGCGCGAGTATGAGGATCTGGTCTCGGTGACCGGCGTGCTCAGCGGTGGCCTGGTGACCAACCATTTGGTGAACTGGCTCTCCCCGATGAAGGAGCGCGTCACCGTGGTGACGGGGGAGAAGGGCGCCTTCGTGGCCGACACCCTGCTCGCCGACCTCACCTTCCACGCGAACGGGCTGGTGGCGACCACCTGGGCCGATGTGGCGCAGTTCCGCGGCGTCTCCGAGGGGGATGTGGTGCGCTACGCGATCGACAAGCCGGAACCGTTGCGCACCGAGCACGAGGCGTTCCGGGATGCGGTGCTGGGCAAGCCGGCCGATGTGGTGACCATGGCGCAGGGGCTGGCCACCGTGGCGGTGGCCGAGGCCGTGCTGCGCTCCGCCGAGACGGGGACCACGGTCCAGCTGTGAGGCCGCGGGTCACCCTGGTCTCCCGGATCTTCGCGCCCGAACCCTCGGCCGCGTCGTTCCGGCTCGCCGCCCTGGTGCGCGGGTTGGCGGGGGCGGGGGCCCGGGTGGAGGTGCTCACCGTCGAGCCCCCCGACGGCGGCCCTTCCGCTGGTCACGGGCCCTCGAGTGTGCTGCCGGCTCGGGTGCACCGGGCGCGCGTGCTGCGCGACGAGGCGGGATATGTGCGCGGGTACCTGCCGTATCTGAGCTTCGACGTGCCGCTGGTCTGGCGGGTGCTGCGGGCGCGCCGTCCGGACGTGTACGTGGTGGAGCCACCGCCGACGACCGGTGCGGTGATCCGGGTGCTCGCGGCGCTGCGGGGGCGGCCGTACGTGTACTACGCGGCGGACGTGTGGTCGGATGCGTCGGCCTCGACCGGAGCACCCGGGGCGGTCGTGCGGGTGGTGCGGGCCCTGGAGGGGTTCGCCCTGCGTGGCGCCGCGGCCGTGCTCTCGGTCTCCGACGGCGTCACCGAGCGGGTGCAGGCGCTCGGGGCGCGGCACGTGGTCACCGTGGGCAACGGGGTGGACACGGACATCTTCACTCCCGGCGACCCGCCGCCGCATTCGAACGGGGTTCCGTCATCCGAACACGGTTCCGAGCGCCCGGAACCCCGTTCGAATGACGGAACCCCGTTCGAGCGTGAGGTGCCGTTCCTGCTCTATGCGGGCACGGCCTCGGAGTGGCAGGGCGCGGAGGTGTTCGCCGAGGCGATGCCGCGGGTGCTCGAGGAGGTGCCCGGTGCTCGCCTGGTGTTCCTCGGGCAGGGCAGTTCGCGGGACCGGCTCAGTGAGCTCGCTGCCGGGGTGCCGGACGGCGCGGTCACCCTGCACGATCCGGTCAGTGCGGCCGAGTCAGCCCGGTGGCAGCGCCGGGCCACGGCGGCGCTGGTGAGCCTGCGCCCGGGGATCGGGTACGACTTCGCGATGCCGACGAAGATGTTCGCCGCGCTTGCGTGCGGGACGCCGGTCGTGTTCGCCGGCCCGACGGAGGGGCCGGCCGCACACCTGCTCGACGAAGCCCGGCTCGGCTGGGTCGGTGGCCATACCATCGACGATGCGGCCCGACTGATGATTGCGGCGCTGCGTGCCCCCGACGATCCGGCGGAGCGGGAGCGCCGGGTGGCATGGGTGCGCGAGCATCGCTCCCTCGCGGCGGCGGGGGAGCGGGCGGCGCGGGCAGTGCTCGACGTGCGCCGACCCCAGCCCCTGCACCGCTGACCGAGTCGACGGGTATACGTCAGCTCGGGGCGCAAGGGCGCCCAGCGCGACGCATACCCGTCGCTCCGGCCGCCGTGAAGCCGGAGCAGAAGGTACTGCTCAGTGCTCTCCGCTGCCGAGGTGCCCGGCCAGGCGCTCGTGCCGGCGAGCACTGTCCTCATTCATCCCGACGATCCGCACGTTCTTCCCGCGGGATGCGTACTTCGTGCTGATCGAGTCCAGCGCGGCCACCGATGAGGCGTCCCAGATGTGCGCCTGCGACATGTCGATCACGATGTTGGTCGGATCGCCGGTGTAGTCGAACTGGTAGTACAGGTCGTTCGAGGAGGCGAAGAACAACTCCCCGGTGACGGCGTAGACGCGCGTGTCATCCTCGTCGCTGGCGTCCAGCCGGGTCACCGTGGTGAAGTGCGCCACTCGGTGGGCCACCAGGACCACGGCGATCACCACACCGGCGAGCACCCCGTAGGCGAGGTTGTGCGTCCAGACCGTCACGACCACTGTCGCGACCATCACGGTGATTTCGGTCTTCGGCAGGCGCTTGAGGGTGTTCGGCTTGATGGAGTGCCAATCGAAGGTGGCGACCGACACCATGACCATCACCGCCACCAGTGCGGCCATCGGGATCAGCTCGACGACGTCCCCGAGTGCCACGAGGAGGATGAGGAGGAAGACACCGGCGAGAAAGGTGGAGATCCGGGTGCGTGCGCCGGAGGCCTTCACATTGATCATCGTCTGGCCGATCATCGCGCAGCCGCCCATACCGCCGAAGAACCCGGAGACGACGTTCGCCACGCCCTGCCCCCAGGACTCGCGGGTCTTGTTCGAGTGCGTGTCGGTGATGTCGTCCACGAGCTTGGCGGTCATCAACGACTCCAGCAGACCCACCATCGCCATCGCCAGCGCGAACGGGGCGATGATCTGCAGAGTTTCCAGGGTGAGCGGCACGTTGGGGAAGAACAGTTCGGGCAACGAGTCCGGCAGGCCGTGCTCGGTCTGGTCGCCCACGTTGGGCACGTTGATTCCGCCCAGGACCACCGCGCCGGTCAGTGCGACGATCGCCACGAGCGGTGCCGGGATCACCTTCGTGGCCTTCGGGAAGAGCACGATGATCGCGATTCCGGCCGCCACCAGCGGGTACACCGGCCACGGGACGTTGAACACGTGCTCCAGCTGAGCCATGAAGATGATGATGGCCAAGGCGTTGACGAACCCGACCATCACCATGCGCGGGATGAACCGCATCAGCTTCGCCACTCCGAGCACCCCGAGCACCACCTGCAGGATCCCGGCCAGGATGACCGCCGCGATCAGGTAGTCGAGGTTGTACTCACGCCCCAGCGGCCCGACGATCACGGCGGTGGCGGCGGTCGCAGCGGAGATCATCGCCGGACGACCGCCGACGAAGGCGATCGTGACCGCCATCGTGAACGCGGCGAACAATCCCACCCGCGGGTCGACCTTGGCGAGCAGAGAGAAGGCGATCGCCTCGGGGATCAAGGCAATGGCCACCACGAGGCCACCGAGCACCTCGGTGCGCAGCCGGCGTGGGGACTTCAGCGCCGCGAGGACACCGTAGGACTGGTCGGCCTCCGGCGCACCGGTCACGGGCTGCGGGTTGGGAGCGGGATCGGGCACACGGGCGGGAGTGTCGTTCGACACGCAGCATTCCTTCGCAGGTTCTGGGGCTCAGCGCCCCGTGGCACCGGCATGCGCCAGTACCTCGGACAGGTACGGTGCACGCGACGCTGCGTACGAAACTGGTGGATGGGCTCGGGGCTGGCCGGCGGATCGGGTCCGCTCGCGCCGTCAGCGATCATACCCTCACGTAAGGGGAGGGTTGTCCGGCCGTCTCGCGGACCGGACGCTACGCCGTCGGCCGCTGAGTCAGCCCGGCGCGCAAGGTGCGCGTGAACTCCTCCGCGTTCGCCAACCGACGGCGCAGGCGTGCGCACCGCTCGTCGGCCATGGCTTCGTACTGTGCGAGCCGTTCCCGCGCCTGCGCGTGCGTCTGATCGTGCACGTGCTCGCCACCGGGATCCACGGCCACGGTGTCGAAGGCGTCCAGCAGGTCACGCATCTCCTCGAGGCTGAAGTCCAGCGGTTTCATCCCCATCACCACGCGTAGTCGCTCCACATCGGCCTCGGTGTATAGGCGGAATCCACCGGCCGACCGAGCCGACGGGGTGATCAGGCCCACTTCCTCGTAGTACCGGATCGTGCGCAGGGAGAGCCCGGTGGCCTCGGCCACGGCACCAATCTGCATGTGCTTGTGTGCGGGGTCGGCTCCCACTTCTACCTCCGATCGACGTCGAGCCATGGTAGGCCGAGCGGGCGAAGGACGCCGTCCGCACCGGTCCTCGACGTCTGGCGCTCAGACGACTTGCTCAGGGTTGGGCGACACCCGGGTCGTGGTCGCGGCGAACCGAGCGATGTTGGCCAGAGAGCCGAGCCGGTGGCGGTTCTTCCAGGCGAACGCCATCCGCGGGCCCAACGCATAAGGCCCGAACACCCGGTTGATGGCGATTGCTCTCGCGTCGCGGTCCCGGCTGGTGCTCCACTGACTACCCGAGCTCAGGTGCGGGTGCATGCCGAAGGTCTCTGGGACGGCTTCACCGCGCAACCCGGCCGAGAGAAGGTCCGCGATGAAGATGTACTCGTCGCCGAGGTGGTAGCTGGCGCCGGCACCGAACCGCTCATCGAAGCGAACTCCTGCCGCTCTGACCTGATCCAGATCGATCAGCATCTCGTATGTTGCCGCCTTGGCAGAGTTGAAGCGGGTCAGCGGGACGGTGTGGAGCGGGTACTGCTTTCGTAGCGCACCCGAGGGGTCGACCCCGCGGCCGAGTGCGATGGCGTGGCCGGTGCGGGTCAGGTGGGCGATCCCGGTACGAACACCCGTCAGGTCCACCTGAACGTCGTCGTCGCAGAACAACAGGTAGCGTCCGCGCGCAGCGGCGATCACCGCGTTTCGGCTTCGGGCCACTCCGATCCCGGGCAGGGGGAGTGCCCGTACGTGCCCAGGAAGCTTGGGCGCTTGTCCGCCTTGTACGCATGCCAGGACTTCCAGATCGGGTTCAGGCGGCGGAATCGATATCCGGCCTGCGCGTGGTGCAAGGGTCGAGTACCCGATACTCAGGATGGGCGTGCTCATGGCTCTCCTCGCCGCGCGGACGCACGAGCGAAACGCATCACCGCCGCGGACAGCGAGCCGAGCTGGCCTGCGACTAGGCGGAGCGCGAGAAACATGACAATGGCGTCGGCAGTGCTCACTGCTCCGACAATGGTGCGAAGCAGCATCACCGTGAGCACGAGGACCATCGCCATGCTGGCTACGACCGATCCGAGTTCAGCAGCCCTGATCCGATCCCCGAGTCGCGTTGCGATTGGCACGCTTCCCGGCCGCGTCCCTGTCGCGACGTACCCTCGTTGTGCATCCAGCTGATGGCGAAAAAGGTAAGAGACGAATATGAGAACGGCGACTGTCGCGACGGCGTTGGTCGCTCCGGTGACCCAGTCCAGCATGAGGAAGAGGACACCGAACGCCAACGCCTGTACTAGAGATATCAGGACGCCAGAGAGTTCAAAAGCCATCGCCCATTCCCAGCTCTCCTGGCTGGGAGTCTTCTGGCGCTGGCCTGCTTCGAACGCGTTCCGGAACACGCGAACGCGCGCGAAGCGCACGACGTGGTGCGCGCCGCGGGCGAGGCCCAGTGCTACCAGGAAAACTGCTACGGGTCCGGCGGCATCAGCGAGGTTCTCGTACTTGTTGACCCCGTCGACCACTAGGGTGGAGAAGAGTCGAAGTACGAGCATCTCCGTGACGGGGATGGCCGCCATCAGAACGATTAGTACAGCCACTGCAAACTTGCTACGCCGTGTGGTGAACAGTCGCCTGAATGCTGCGCCAAGGTGACTGATCATGTCAGTCCTGGGCGTCCAGGAGTGCCGAGACCCCTTCGCGTACTGCTGCTTCGATCTCGTCGAGTTTCTCGGTACTGATCGCTTCCTGCGTGATCATGTTGTTCAGACCTGCCGTTCGCAAGTCTGTACCAACCGGGATCGGTTCGTAGCGTCGGGACAGGCCCATGCCTTCGCAATAGTCCTGATACTTGATTCCAGTCCCGTGCACGGAGGACTCGAATCCTTCGAACGTGATCAAGGCACACGGGATTCCGTACGAGTGGCAGGCGATCATCACATGCATGGCACTGGTGACTACCGCGTCGTAGCCAATGAGCTCGCCTAGGAATCGTTGTACGGCGTCCGGGTGCGAGAGGAGGACGCTCAACTCGTCCATGTTCTCCAGCGTCTTCAGCGGGAGATTGGCGTGGGTGAAGTGCCGGACTAGGGCGATTCTGCCGTTCGTCTCGCCACGCTCCAGCGGCAGCACGCGGGAGAGCAGGGCTCCAGGATCGCCCCAGCTCTCCACCTGGGGTCCGCCACTGTCAGCAACAACCTGTGCGGTAATCGGACCACGGACGGAGAAGTAGCGGGCCGTGGCATCGAGTTCGATGTCCGTCGAGGAGACACCGGTGCCGATCACGAAGGACCGTGGCCGGATGAACCGGCCGATGGAGCCGATGGAGATCAGGTGGTCGCCGGCGGATCGGGCCGTGGGACTCACGTATGAGATGGAGCGGTCTGTCTGGCTCGCGACGATCAACGGGCTGAGCCAGTCGCCGAAATTGCCTGGGAACGGGCGCGGCCACCAGACCAGTGGAACGGTGGTGTCGTCCGGTTTCCTCGCGACGAAGTGTGCATACGTGTCGGCGGCCCGCTTGGCCGCGATCTCGGCCTCGGACGGGATCCCCGAGGACGAGAGGCGTGCGAATGCCGTCTCGACGCGGTCCAGGTCACCACGCTGACCCGCCATCACCATCTCCTTGGTGATGCGCGCCCGGTGCGGTGAGCCCGCGCCGGTGCCGGAGAGCCGGTCCGCCTCCGCACCGCCGCCGGTGAGTGCGTGGGTGATCCCGATCGTGTCCGCGAAGCGCCGCAACGGCCGCGCGGCGGCGCTGGGGAGTCGACGTTCGACGGCTTTGGCACCAAGAAGGGCCTTCCGACGTACCAGATGTGTGAGCGGGGTGCCCAGCGGATCGCCGACACGATCGTGTTGTGTCACCTTGCCTTTGAACTCGCTGACGTTGCCACTGGAGCCGAACGAGAAGAAGGTCGACACGCCGGTAACCGCGCTCGCCTTGGAGAGGACCGAAGCAGAGGGGATGACCTGAAAGGTCAAGCGCGCAGCATTGGAACGCCACGACTCCTCGAAGAAATAGTCGTCGGTCGCCTTGATAGTGGCGCTGGATTCGAGGAGCTGGGCGTCCTTGATGAACTTCCTACCGCCGATGGTCGTATTTATTCCGAAGAAGCACGGTTCCCAAAATCGGGTGCGGTGGGCGTAGCCGATTCGCATCGGCGAGCCGAAGCCGCGTTGGAATCCGATGAGGTCGGCCGTTGATTCCGCTACGTAGGTGGGGAGTTCCAGAAGCTGACAGTCAACATCGATCCAGAAGACCTTCTTGTCCGGGTTCTGCTCGCAGACGTTCGCCAGGAACGGAATCTTCTTCCGACAGATGTCCGCCCAATCTTCTCCACTGTTCTTCTGAATTTCTTGAATCTCGTAGCTGATTCCAAGTCGGTCCAAGTTTTTCTGGAGGGTACGTGCGTGTTCGCGGTAGTAGTCATCCGCAGTGTAGAAAGAGCACACGACGAGGTGTGAAAGGTCCATGGGTTACCTCAGTCCGGGGGGAGACAAGGATTTGCAGGCCAGCGGCGCTCGGGCAATAATTAAGCGTAGCTATGCTGACCGATGGCGCGGGCAGGGTTCGTCTGTGACTGTTCTCACATGGCTGGCATCGGTCTGTACCAGTGGAGCGCGGGTCGGATTAGGCTCAAGGGTGGGCTCGACGAGTCCGCTCGGTCGACGACGAGAATGTGAGGGTTCGGATGGGCGCGCTGTGGCGCATCATGCGCGAGCTCCTGACCGTGCTGCCCGCGGGAAGCTCCCGGTTCATCGTCGGCTTCGCCGTGGCGCTTGGTGCCCTGGCGATCCTGGACGTCGCCGCCCTGGGCCTGCTAGCGGTCACCCTGACGCCGCTGCTCTCCGGAACGGATGTCACCGTTCCGTTGCTGGGTACGGTGCCGAACGAGCGACTGCCCGTGCTGCTGGTGGCGGTAGGCGTGCTGATCGTGGCCAAGAGTGTGTTCGCGATCGGACTGCAGTGGTTCGCCACCCGCAGGTTCGCCCGGTTCGAGCAGGAGCTCGGCGCGCGGCTGCTCGCGGCCTTCTTCTCCTCGCCCTGGACCGACCGGCTCGGCCGCAACTCCACGGACCTGGTGCGCTCCACCGACGTCGGCGTGGGCACCACGGTGACCGGTGTGCTCATCCCCGCCGCGATGCTCTCCGGGGAGATCGTCACGTTCGCCGCCGTCCTCGGCGTGCTCGTCGTTGCCCAACCACTGGTGGCACTCGCGGCGATCGGCTACTTCGGCGTGATCGGTGCGGTGCTCTACCTGTGGGTACTGCGCAAGGCCGTGGCCGCCGGGAAACGGAACCGGGAGCACTCCACCCGCTCGGTGCGGCTCGTCGCCGAGATGATGCACTCGCTGAAGGAGATCACCCTGCGCGGCAAGGGACCCGAGGTGGCCGAGGTGGTGCGCCGCGAACGGTATGTCTCCTCGCGCGCCCGGGCCGAGATGAGCTTCCTCGGGGTGATCCCGCGGTACGTGCTCGAGGCCGGGCTGATCGGCGGGCTGGCCCTCGGCGCCCTCGTCGGTTATCTGCAGCATCTGGGTGATGGGGAGCAACAAGCCATGCAAGGTGCCTTGAGCGCGGTGGCGCTGTTCGCCGTCGCCGGCTTCCGGATCGTGCCCTCGCTGACCCGGTTCCAGTCGATCATGGCCCAGACCGGCGCGTCGATGCCGTTCGCGCGCCAAGTGCTGGATGAGATCCGCGCCGCCGCCGATCGCCGCGATCCCGAAGCCCCCGGTGGGGACGATCCGGTACCTGAGGGCGCCCGCGCGTTGCGTGCCGAGGGCGTCAGTTTCCGCTATCCCACGGGCGAGCGCGACGCCGTGCACCAGGTCTCCTTCGACCTCCCGTTCGGCTCGTCGTTGGCGCTGGTGGGCGCCTCGGGATCCGGCAAGTCCACGCTGGTGGACTTGCTGCTCGGGCTGCTGCAGCCGACGGCGGGGCACATCCTGATCGGCGATGTCCCGATGGAGCGGGTGCTCACCGACTGGCGCTCCCGGGTGGGCTACGTGCCGCAGGAGGTGTCCCTGTTCGACTCCACGGTGGCCCAGAACGTGGCGCTCAGTTGGGATCCGGAGCAGGTGGATGAGGAGCGAGTGCGCCGCGCCCTGGCCCGTGCGCAGATCCTGGACGTGATCGACGAGCGACCGGGCGGCATCCACACCCGCGTGGGGGAGCGGGGTCTGGCACTCTCCGGTGGGCAACGTCAGCGGCTCGGGATCGCCCGCGCGCTGTACACGGACCCGCTGGTGCTGATCATGGACGAGGCCACCTCCGCACTGGACACCTCCACCGAGGCGGCCGTGACGTCGGCGATCGCCGAGCTCAGCGGCGAGGTCACGATCGTGGTGGTGGCACATCGACTGGCCACGATCCGGCACAGCGACACGGTCTGTTTTATGCGAGAGGGGGAGCTGGTGGCGCACGGCACGTTCAGGGAGGTGGTGGCCGCCGAACCGGACTTTGCTCAGCAGGCCGCCCTGGCCGGGCTCGTGGGTGAGGACCGATGAGCGAGGACGTCGGGCACGCCGGTGCCGGCGACCGGCTGCGTACTCGTGGCGGGCACACCACACGCGTGGCGCTGCTGGTCTACAACGACGCCGAGGCGGACGCCCGGGTGCTCAAGACCGCGGCCACGTTGCGCGCCGCTGGGTGCGAGGTGCGCATCATCGCCGTGGCCCGTGAGCGCACCGGCCGCAGTGCGGGCCAGCACACCCTTCCCGACGGCGTCACACGGGTCCGCGTTCCCGAGTTCGCCCTGGCGAGCGCCCTCCCGGCCCTGGCCGGTGCCTACCAGCGGGTGCTCGCCCGGGTGCGTGGCGCCGCGACCCCAGGCGTCGGCACGCCGACATCCTCGGCGACGTCACCAGGGCCGGATCCTGCGAAGGGTGCAGTGCCGTCGCGAACCGGCCGCGCTTCGACAGCAACGCACCCCACGCGCGGGTTGCTCGGCCGGATGGCCGCCCGGGTCGCCGACCTGGGGATGCGCGCCTATCTCACCGTCAGCCTCGCCTCCTACTGGCGGGCCGCGATCGCCGACGGCGTGGCGTTCAGCCCGGACGTGATCCACGCCAACGACGGCAATACTCTCTACCCGGCGATGCGGATCGCCCGGCACACCGGCGCCCGGATCCTCTACGACGCCCACGAGTTGTGGCGCCACCGCAATGTCCGGCACCGCCCGCTCGCCCGGCATGTCGACCACCTCGTCGAGCGGGTCGGGATCCGTCGCGCCGCCGCCGTGATCACCGTCTCCCCGAGCATCGCCGAATGGCTCCGTCGCACCTACCGGCTCCGTCGCGAACCCGCACTGGTGCGCAACATCCCGGCTGCCGCTCCGGTCCCCGACCGGGCGCACGGTCTGCTCCGCGAACGCGCCGGTCTCGGGCCGGAGTCCCCGGTGATCGCCTATGGCGGGCGGATCACCAGCAGCCGCGGCATCGAGGAGACCATCGACGCCCTCACCCACCTGCCCGGGGCGCATCTGGTGCTGCTCGGCTATGGCGAGGAGGACTACCTAGCGGTGGTCCGCCGTCGGGCGCTGACGGCCGGCGTGGCCGATCGGGTGCACCTGATCGGTGCGGTGCCCTCAAACGAGGTGGCCACGGCGCTCGCGGACGCCGACCTGTCGGTGGTCTACGTGCGACCCACCTGCCTGAGCTATGCGTACTCGCTGCCGAACAAGCTGTTCGAGGCGATCCACGCCGGCCTGCCGATCGTGGCCGCCGACCTGCCGGACACCAAGGCCGTGGTGCTCGAGCACGGGGTGGGGGAGATCTTCGCCGTCGACGGTGGCCCGGACCAGATGGCTGCCGCGATGCAGCGGGTGCTGGCCGACCCCGCGGCGTACCGCCGGGCAGCCCGCGAGGCAGCCACCGCGCTCACCTGGGAGGGGGAAGCCGCCGTGCTGCTCGCCGAGTACCGCCGGATCCTCTCGTGAGCCGTGCCCAGGTCTGGGTGATCTCGTTCTCACCGATCGCTGAGGACGCCCGGGTGCTCAAACAGGTGCGGGTGCTCGCTGCCGAGCATGAGGTGACGACCGTCGGCTACGGACCTGCTCCGGCTGAAGCGGTCGCCCATTACGAGATCCCCGCCGATCTGGTGGCCTGGCACAAGGACCGGCTCAGCTTGATGCTGCGCCGCTACCGGCGCGTGCAGGACATGAACGCGGTGATCGCCCACCTGCGCGCCACGCTGCCGGTGGGCCAGGCGGATGTGGTGGTGGCCAACGACGCCGACACCGTGCCGGTCGCGCTCGCGCTTCGACCACGTGCCGGCGTGCACGTGGACCTGCACGAGTATGCGCCGCGGGAGAACGAGGAGTCGTGGCGGTGGCGGCTGTTCGTGGCGCCCTACTACCGGTGGATCATCCGCCGGTTCGTCACCCGCGCCGACTCCGTCACCACCGTGGGGAAGGGGCTCGCGGCCGAGTACCGGCGCGAGTTCGGGATCGAGGCCGCGGTGGTGGAGAACGCCACCGCCTTCCACGACACTGAACCCACGTTGGTCCAGCAGCCAATCCGGCTGGTGCACTCGGGCAACGCGCGCCGCAACCGCACCCTGGAGCTGATGATCGACGCCGTGACGGACACCAGCACCGACGTCACCCTCGACCTGTTCCTGATGCCGAACGATCCGGCCTACCTCGCCGAGCTGAAGGAGCGGGCGAGGGCGGCCAACGTCGCTCTCGGTGGCGACCGGGTACGTGTGCACGATCCCGTGCCGTACGCCGATCTGGTGCCGACCCTGTGCGACTACGATGTCGGCGTCTTCGTGCTCCCGCCGCTGACGTTCAACTACCGGTGGACCCTGCCGAACAAGTTCTTCGACTTCGTACAGGCGCGACTCGGCATCATCGTCGGACCCTCGCCCGAGATGGCCGGCCTGGTGCGCGAGCACGGCCTGGGGGAGGTCACCGAGGAATTCACGACGGCGTCCCTCACCCAGGTGCTGGACCGGCTCACCCCGGAGATGGTGCAGCAGTGGAAGGCTGCCTCGCACGCCCGGGCGCCGGAGGTCGCAGCGGAGCGTCGGTCCGGCGGGTGGGTCGACGCGGTGCGGGTGTTGGTTGGCCGGTAGCGCAAGAAGACGAGTTGGATCGGCGCTCAGCGACGCAGCGCTGTTTCGGCCGCTTCGGCCAGGGCCGCAGCATTCCTCACGGCCGTCTTCGCGCGAGACATCGTGAGGTAGACGAGCCCGTAGTGTGAGCCGTCCTTCAACTCAAGGAGTCGCGCGAGTGAGCGGGACATATCCTTCCCGTTCGGCTCGACCTGTTCGAGGAGCGGCGTGGCCTCGCGGTGGTCCTGGCCGCGCGGACGTCGCCCGAGGTTCCGACAGCACAGCGAATCGGAGGCGGCGATTCCTGCGAGTACGGCGAGCGCTGCCGCAGCGCCTGGCGTTGCTAGATCGTCGTCGGCATCGAGGATGAGTTCCGCGGTGTCGAGGAACTTGCGTGATTGGGCCGCTCTCACCTTGGCCTCGGCGATGCTGCAGTCCTGAGTCCGTGGACCACGTGTCGCCATCAGTGGGGCTCCTTCCGAATCAGCCGGTCCAGCGGTGTACCGAAGACCACGACGGCGTCCTGGCGCCATTCGTCTACGATCGCCTCACCTGTTGTGACGTGACGGGCGAAATCGGTGTCGGTGATGTCGTAGACCTGGCAGTGGTTGCCGGTCCAGGCGAGCACGGATTCGCGAAGGGTGTCCACCTGGTTGGTCCACCGGGGCTCGTCCGGGGTTCGATGCACGATCAGGATGTCGATGTCACTGTCAACGTTCCCGTCGCCGCGTGCTGCGGAACCGAACACGGCCACTGTTGTTGGTTCGATCTCCCACGACATGGTGAGGCGACGGAGGCGGCCGAAGAGGTCGTGTCGCAGTTCCGTCAGTGCACGCACGGCAGGCCACGCAATGTGGTCACGGTTCGCCACGTACAGCGTGGCCCGTCCGGCCCTGGTCGCATGGACCAGTCCATGCTCCACCAAGCGGTTCAATACGAGTCGCACCCCAGACTCGCTGCCGGTACCCGTGAGGCGGTGTATCTCGCGGCCCGTGAGTGCACGGGACGTGCCCGCCAGAACCTCCAGTACGGGGCCCTCCAGAGAGGGAATGACGGCCGTCAGTGGTCGACTCACATCCATCAGCGCCTCGCCTCACATCACAGATCACCAGTAGCAGAATTCTACTGATATCAACAGAATACTGTGGATGAGCGCAGAATACTACAGACAAGACGTTGTGAGATCGGGCGTCCGTCGGCGGCGAATGAGTAGGTCGGTTCCGCGTTCACCCGTCACGCTCAGGTCATTCAGGGTGTGATCGGCGCCCCCGCCCAGATGCAGAGCCAGTCGCCGGTTGAGACGATCGGGACCATGAACCAGAACGTCTTCGTTCTCGGGTTGGACGAGGCGAACGCGGAGGTGCTGCGCTCGCTGGACGGCGCCGACTCGCTCGCGTTCCACCAGCTCCTGACCCGGGACGAGTTGCAGCAGGGGGAGGTGAACGTCCCGGATCTGCTCGACCGCGCTGAGGTCCAGTTGACGGCCTTCGACGGCACGGTGGATGCGATCGTCAATTTCTGGGACTTCCCGGCCACGATGATGGCTCCGATCCTGTGCGCGCGCCGCGGTCTGCCCTCGGCCGACCTGGGCGCGGTGGTGCGCTGCGAGCACAAGTACTGGAGCCGGCTGGTGCAGAGCCGCGTCACTAACTCCCTGCCGGCGTTCGGTCTGCTCGATCTGGACGCCGACGAGCCGCATCTGCCTGACGGGGTGAGCTACCCGGCATGGATCAAACCGGTGGAGTCGGCGTCCTCCGAAGGCGCTTATCGGGTCGCCGACCAGCCCCAGCTCGCCGACGTCCTTCCGCGGGCCCGGGAGGACGTCACCCGGATGGGGCGACCGTTCGAGGACGTGCTGGCGATGCTCCACCTGCCCCCGGAGATCGAACAGGTGGGTGGCACCGCCTACATGGCTGAGGAGGTGGCCGACGGCCATCAGATGACGCTGGAGGGATTCGTCGCCGACGGCACCGTCACCGCGTACGGACTGGTGGCCTCCATCAACTACCCGGACAGTTCCAGCTTCCTGCGCTACCAGTACCCGGCTCCGGTGCCCTTGGCCGTCCGCGACCGGATCGTGGAGATCTCCACCCAAGTCATCGCCGCGACGGGTCTGGACACCTCCACCTTCAACATCGAGTACTTCTGGGACCCGGAGACGGGCCGGATCCGGCTGCTGGAGATCAATGCACGGCACTCCCAGGAGCACGCCCGCCTCTTCGAGATGGTCGACGGCGTCCCGAACCATGCCGCGATGGTGCGCCTGGGCCTGGGGCAGGTCCCCGATCCGCCCCGGGGCGAGCGGCGGCGGTACCCGATGGCGGCGAAGTGGTTCCTGCGGCACTTCAGCGATGGCATCGTGCGGCGCGTTCCGGACGAGTCGACGCTCGCCAGGCTGGAGGAGCGCCTTGATGGCTCCGTCCACGTCCGTGCCACCGAGGGCACCCGGCTGTCCGCCGGTTACGGCGAGGACAGCTACAGCTACGTCCTCGCCGAGGTCTTCGTCGGAGGGGAGGACGAGGAGGAGCTGAGGCGCAAGTACGACGAGTTCCGGGACGGCGTGGAGTTCGAGATCGACGACGTCGAGGAGGCCTGAGTGCGTATCGTCACCTCCCTGCCCCACGAGGTGGAGGAGATCGAGCACCTGTGGATCGAGCTGCGCGACGGTACCCGCCTCGCCGCCCGTGCGTGGCGGCCGGTCTCGGCCCGGAGCGAACCGGTGCCGGGCATCGTGGAGATGATCCCGTATCGGCAACGCGATCTCACCGCGCAGCGGGACTCGATCCATCACCCGTACATGGCCGGCTATGGCTACGCGTGCCTGCGCGTGGACCTGCGGGGTAGTGGCAACTCCGAGGGCGTGCTGGAGGACGAGTACCTGGAGCAGGAACTCAGCGATGCCGAGGAGGTGCTGGCCTGGCTGGCCGACCAGCCCTGGTGCAACGGACGCACAGCGATGATGGGCATCTCCTGGGGCGGGTTCAACGCGCTGCAGGTCGCCGCACGGCGCCCACCGAGCCTCGGTGCCATCGTCACCGTCTGCTCCACCGACGATCGCTACACCGACGACGTGCACTACATGGGTGGCTGCCTGCTTACCGACAACCTGTCCTGGGCCTCGACGATGTTCGCCTACAACTCCTGCCCGCCGGACCCAGCGATCGTCGGCGAGCGCTGGCTGGACATGTGGCACCAACGCCTGGACGGGAGCGGGCTGTGGCTGGACACCTGGCTGCGTCACCAGCGCCGTGATGATTACTGGCGGCACGGATCGATCATCGAGGACTACTCCGCCGTCCAGGTGCCGGTGTTCGCCGTCAGCGGCTGGGCCGACGGCTACTCCAACGCCGTCTTCCGGCTGTTGGCGGGGTTGAACGCCCCCACGCGCGCGCTGATTGGGCCGTGGAGCCACAAGTACCCGCACCTGGGTCAGCCGGGCCCGGCGATCGGATTCCTGCAGGAGATGGTCACCTGGTGGGACCATTGGCTCAAGGATCGCACCGGCAACGGGGCGATGGACGGCCCGGCCCTGACCATCTGGATGCAGGACGCCGCGCCCCCGGCCACCACCTATGACGCGCGGCCCGGTCGGTGGGTGGGTGAACCGTCCTGGCCCAGCGATCGGATCGTGGAGCGCTCCTATCCGCTGGATCTGTACCGGATCCTCGAACCCGGGGAGGTGGCCTCCGGCCAGTCCGGGACGGTGCAGTCCCCGCTTTCGGTGGGGCAGTTCGCCGGAAAGTGGTGCTCCTACAACGCTCCGCCGGACATGCCCTACGACCAGCGCGAGGAGGACGGCGGCTCGCTGGTCTTCAACGGCCCGGAGCTGACCGAGCGGCTGGAGGCTCTCGGCGCTCCGGTCGCCGACCTGGAGATCTCGGTGGACCAGCCGGTGGCGCAGTTGATCGTCCGGCTCTCGGACGTCGGCACCGACGGTGCGGCGACGCGCGTGAGCTACGGCGTCGCCAACCTCACCCATCGCGAGGGCGCCGACGACCCGATGCCGCTACAACCGGGAGAGCACTACCGGGTGCGGGTCCCGATGAACGGTATGGCCCAGTCCTTCCCGCCCGGCCACCGATTGCGGATGTCTGTCTCGACCTCGTACTGGCCGGTCGTGTGGCCCTCGCCGGAGCCCGTGCAGCTGACCGTCTATCCCGACAGCAGCGCTCTCGTGCTCCCGGTGCGACCGAACGATGTGGATGAGGGTGCGATCGCTCCCTCGTTCGCCGAACCCGAGGGAGCGCCGCCGCTGAAGGTGACCCAGCTCGAGCCTGCCGAGCATGACTGGCGGGTGAGCCGGAACATGGTGGACCTGTCCGGCGCGCTCGAGGTGGTCAAGAATCTCGGTGCGGTGCATTTCGAGAACATCGATCTCACCGTGCACCGGAACGCCTATGAGCGGTACAGCTTCGTTGCTGAGGACTTCAACTCGGTGCGTGGAGAGACGGTCTGGGAGCTGGGTTTCGGCCGCGGCGACTGGCAGACGCGCGCGACCACGCGCACGGTGCTGACCTCCAGCCCGACCCACTTCCACCTCTACGCCGAGCAAGATGCGTGGCACGGCGCCGAACGCGTCCACACTCAGACGTGGAGTCGGACGATTCCGCGCGATCACGTCTGAGCCAGCGCCTCCACCACTCGCTCCGCCGCATGCCCATCCCCATAGGGCGCCGCCTCGGTGGCCGCCGGCTGTGCCCGGGTGGCGGCCACCGCGATCTCCTCAGGCCGTGCCAGCACGTTCCACCCCAGCTCCACGGTCTCCACCCACTCGGTCTCCGTACGCACGGTGGTGCACGGCACCCGCAGCTCGAAGGCCTCCTTCTGCAGGCCGCCGGAGTCGGTGATCACTCCGCGGGCCTGCGAAACCAGCGCCACCAGGTCCGGGTAGCCGAGCGGCTCGTGCACGCGCACGCTCCCGAGGTCCAGCCGCAGCCCGTGCTCGGCAGCCTTCGCCCGAAGACGTGGGTGGGCGAGCAGCAGCACCGGATGGTCCACAGCGGCCAGTCCGTCGATGATCGCTGCCAGTCGTGCCGGGTCGTCGGTGTTCTCGGCCCGGTGCAGGGTGGCCACACTGAACCCGCGCGCCGTCATCCTGAACCGCTCCAGCAGCTCCGGCCCCGCACCGGTCACCGCTGCCGCGACCTGGTGCAGCACATCGGTCATCACGTCGCCGACCACCACGGTCCGCTCGGCGAGCCCCTCGCGAGCCAGGTGCGAGGCTGCCACGTCCGTGGGGGCCAGCAGGAGATCGGCGGTGTGGTCGGTGAGCACCCGGTTGTGCTCCTCCGGCATCCGCCGGTTGAACGAGCGCAGCCCCGCCTCCAGGTGTGCCACGGGTAGGTGCACCTTCACGGCAGCCAGGGCAGCCGCCAACGTCGAGTTCGTGTCCCCGTACACGAGCACCCAGTCGGGGGAGTGGGTCAGCAGCACGGGCTCCAGCGCCGTCAGCATCGCCCCGGTCTGCTCGGCATGCGAGCCGGACCCGATCCCGAGCTGCACGTCCGGGGTGGGGATCTGCAAGGTCGAGAAGAACACGTCCGAGAGCAGCTCGTCGTAGTGCTGCCCGGTGTGCACGATCACGTGCTCGACCCCTGCCGTCGCGCACGCAGCAGCCACCGGTGCCAGCTTGACGAACTGCGGACGCGCCCCGACCACGCTGAGGATCTTCACCTGACGGAGTCTATGGGCCGCGAGACGTTCTGGCCGGGCGGCGTCATCCTGGCTGCCTGAACGTGTGGGTGACATCGCACCGTCGGCACGCCGTGCCGGGCCCGGCGGTACGACATACTCGGTACCGTGCGAACTCTTCACCTGCCGCTCACCCGTGCTGCACGCGGAGGGGCACCCGCATGAACGTCGTCGCCGTCACCCCGTGGTTTCCCACTGACGACGCCCCCACGATGGGCACGTTCGTCGCCTCCGACGTCGCGGCGCTCGCTGCCCGGCCGGAGGTCAGCTCGGTTCGGGTGGTGCACCTGATCCCACCCGCTCAGGACGATGGTGAGCCCGAGACCACCCGTGATGGGATCGCCGTGCAGCGGATCAGCATGAACCCACGCTCGCCGCTGTCCGTGCTGCGTGCCGGCCAGGACCTCCGTACTGCCGTGGCTGGGGCCGATACGGTGCACACGATGGCTTTCCCCGCTCTGCTGCCGATGGCATGGTGGCGTCCCCAGGTGCCCTGGGTGCACACCGAGCACTGGTCCGGCCTCACCACCCCCAGCACGTTGCCGCTGACCTGGCGCCTGCTGCTGCCGTTGTTGTGGCCGCTGGTGCGACGCCCCGACGTCGTCACTGCGGTGTGTGAGTACCTCGCCACCCCGATCCGTGCCCGCCGGGGCGATGACCCGACGACGGTCGTGCCGTGCATCGTTCCCTCACCCGAGCACCTGCAGTCCCGCCCCATGCGCCCGCGCACCCCCACCCGACTGGTCGCCGTCGGGGGACTGGTGGACCGCAAGGATCCGCTGCTCGCGGTGGATACTGTCGCCGAGCTGGTAGGGCGTGGTCACCCAGCCCGGCTCACCTGGATCGGGGACGGCCCGCTACGCACCAAGGTGCAGCGCCATGCCCGGCGCCGCAAGGTGGAGCATCTGGTGCGGCTGCCCGGGGCCGCCGACGCCGCCGGCGTACGTACCGCGCTCGCCGACGCCGACGTGTTCTTCCTGCCCACCCGGGCAGACAACTTCTGCGTGTCCGCCGCTGAGGCCCTCGTCGAGGGACGTCCGGTCGTGGTCGGAGCCACGGGCGGGCAAGGCGAGTACATCGACCCTCGGATGGGCGCCCTGGTGCACGACCAAACCGCTG